>DATJXO010000064.1:0-15771 GCA_035500055.1 Burkholderiales bacterium | reverse complement strand
ACCGCGGACGCGTGCGGGAGAACGTCAGCCTTGCGGAGTTCGCGGCGTGGTCCGGGCTTGCGCTCGAGCCGTACGTGATCGAGCAGCACTCGCCGCTTTCGGACGGGCTGCAGCGCGATTGGCCGCACCACGGGATCGGGGTCGCCGGACATCAGAGCTACGCCCTGCAGTGGTATTCGCTCGCCGCTCTTTCAATCGTGCTGCTGGTGGCGCTCAACCTGAAGCATGCAAGGCCCTGACACTCCCGCCGCACGCCGCGGACGCCTGAAGCTCCTGCTGATCGGCGCCTTCTTCGCCTTGCCGGTCGCGGCGGCGTGGGTCGCGTGGTGGCTCGATCTCTCCCCGGGTGCGACGAGCAACTACGGCACCCTGGTCGCGCCGAGCCCGGTGGCCATTCCGGCGGTGCGGGAGCTGAAGGGGCGCTGGGTGCTGGTGCAGTTCGACGGCGGCGCCTGCGACGCGGCCTGCGAGCGCAAGCTCTACATCATGCGCCAGATCCGGCGCGCGCAGGGAGGCGACATGCAGCGCGTCGAGCGGCTATGGTTCGTCACCGACGGCGTGCAGCCGCGCGCCCGGCTGCTGGAGGCGATCGCAGGCACCAGAGTGGTCTTCGGCGCGGGCGCCGACGGCGCCGGCTTTCCGCCCGGCGAAGGCTCGGTGAAAGACCACATCTACCTCGTGGATCCGCTCGGCAACCTGATGATGCGGTTCCCGAGGGACCCGGACCCCTCGCGCATGATCAAGGACCTCCACCACCTGCTGCAGGTGTCGCAGTTCGGCTAAAATTCAGGGGCTTGTCGGCAGAACTCACCCGCGGTTCACACGCCAGGACGCATCCCGGCCGCGTCCGGGCCTTTCTCGCGCTGACCAAGCCGCGCGTCGTTTCCCTCATCGTGTTCACAGCCGTGATCGGCATGCTGCTCGCCTCCCCGGGCATGGTGCCCGCGGGGCTGCTCGCGGCGGCGACGGTGGGCATCGCGCTGGTTGCGGGCTCAGCGGCGGCGATCAACTGCCTGGTCGAGCAACGCATCGACGCCCGCATGCAGCGCACCCGCTGGCGGCCGCTGCCTCAGGGAGAGCTCACGCCGCTGCAGACGGTCGTGTTCGCCGGCGCGGTCGGCGGCCTCGGGCTGTGGCTGCTCGAGCATTACGTGAACGCGCTCACCATGTGGCTGACGCTCGGCACCTTCGTCGGCTACGCGATCGTCTACACGGTCATCCTGAAGCCGCTGACGCCGCAGAATATCGTCATCGGCGGCGCCTCCGGCGCCATGCCGCCGGTGCTCGGCTGGGCCGCGGTGACCGGCACGGTGCCGACCGAGGCGCTGCTGCTGTTCCTCATCATCTTCGCCTGGACGCCGCCGCACTTCTGGTCGCTGGCGCTGTACCGCACCGACGACTACGCGCGCGCCGGCGTGCCGATGCTTCCGGTGACGCACGGCAAGCGGTACACGCGGCTGCAGGTGCTGCTGTACACGCTGATCCTGTTCGCAGTGTCGCTGCTGCCGTTCGCGGCCGGGATGAGCGGCTTTACGTATCTCGCGGCTGCCCTCGCGCTCGGGGCCCTCTACGTCGCCTACGCGGTGCGCATCGTGACCGCCTACAGCGACCGCCTCGCGCAGGCGGCCTTCCGCTACTCGATCGTGTACCTCGCGCTGCTCTTCGCCGCGCTGCTCGTTGACCACTATCTCGCGCTCTAGCTTCGTCCTCGCGCTGGCGCTCGCCGCCGCGATGCTTGCCGCGTGCAGCCCCGCCGGGCCGAAATTCCGCAGCACCGACATCACCGGGGCGGACTTCGGGCATTCGCTCGCGCTGACCGATTTCGACGGCAAGCCACGCACCCTCGCCGACTTCCGAGGCAAGGCGGTGGTGCTGTTCTTCGGCTACACGCATTGCCCGGACGTCTGCCCGACAACCCTCGCCGACCTTGCCGGTGTCATGAAGAAGCTCGGGGCGCTCGCCGACCGGGTGCAGGTCCTCTTCGTGACGGTGGATCCGGCTCGGGATACGCCGCAGGTGCTGAAGCAATACGTGCCCGCGTTCGACCCGCGCTTCCTCGGCCTCTACGGCGACGCCGCCGCGACCGCAAAGGCGGCCAAGGAATTCCACATCTACTACGAGAAGAATTCCGAAAGCGCGCCTGGCGTCTATACGATGAACCATAGCTCCCAGTGCTACGTCATCGACCCGCAAGGGCGCCTGCGGCTGCTGGTGCGGGCGGAGCGCATCGCCGCCGACCTGCCGGACGATCTGCGCGCCTTGCTCAAGCGCTAGACGTCGGGGAGGCCCGACGGCGCTTGAGGAGGGGAGTTCGGGAACTACGGAACTACAATGGCAAACGCGCGTGTCAAAGAAGAGTGGCGAAGCGTAGGACGGCAGGATCCTCTGTGGAAGCCGGCAACCGCATTTCCGTGCTGGTTGCCGAGGAGCATGGTGTGCTGCGCGACGGGCTCCTCCATATCCTCGGGCATTCGTCGGACATCGAGGTCCTGGTCGCCGTGGGCGACGGCGAGGATGCCGTGCGCCACGCCGAGCGGCTCTCTCCCCACGTTGCCGTCATGGGAATTGCGATGCCTAGCCTCAACGGGGTAGATGCGACGCGCGCGCTCGCCCAGAAAAGCCCTGGGACCGGCGTAGTTTTGCTTTCGATGCATGCCTCCTCGATCGTGCTGCGGCGCGCGCTCGACGCAGGGGCGCGGGGTTTTCTCACCAAGGCTTCGAACGCCGAAGAGGTGCTGAGCGCCGTACGGGCGGTCGCCGCCGGCCGGCGCTACGTCGGCCGGGGGATCGCCGAGCGCCTGCTGGAGGGGGGACGGCCCGAGCAGCAGGGCGACCGAGCGACCGAGGTGCTCACCACGACCGAGCGCAACATCCTGCGGCTGGTGGCCGAGGGCAGGACCAATCCGCAGGTCGCGGCCGCGCTCGGCCTGTCGCCGCGCACGGTCGAAACCTACCGCCTGCGCTTGATGCGCAAGCTCGATATCGACTCGCTCGCGGCGCTGGTGAAGTTCGCGATCCGCAACGGCGTCATCGCGATCGACTAGGACGAAACGAAGACGGCCGCGCGCGGCGGCCGTCGGGACGGAGGGAAGCCCCCTTACCGGGCGGCTGGCGCCGCCAGCGCACGCGGCTCCGGCGCCCCGATGACCTGCTTCATCTTCGCCAGCGCCTTGGCCTCGAGCTGGCGCACGCGCTCGGCGGAGATCTTGAACTCGCGCGCGAGGTCGTGCAGCGTGAGCGCGTCCTTCTCCTTCAGCCAGCGCGCCTCGACGATGCGGCGGCTGCGCGGATCGAGCGCGGCGAGGGCGCGCGAGAGCCCTTCGCCATTGACCCGCTCTTCCTCGACCTCTTCCAGCAGGTGCGAGGGCTCCTGCGCGGGGTCGGCGGCGAGGTAGTGCACGGGCGCGTACGCCTCGTCGTCCGAGTCGTCGGCCTCGAAGGCGACGTCCCGCCCCGAGAGCCGGGTCTCCATCTCGGCGACCTCCTCGGGCTTGACGTTGAGCTCCCCGGCGACGCGGCCGACCTCGTCCAGCGTGAGCGGCGCGAAGTCCTTTTTCATCGAGCGCAGGTTGAAGAAGAGCTTTCTCTGCGCCTTGGTGGTGGCGACCTTCACCAGCCGCCAGTTGCGCAGGATGTATTCGTGGATCTCCGCCTTGATCCAGTGGATGGCGAAGGACACCAAGCGCACGCCGCGCGCAGGGTCGAAGCGCTTCACCGCCTTCATCAGGCCGATATTGCCTTCCTGGATGAGGTCCGCGTGCGGCAGCCCGTAGCCGAGATAGCCGCGCGCCACCGACACCACCAGCCTCAGGTGCGAGAGCACCAGCTGGCGGGCCGCGTCGAGGTCGTCTTCCTGCCGGTAGCGCAGGGCGAGCGAGCGCTCCTCTTCGGCGCTCAGCATCGGCAGGCGGTTCACCGACTGGACATAGGCCTCAAGGCTTCCGGCCGCCGAAGGCAGCGACAGGGGCATCGGCAGGGACATTGCTTGCATCCTCAAGCTCCTTTCGAGCATTCTAGCACTCGACATATTAGAGTGCTAACCCTGGATCAAGTTCCTTGCCAAGGGTTCAATGATCTGTCTTCTATTAATCGATTTCACGTAAGTATTTACTGACTGACAAATATGCCCCCAGCCACCCAAGAACGCCGGAGAAGACCGCCACGGCCGCGGCATCGCCAGGCGGGAGGAATGCCAGCCTGAAGGCCGCGCCGTAGCTCGCCGCGAGTTCTTCAACGCCAACGTTGAGCGCGGCGAGCCCGCCCCAGAGGATCGCGAGCGCGACCAGCCCGCCCGCGAGCCCCTGCAGCGCGCCCAGGTAGAAGAACGGCCGCCGGATGAAGGTGTCGGTGGCGCCGATCAGCCTGGAGATCTCGATTTCGGCCCGCTGCGTGAGGATCTGCAGCCGGATAGTGTTGAAGGTGATCGCCACCAGCCCCACCGCGAGCAGCGCCGCGAGCAGCGCGATGGCGAGGCGCGCGGTACCCGCCAGCGCGGCCAGGCGCCGCGCCCATGCGGCGTCGGCTTGCACGTGGCCGACGACCGGCAGCCCGCGCAATTCCGCGGCGAGCGACTCCAGAGCGGCGGCGTCCGTCTCTTGCGGCCGCAGCACGAGGGCATCCGGCAGGGGGTTGCGGTTCAACGCCGCCACCACCTCCGCCAGGCCTTGAACCGCTTCGAGCTCCTTCAGCGCCTGCTCCCGCGGTACCAGGCGCAGCGAGCGCACGCGCGGGTCGCCGCGCAGCCGCGCGGCGAGCGCCTCGGCGTCGGCCCGCTTTGCCTCCGGGCGCAGGAACACCGAGAGCTGCGGCTCGAGCGTCGCGCCGAGAGTGAGCGGGCGCAGGCTCGCCAGCACGGCGTAGCCGCCCGCTGGCAGGGACAGCGCGATGCCGATGACGAGCGCGTTCAGGACCGCGGCCGATTTCTGAGCCGCGAGCTTGGCGACGGCGCCGGCGAGGGCGCGCCGGTGCTGGCGCAGCCAGGCCCTCACGCCGCGAGCCTTCCCGCCGCCAGCCGCAGCACGCGCTTCGCGAAGCGGCCGATCAGCGCTTCGTCGTGGGTCGCGACGAGCACCGTGACGCCGACCTGGTTGAAGGCGGCGAAGATTCCGAGGATCGCGGAGGCCGAAGCGGCGTCGAGGTTGGCCGTGGGCTCGTCGGCGATCAGGATTGCCGGCCGGTTGACCACGGCGCGCGCGATCGCCAGGCGCTGCTGCTCGCCCCCGGAGAGCTGGATCGGGCTCGCCTTTTCGCGCGCGGCGAGCCCGACCTTGTCGAGCGCGGCGCGGGCGCGGCGCGCGGCCTCGCGCGGATGCAGCCCGCCGAAGCCGAGCGGCAGCAGGACGTTGTCGATGACGCTCCTGTCATAGAGCAGCTTCTGGTCCTGGAACACGAGGCCGAGGTTGCGGCGCAGGTACGGGATCGCCGCGGGCTTGAGCGCGCCGACGTTCTGCCCGTTCACCAGCACCGCGCCCGAGCTCGGGCGCTCAATCGCCGGGATGAGCTTGAGCAGCGTGGATTTCCCCGCGCCCGAATGCCCGGCGACGAACGCGAACTCGCCGGCCTCGAGCGCGAAGCTGACGCCGGCGAGCGCCTCGTGCCCCCCGGGGTAGCGCTTGGCGACCGCCGAGAAGCTAATCAACCAGCGCCTCCGCGAATTCGCGGGCGGCGAACGGGCGCAGGTCGTCGACGCCCTCGCCGACGCCGACGAACAGCACCGGGAGCGCGCGCGCCGCCTGACCCCGCGCGTGGGCGATGGCGAGCAGCACCCCGCCCTTGGCGGTGCCGTCGAGCTTGGTGAGGATGAGGCCGGTTAGGCCGAGCGCCTCGTCGAAGGCGCGCACCTGCGCGAGCGCATTCTGGCCCGTGCCGGCGTCGAGCACCAGCAGCGTCTCGTGCGGCGCGCCGGCGAGCGCCTTGCCGATGACGCGCTTCACCTTCCTGATCTCCTCCATCAGGTGCAGCTGCGTCGGCAGCCGGCCGGCGGTATCGGCGATCAGTACGTCGGCGCCGCGCGCGCGCGCCGCGCTCACCGCGTCGAACATCACCGCGCCCGGGTCGCCGCCCTGCTGCCCGATCACCGCGACGCCGTTCCTCGCGCCCCAGGCCGCGAGCTGCTCGCGTGCCGCAGCCCTGAAGGTGTCGCCCGCAGCGAGCATCACGCTCGCGCCGCCGGACTGCAGCCATTGCGCCAGCTTGCCGATCGAGGTGGTCTTGCCGGAGCCGTTGACGCCCGCGAGCATGATCACGAAGGGGCGCGCCTCGCCGGCCGGGAGGACGAGGCGCCGCTCCAGCGGCGCCAGGCGCTCGGCGAGCAACTCCGTCAACGCCGCCTTCAGCGCGGCGCCGTCCTCGATCCGCCGGCTGCGCGCTCGGCGCTGGAGCTCTTCGAGCAGGGCGCGCGTCGCCTCGACGCCGCAGTCCGCGGCGAGCAGCGCCGTCTCGAGCGCCTCGTAAAGCGCCGGGTCGACGCGCCGCGCGCCGAGCAGCGCGCCGAGGCCTCCGCCCAAAGCTTCGCGCGTGCGCGCGAGGCCCGCCTTGAGGCGCGCCGCCCACGAGGTCGCTGCTACCATGGATGCGTGGATTCTACCGGCAAAGCGCGAGCGCACGGCGGCACCCTGCGCATCGTCGGCGGAAAGTTCCGCAGCCGGCGGCTGCGCGTCGCGCCGCGGCCGGGCCTCAGGCCGACTCCCGACCGCGTGCGCGAGACGCTGTTCAACTGGCTCGGCCAGACCCTCGACGGCTGCGCCTGCCTCGACCTCTACGCCGGCAGCGGCGCGCTCGGCTTCGAGGCGGCCTCGCGCGGCGCGGCGCGCGTGGTGATGGTCGAGACCGACCGCGCCGCGCGCGCCGCTCTGGAGCGAAGCCGCACCGCGCTGGGCGCGCGCGAGGTGGAGATCGTCGGCGCCGACGCCGACTCCTACCTTGCGCGCCCGGGCGCGCGCTTCGACGTGGTTTTCCTCGATCCTCCGTTCGGGCAGAATGTGCTGCCCGCCATCTTGGCGCGCCTTGCGCCGCGGCTGGCGCCGGGCGCGCGGGTGTATGTCGAGGCCGAGAGCGTCGTGGCGGCCAGCGCGCCGTGGACCGAGCTCAGGCGCGGCCGGGCCGGGCGGGTGAGCTTTCAGCTGCTGCAGTGGAACGCTACGGAAGGAGCGCCATGATCAAGGCGGTTTACCCGGGCACGTTCGACCCGCTGACGCGGGGCCACGAGGACCTCGTGCGGCGCGCGAGCGTCCTGTTCGACGCGGTGGTCCTGGCGATCGCGGAGAGCACGCCGAAGCGCACCTTCTTCAGCGTCGGCGAGCGCATCGAGATGGCGCGCGAGGCGCTCGCCGACGTCCGCAACCTCGAGGTGACCGGCTTCAGCGGCCTGCTGACCGCATTCGTGCGCGCGCAGGGCGCGCGCGTGGTGTTGAGGGGCCTGCGCGCGGTGTCGGACTTCGAGTACGAGTTCCAGCTCGCCGGCATGAACCGCGATCTCTACCCCGAGATGGAGACTATCTTCCTCACGCCCGGCGGCGAGCACATGTTCATTTCCGCGACGCTGGTGCGCGAGATCGCCTCGCTCGGCGGCGACGTCTCCAAGTTCGTGCATCCCAGGGTCGGCACGCGGCTGGCGGCGAAGGTCAAGGCGCTGAAGCAGGGCTAGCGCTGGCACCTGGGGCAGAAGTACGTTGCGCGCTGCCCTTGCACGATCTTCCTGATGGGCGTCCCGCAGCGCCGGCACGGCAGTCCCGCACGGTCGTACACCCAGGCGCGGCGCTGGAAGTAGCCCGGCGCGCCGTCGCTGCCGACGAAGTCGCGCAGCGTCGACCCCCCGGCGCGGATCGCGGCGCGCAGCGTGCGCTTCAGCGCGCGCGCCAGCCGCGCGCAGCGCTCGGGCGACAGGCGGCGCGCAGGCGTGCGCGGGTGGATGCCGGCGAGGTAGAGGCTTTCGGAAGCGTAGATGTTGCCGACGCCCGCGACGCGGCGCGCATCCATCAGGAACTGCTTGATCGAGGTGCGGTGCGCGCGCGTCAGCGCATGCAGGCTCCCGCCACCGAGCGCGGGCGACAGCGGCTCGACGCCGAGGTGGCGCAGTAGCGGGTGCGTCTCCGGGGCGGCCTCGGTCCACAGCACTGCGCCGAATCGGCGCGGATCGCGCAGGCGCAGCGTACGCCCGGCGAGCACCAGGTCGAAGTGATCGTGCCGCCCGGGCGCCGAGCCCGGCGCCGCTAGGCGCAGGCTCCCCGACATGCCGAGGTGCACGATGAGGTGCCCGCCGCCGCAGTCGATCAGGAGGTATTTGCCGCGCCGGCGCAGCGCGCGCACCTCGCGCCCGGCAAGCTTGCGCACGGCGTCAGGCACGCGCCAGCGCAGCCGCGGCTCGCGGACTACCACGGACGCGATGCGCTTTCCCACCAGCAGGGGCGCGATACCTCTGAGAGTCACTTCTACCTCGGGAAGTTCTGGCATGGCCCGCGCTCGCGTGCGCGGATTGTATAGCCGCTCGTCTTGTGCGCAGCATCAAAACTACCTACACTCGGTTTGCCATGCCGCTGCGCTCGATGCTCGCCGCCGTGCTCGCCTTGGCGCTCGCCTGCGGTGGCGTGGCGCGCGCGCAGCAGACGCTCGACCTAGACGACGAGGGGCCGGGCGGCGTCGCCGCGCCGCAGCCCGCCAGCTCCAAGCCGCGCCTGCCGTCGCTGGAGCTCACCGACCAGCTGCTCTACGAGTTCCTGCTCGGCGAGATCGCCGCGCAGCGCGGCGACGCGGCGCTCGCGGCGCAGACCTACCTCGACCTGGCCAAGCGCACGCGCGATCCGCGCGTGGCGCGGCGCGCGGTCGAGATCTCGAACTACGCGCGCATGCCGCAGAACGCGCTGGCGGCCGCGCGCATCTGGCTCGACACCGACCCCGACTCGGCGCAGGCGCTGCAGACGCTGATCGTGCTGCTGGTGAGCGCGAAGCAGGTCGAGGAGGCGGAGCCCTATCTGGCGAAGCTGCTGGCGAGCAACGCCAACGCCGCGCCGAACGGGTTCATGCAGCTGCAGCGGCTGCTCGCCGCCAATCCCGACGCGGCGGCGAACCTGCGGGTGGTGCGCAAGCTCGCGGACGACTACCCGACGCTGCCGCAGGCTCATTTCGCGGTGTCGCAGGCGGCGTCCGCGGCGGGCGACGAAGACCTCGCGCTCGCCGAGATCCGCAAGGCCGGCGAGCTGCGCCCGGACTGGGAAGTGGCCGCGCTCTACGAGGCGCAGCTGCTCGAGCGGCGCTCGCCGGAAGAGGCGGCCGAGAGCCTCGCCGCCTACCTGGCGAAGCACCCGGACGCGCGCGACGTGCGGCTCAACTACGCGAGGAGCCTGGTGCTGGCGAGGCACTATCCCGAGGCGCGCGCCGAGTTCGAGCGCATCCTGTCGCGCTACAAGGACGACATGGACGCGATCTACGCGGTCGGGCTGCTCGCCTTCCAGGCGAAGGACTATGCCGTGGCCGAGGCGAACCTCAAGCGCCTGCTCGACATGGGCTATCGCGATCCGGACGGCCTGCGCTACACGCTCGGCCAAGTCGCCGAAGAGCAGAAGGACTGGGCGCGCGCGATCGACTGGTACAAGACCATCCAGCACGGCGACCACGCGCTCGCGGCGCGCATGCGTACCGCCAACGCGATGGCGAAGCAGGGCGATCTCGACGGGGCGCGCAAGTACCTTCACTCGGTGCCGGCGGCGAACGAGGAGGAACGCGTGCAGCTGCTGCTCGCCGAGTCGCAGCTGTTGCGGGACGCCAACCATCCGCAGGAGGCGTTCGACCTGCTCGACGGCGCGTTGCGCAAGGACCCCGACCAGCCCGACCTGCTGTACGACCGGGCGCTCACCGCGGAGAAGCTCGACAAGTTCGACGTCCTCGAGTCCAGCCTGAAGCGGCTGATCAAGATCAAGCCCGACTACGCGCACGCCTACAACGCGCTCGGGTATTCGTTCGCGGACCGCGACGTGCGGCTGCCGGAGGCGAAGCAGCTGATCGAGAAGGCACTGTCGCTGCGGCCGGACGACTTCTTCATCATCGACTCGATGGGCTGGGTGCTGTACCGCATGGGCGACCTGAAAGGCGCCGTGGCGCAGCTGCGCCGCGCCTGGAACGGGCGCTCGGACGGCGAGATTGGCGCGCACCTCGGCGAGGTGCTCTGGGTGCTCGGCAATCACGACGAGGCGCGCCGCGTCTGGGCGGAGGCGGTTAAGTCGAGCCCGGAGAACGAGACGCTGCGCAAGACGATCCAGCGCTTCACCCGGTAGCGTGCCGGCGCGATCACGCGCGCTCCGGCTGCGCGGCGCGCTCGCGGCGGCGGCGCTCGCGGCGGCGGCGTGCGCCGGCCCGCGCTTCACCCTGCCGGCGGCCGAGGTGGAGTTCGAGGTGTCGGGCCGGTTCGCCGTCAAGTACGGCGACGATGCCGCGAGCGGCAACTTCGCGTGGCGCCACGCGCCCTCGAGCGACGAGATGCTGCTGACGACGCCCTTCGGGCAGGGCATCGCGCGCATCGTGCGCCTGGGCGGCGCCTACACGCTCACCACGCCCGACTCGCGCGATTACCACGCCGCCAGCGCGGAGGCGCTTACCGAACGGGTGCTCGGCTTTCGCGTCCCGTTGGCGGGGCTCGCCGACTGGGCGCGCGGCAGGCCGGCGCAGGCTCCGGCGCCGCCGCCCGGCGCCATCCGGCGCGACGACTCGGGGCTGCTGGCCGGCTTCGCCCAGTCGGGCTGGACCGTCGAATACCTCGAGTACGACGACGCGTCGCGCCCGGTGCGCATGCGCCTCGCCTATCCGGGGCTCGAGCTCCGCCTCGCGATCTCCGAATGGCGCTAGCCGCCCCCGCGCCAGGCCGCTATCCGGCGCCGGCGAAGCTGAACCTGCTGCTGCACGTGCTCGGCCGCCGGGCCGACGGCATGCACGAGCTGCAGACGGTGTTCCGGCTGATCGACCGCTGCGACCGAATCGGGATTTCGGTGCGGGACGACGGCGCGATCCGCTTCGACGGCGTCTTCGGAAACCAGAACCTCTGCGTCAGGGCCGCCGAGAGCCTCAAGGCCCGCAGCGGCACCGCCCTCGGGTGCGAAATCGCCCTCGAGAAGATCGTTCCCGTCGGCGGCGGCCTCGGCGGCGGGTCGTCGGACGCGGCTACCACGCTGATCGTGCTGAACCGCCTGTGGGGCGCCAATTTGTCGCGGGACCAGCTGATGGAGATGGGCGCGCGCCTCGGCGCCGACGTGCCGTTTTTCCTGCTGGGCTCGAACGCGCTCGGCGAGGGCGTCGGTGAGCGCCTGACGGCGCTGGATCTGGCGGCCGCCTGGTATCTCGTCCTGACGCCTCAAGTCGCGGTTTCCACAGCGGAAATCTACTCGGACGCCGCGTTGACACGGGATACGAAACGACTCAAAATACCGCCCTTTTTGTCGGGGCAGGGCCGCAATGATCTCGAGTCAGTCGCGACGCGTCGCCATCCCGAGATCGCGGAGCACCTCGCGTGGCTGAGGCGGCGTGCCGCGCAAGCGCGCATGACGGGCTCCGGGGCATGCGTATTCGCCGAGTTCGCGGACGAGCAGGCGGCGCGCGCGCTGGAGCGGGCGCTGCCGCCGGCGATGCGCGGCTTCGTCGCCCGCGGGCTCGAGCGGCATCCGCTGCACGACTGGATTCCAGAATGATGTCTGCCGCGCGGATGGGGCGTCGCCAAGCTGGTCTAAGGCACCGGATTTTGATTCCGGCATTCCTAGGTTCGAATCCTAGCGCCCCAGCCATCCTGCTCAGGGGCGCGGCACGGTGAACATCGTGACGCCGCGCCCCGCGATGGACCGCCTGATGGTGTTCACCGGGAACGCCAACCCCCGCCTCGCGCAGGAGGTCGTCAAGCACCTCACCATCTCCCTCGGGCGCGCGGTGGTCGGGAAGTTCTCCGACGGCGAGGTGATGGTCGAGATCATGGAGAACGTGCGCGGCAAGGACGTGTTCGTGCTGCAGTCGACCTGCGCGCCGACCAACGACAACCTGATGGAGCTGATGGTGATGGTCGACGCGCTCAAACGCTCGTCGGCCGCGCGCGTATCGGCGGCGATCCCGTATTTCGGCTATGCGCGCCAGGACCGGCGTCCGCGCTCGGCGCGCGTCGGCATCAGCGCCAAGGTGGTCGCCAACATGCTCACCTCGGTCGGGGTGGCGCGCGTGCTGACCATGGACCTGCATGCCGACCAGATCCAGGGCTTCTTCGACGTCCCGGTGGACAACATCTACGCCGCGCCGGTGCTGCTGGGCGACGTCTGGAAGCAGGGCTACGAGAACCTGATCGTGGTCTCGCCCGACGTCGGCGGCGTGGTACGGGCGCGCGCGCTGGCCAAGCGGCTCGAGTCCGACCTGGCGATCATCGACAAGCGGCGCCCGCGCGCCAACGTCTCCGAGGTCATGAACGTGATCGGCGAGGTGCGGGGACGGACCTGCGTCATCATGGACGACATGGTCGACACCGCCGGCACGCTGTGCAAGGCGGCCGAGGTGCTGAAGAAGGAAGGCGCGGTCAAGGTGGTCGCCTACTGCACCCACGCGGTGCTGTCGGGCGGCGCGGCGAGGCGAATCGCCGAGTCGGACCTCGACGAGCTGGTGGTCACGGACACCATTCCGCTAGGCGAGGACGCGCGCGCCTGCCGCAAGATCCGCAGCCTGTCGGTGGCCGGCCTGCTCGCGGAGACGATCCTCAGGATCTACACCGAGGACTCGGTGAGCTCGCTGTTCATCGAGTAGCCGGCACGATTTTCCAACCCTGCCGGCGTCTGGTCGCGGAGCCGGCGGATCACCAAGGAGTGCAGCGATGAAGATCGAAATCAGCGCGCGCAAGCGCGAGGCGCAGGGAACGGGTGCGAGCCGCCGTCTGCGCCGCTCGGGCGGAGTGCCCGGAATCATCTACGGCGGCGACGGGGACGCGGTCACGATCGAACTCGACCACAAGGAGCTGCTGCATAACCTCTCGAAGGAGACGTTCCACGCCTCGATCCTGACGCTGAAGCTCGACGGCGTGGCCGAGGATGTGCTGCTGCGCGCGTTCAACATGCACCCGTGGAAGGGCCGGGTGCAGCACGTCGACTTCCAGCGCGTCTCGAAGGACAAGAAGATCCACATGAAGGTGCCGCTGCACTTCGTCAACGCCGAGACGTCTCCCGGCGTGAAGGAGCAGGGCGGCGTCGCCAACCACGTGCTGAACGACCTCGACGTCCGCTGCCTGCCGGGCGACCTGCCGGAGTTCATCGAGGTCGACATGGGCGAGCTCTCGATCGGCAAGTCGATCCACGTCAAGGACCTCAAGCTGCCGAGCGGGGTGGAGGCGGTGCTGCACCGGGGCGAGAACCCGGTCGTCGCCACCATCATCCAGCCGGTGCTGGTGACCGAGGAAGAGGAGGCCGCAGCTGCCGCCGAAGCGGTGGCGCCGGGCGAAGTCCCGGCGAGCGAGCAGGCCGCGCCGGAAGCGGCCGCCGAGGCCGCCGCGGGCGACAAGGGCGCCGCCAAGCCGGCGGCCAAGCCCGCGGCAGAGAAGGCGGGCGACAAGGCGGCCGAGAAGAAAGAGAAGAAGTAGGTCTTGTCCGGCATCCGCCTCGTCGTCGGCCTGGGCAATCCTGGCAAGGAGTACGAGCGCACGCGCCACAACGCCGGCTTCTGGCTGTTGGAGCGGCTCGCGGCGCAATCCGGCGTCGCGCTGCGCAAGGAGGCGAAGTACCAGGCGTTGGTGGGCCGCCTCGCCGGCAACGGCGCCTGGCTGGTGCTGCCGCAGAGCTTCATGAACGCCAGCGGCCGCGCGGTGCAGATGATCGCCGGGTTCTTCAGGATCCCGGCCCCGGAAATCCTGGTAGTGCACGACGAGGTAGATTTCCCACCGGGGACCGCGCGCCTGAAGCAGGGCGGCGGCATCGCCGGGCACAACGGCCTGAGGGACATATCCCAGCGCCTGGCGACCCACGACTACTGGCGCCTGCGCCTGGGCGTCGGACACCCCGGCGACAAGGGGGCGGTCGCGGACTACGTGCTCGGCAAGCCGCCGGCGGAGGAGCGCGAGGCGATCGACGCGGCGATCGCGCGCTCGCTCGAGGTGCTGCCGCTTTGCCTCGCCGGCGACCTGCAGGGCGCCATGCAGAGGCTGCACACGGCGGAGAAGGCGGAAGCGGATCGTCCGGCAGAGAAGAAGCCCGAGGCGAAGGCGCCCGAAAAACCCGAGACCGCCCAACCGAAGCCCCCTGAAGCGAAGGCTCCGCAAGCGAAAGCCAAAGAGAAAGCTCCCGAAGAGAAAGCTCCCGAAGCGAAGGGCGAAGCCTCCAAGGCGGGCCTGAAAGGCCTGATCGGCTCGCTGCTGCACCCCGGCAAGAAGAAATGAGCCTGCGCTGCGGGATCGTGGGCCTGCCGAACGTGGGCAAGTCCACCTTGTTCAATGCGCTTACGCGCTCGGCGATCCCGGCGGAGAACTATCCGTTCTGCACCATCGAGCCGAACGTCGGCATCGTGCAGGTGCCGGATCCGCGGCTCGACGCGATCGCGGCGATCGCGAAGCCGGAGCGCATCGTGCCGGCCACCGTGGAGTTCGTCGACATCGCCGGGCTGGTGGCGGGCGCCTCGAAGGGCGAGGGCCTCGGCAACCAGTTCCTCGCCCACATCCGCGAGGTGGAGGCGATCGCGCACGTGGTCCGGGTATTCGACGATCCGAACGTGGTCCACGTCGCGGGCAAAGTGGATCCGGCATCCGATATCGAAACCATCCATACCGAGCTTGCGCTCGCCGACCTGCAGACGATCGAGAAGCAGCTTGCCAGGGTCGAGAAGGTGGCCAAGGTCGCCGGCGACAAGGACGCCCAGCGCCTCGTCGCCGTGCTGGAGAAGGCACGAGCGGCGCTGGATACCGGCAAGCCGGCGCGCACGGTGGGCTGGGCCCGGGAGGAGCGCGCGGTGCTCGACCCGCTCTTCCTGCTCACCATGAAGCCGACGCTGTACGTCGCGAACGTCGCCGAGCGCGGCTTCAGGGACAGCCCGCAGCTCGCGGTGGTGGAACGGCTTGCCGCCGCGGAAGGCGCGGGCGTGGTGGCGATCAGCGCCGCGATCGAGGCGCAGATCGCGGACATGAGCGACGCGGACAAGAAGCTGTTCCTGGACGACATGGGCATGGCCGAGCCGGGGCTGAACCGCTTCATTCGCGCCGGCTACGCGCTGCTCGGCCTGGAGACGTTCTTCACCGCCGGGCCGCGCGAAGTGCGCGCCTGGCAGCTGCACGCCGGGCAGACC
Source organism: Burkholderiales bacterium (assembly GCA_035500055.1). Classification (GTDB taxonomy): domain Bacteria; phylum Pseudomonadota; class Gammaproteobacteria; order Burkholderiales; family SG8-39; genus RBG-16-66-20. The sequence goes on along the minus strand of DATJXO010000064.1, from coordinate 495 downwards.
GCGCCCGAGGCCGCCGGCACGATCCACACCGATTTCCAGCGCGGCTTCATCCGCGCCGAGGTGATCTCGTGCGCAGACTATGTCGCCTGCGGCGGCGAGCAGAAGGCGAAGGAAGCGGGCAGGATGCGGCTGGAGGGGAAGGACTACGTCGTGCGCGACGGCGACGTCATCTACTTCCGCTTCAACGTCTAGAACGACCAGACGTGCATCGTGCGGTGCAGTTCGGCGAGGTCCTGCGTCTTCAGCGGCGAGCGCGGGGCGCCGGCGGGGGCGCCCCTCTCGGCGAGATCCAGCACCACGGCGTTCATCGTCGCGAGCCGCTGCGCGAGCACCTCGGCGATGGCGGCGACGACCTTGTGGGCGGCGACCGAGCCTTCGGCGAGGAGCGCGCGGAAGCGGGAGGCGGGTAGCCGCAGCACGCGCGTCTCGAGCACCGCGCGGCCCGTCGCGGAGCGCGGCTCCGAGGTGATGAGCGACATCTCTCCGAGTATGCCG
>DATJXO010000063.1:0-25579 GCA_035500055.1 Burkholderiales bacterium | reverse complement strand
CGTACTCCACGGCTTCGAGATAGAGGCCCTCCGGGGCGAAGGTGGGCGCGGCAAGCGTGCGGTCCTTCGACTCGAGCAGCGTGCGCGTCCATCCCGGCGGTTGCCGGCGCTGGCCGACATAGACCAGCGCGCCGACGATGTTGCGCACCATGTGCTGCAGGAAAGCGTCAGCGCGCAGCAGGAATTCGACGCGATCGCCGCGGCGCTCGACGCGGATCTCGTGGAGCGTGCGCACCGGCGTCCTCGCCTGGCACTCGGCGGCGCGGAACGCCGAGAAATCGTGCTCGCCTTCCAGATGCGCGGCTGCCTCGCGCATCAGCGCAGCGTCGAGCGGCGCGTGCGCCCAGCCGGCATGGCGCGCCGCGATTGCCGGGCGCACCGGTCTGTTGATCAGCACGTAGCGGTAGGCGCGCGAGCGCGCGCCGTAGCGCGCGTGGAACTTCGGATCGACGGCGTGCGCCCAGAGCACCGCGACCGAGTCCGGCAGCAGGGCATTGACGCCGCGCACCCACGCCTGCAGCGGCCGCTCCGCCGGGGCGTCGAAATGCGCCACCTGCTCGAGCGCGTGCACGCCGCGGTCGGTGCGTCCCGCGCAGACGAGACCGACCGTGCCGCCGGCGATCGAACCGAGCGCCGCCTCGAGCGCGTCCTGCACGGTGCCGCCGCCCGGCTGCGTCTGCCAGCCGAGGAAGCGGCTGCCGTCGTATTCGATGCCGAGTGCGATTCTGGTCGCCATAAAGCAAAAGCCGCGGTCGCTTGCGCGCCGCGGCTCGTGGGGGTTGCCGTCGCGCCTAGCCCAGGCCGGAAAGCATCTGCTGCGCCTGGCTCTGCTGCGCGGCGTCGCCTTCCTTCACTACCTCGTTCAGCAGTTCGCGCGCGCCGTCCTTGTCGCCCATTTCCTGGTATGCCTTCGCCAGGTCGAGCTTGGTCGCGACCTCCTGCCACTTGGCATCGCCGCCGCCCGAAGGCGCTTCGCCGCTGCCCGGCGTGCCGAGGTCGAGGCTGAGGCCGCCGAGGTCGAGCGGCGCGTCCGCGGCCGGCGGCTTCGGCGGCTCGGCCTTGGCGCCGCCACCGAGATCCAGGTTGAGGTCGAAATCCATAGCCACAGTGGCGTCGGGATCTCCGCTCGGCGCCGCCGCCGCGGGCGCGGCCGGCACCGCCGGAGCCTTGCGCGGCATCAGGATGGTCTTCTCGCCGTCGTCCTCGCCGGCAGCGCCGCCCAGGTCGAGGTCCAATCCGCCGCCGCTCGCTGCCTTGACTTCCCCCGCGTCGAGCTTCAGCGTGCCGCCCGGCGCGAAGTCGCTCTTGGGCTCGGCCGCGCCACCGCCGAGATCGAAATCCAGGCCGGCATCGGCCTTGGCCCCGCCGCCCGCCGCTGCGTCCCCGCCGCCGATGTCGAAGTCCAGCGTCGGCGCCGCCGCCGCCGGCGCGGCCGCCGGCGCGGCCGCCGCGGCCACGTCGCCGCCTGCGCCATAGAGACCGTTCGCCGGGTCGATCGAATGTCCGAGCGCCGCCGCCTTGTCCCATTCCGGCCCCGCGCCGCCGGTCAGCGACTTCACCTTGAGCGCGGTCTGCTCGAAGGACTTCGCGTCGCGACGGTTGGCGTAGATCTCGAGCAGCTTGGCGTGCACCGCGACGCGGTTCGCGTCCTTTCCAAGTGCCTCCTTCAGGATCTCCTCGGCCTGCGCGTCGCGGCCGTAGGCCATGTAAACGTCGGCTTCGGCAATCGGATCGACCTCGTCGGCTTCGGCGGCGCCGACGCTGGGGCCGCTCACCGAGGCTTCGGAGGACTCCGCAGCCGCGGCCCCGGGCTGCGGTGTCGCGGGGCCCGCTGCGGCCTGGCCCGCTGCGCCGAAGACCGACGAACCGCCGCTCGCTGCGCCGAGAACGCTGTCCTGGAACGTGGTCGCCTGCGAGGCCTTCTTGCGGCGCCAGGCCCACGCCGCGTAGCCGATCAGCAGCACAACCACGACCGCGAGCCCGCCGCCGGAAATGGGATCGCTGACGAATGCGATCACCTCGCCGAGCATGTCGGGCTCGGCTGCGGGCTTGGCCGGAGCCGGCTTCTTCGCCGCCGGCTTGGTGGGCGCTTTCTTCGGCTCGGCCTTCGGAGCGGGCTTCGGCGCCGGTGCCGCGGGCTTGGGTGCTTCCGGTGCTTTCGCCTCGGGTGCTTTCGCCTCTGGCGCCTTCGCTTCCGTCGGCTGGGGCGCGGCCGGCTTCGGCTCCGCCTGGGTCTTCGTCCCCTGCGCCGTCGGCGCCGCGGCGGCCGTGGCACCGCCCGCTTTCTTCTCCAGCTCCGCGAGCTGCTGGTTCTTCATCTCCAGCAGCTTGTTCAGGTCGGATACGTTCTTCTCCAGGTCGGTGACGCGCGAGCGCGTCTCGGCCAGCTCGCGATCGCGCGCGGCGCGGTCATCCTCGCGCGCCGCTTTGCTGGCAGGCGAGCCGGGCTTGCCAGGCTCCGCCTTCGAGAGCTTGAGCTGATCCTTCGGCCCCTCCGGCGCCGGGGTCTCGGCCTTGGCGCCGATCCTTCCTGCGACCTCGCCCGTCTTGGCCGGTGCCGTCGCCGGTGCCGCGGCCACGGCCGCCGCGAGCTTGCGCTTGTACTCGGCGAACTCCGCAGCGTGGGTCCGTACCAGCTTGTTGGCTTCCGCAGGATCGATTGCCGCGATCGCATCGCGGTCCGGGATCGTCAGGATGCGGCCCGCGCGGACCAGGTTGATGTTGTCGTGGATGAAGGCTTCGCGGTTGGCGCGAAACAGCGCGATCAGCATCTGGTTCAGCGTCACGCCGTCCGGCTTGGTCATGCGCGCAATTCCGCCGAGGGTGTCGCCCTTCTTGACCGCGCGGGTCCCGGCGGGCGCCGGCGCAGCCGCCATCGGCCGCGACTCCATCCTCGGCGCAGGCCGGGAAATCGGCGCCGGCATCGGATGCGCCGCCGGCGGCGCGGTGGACTCCGCCGCCATCGGCTGCGGCGGACGATATTCGGGAGGATCGAGCAGGAAGGTGTACTCGCGCACCAGGCGCCCCGTCGACCAATCCAGCTCGACCAGCAGGTCGAGGAAGGGCTCGTTCACCGGCTGCGACGTCGTCATGTGCACGATCGCCTTGTCGGCGCGGTGCTCGACGCGGAACTGGGCGCCGACGAGCGCCGGGCTCATCTCGATGCCGGCCTGCCGGAACGCCTCGGGCGATCCCAGGCGCGCGGCAAGCGAGTCGTCCTCGCCGGACTGCACCGAGACGACCTCGATCTCCACGTTCAGCGGCTGCCCGAGCGCGGACAGCACGGTGAGCTTGCCGAGGCCAGCAGCGCATGCCAGCAGCGGCGCCATCAGCAGCGCCGTCAAGGCGGTACGTAATCCCAAGACGGTTTTACCCACGGAGCGCACCCTGAATCGTTCTTCTGCGGCCGACTACCATAACATCATGACGTTAGCTCTGCAAATTCACAGAAGTTCTCGATTTTGCGGCGCTACCGCCTTGGGCCGCAAGGAAATTCTGCCTGCCGGACGGGCCTCAGCGGGCCCCGGCATCGAGCAGGATTCTGACCATCCGGCGCAAGGGCTCCGCAGCGCCCCAGAGCAGCTGGTCGCCCACCGTGAACGCCGCGAGATAGTCGCCGCCCATCGGCAGTTTGCGCAAGCGCCCTACCGGCACGGCGAGCTTGCCGCTCACGGCCGCCGGCGTGAGCTCGGCGAGCGTCGCCTCGCGCTGGTTCGGAATCACCTTCACCCAATCGTGCGCCTCGGCGAGCATGCCTTCGATCTCGCCGAGCGGCACATCCTTCTTCAGCTTGATGGTCAGCGCCTGGCTGTGGCAGCGCATCGCCCCCACGCGCACGCAGATCCCGTCCATCGGGATCGGCCGATCGCTGCGCCCGAGAATCTTGTTGCCCTCGGCCTGCGCCTTCCACTCCTCGCGGCTCTGGCCGTTGCCGAGGTCCTTGTCGATCCACGGCAGCAGGCTCGCGGCGAGCGGGTAGCCGATCTCGCCCTTCGGCAGCCCGCCGTTTCGCAGCGCCCCTGTAACGCGGGCGTCGATCTCCAGCGCGCTCGCCGCCGGATCATCGAAGACCGGGCGCGCCACCTCGCCGAGATGCGCCATCTGCATCGCCAGCTCCCGCATGCTCGCCGCGCCCGCGCCCGAAGCTGCCTGGTAGGTCATCGCCGTCATCCACTCGACGAGGTCGTGCTGCAGCAGGCCCGCCACCCCCATCAGCATCAGGCTGACGGTGCAGTTGCCGCCGATGAAGTCCTTCTTGCCTTCGGCCAGGCCGCGCCGGATCTCGGGAAGATTCACCGGATCGAGAATGATCACCGCGTGTTGCTTCATGCGCAGCGCGCTCGCGGCGTCGATCCAGTAGCCCTGCCAGCCGGCGGCGCGCAGCTTCGGGTGCACCTCGTTCGTATAGTCGCCGCCCTGGCAGGAGATCAGCACTGGAAGGCGCGCCAGCGCCGCGAGGTCGTTCGCATCGGACACCGGCTCGGCCGGCCGGCCGATGTCCGGTCCCTTGCCCCCGGCGCGCGTGGTGGAGAAGAACACCGGCTCGATATGGTCGAAGTCGCACTCCTCGCGCATGCGCTGCACGAGCACCGACCCGACCATCCCGCGCCACCCGACGATACCGACTTTCAGCATTGCCGCTTCCCGCTAGAGCCGTTGCGCCACCGCGGCGGCCATGTCCGCGGTGCCGACCCTCCTCGTTCCATCAGTATATATGTCGGCAGTGCGGTAGCCGTCGGCGAGCGCGCGCCTCACTGCCGACTCGATGCGGCCGGCGGCGGCGGCCTCACCGAGCGAATGGCGCAGCATCAGCGCCGCCGACAGGATCGTAGCGAGGGGGTTGGCGACGCCCTTGCCGGCGATGTCCGGCGCCGAGCCGTGGATCGGCTCGTAGAGGCCTTTGCCGCGCTCGTCGAGGGAAGCGGAAGGCAGCATTCCGATGGATCCGGTGAGCATCGAGGCCTCGTCCGACAGGATGTCGCCGAACATGTTGCCGGTGACGATGACATCGAACTGCTTCGGTCCTTTCACCAGCTGCATGGCGCAATTGTCGACATACATGTGCGACAGCTCGATGTCGGGCCACGCCCTGGCCTCGTCGCCCACGACTTCGCGCCAGAGGCGCGAGGTCGCAAGCACGTTCGCCTTGTCGACCGAGCAGACCTTCCTGGCGCGCTTGCGCGCGGCGTCGAAGGCCACGCGCGCGATGCGCCGGATTTCCGCCTCGGTGTAGCGCATGGTGTCGAAGCCCTCGCGCCCGCCCCCCGCCAGCGCCCGCACGCCGCGCGGCTCGCCGAAGTAGATGTCGCCGGTGAGCTCGCGCACGATGAGGATGTCGAGCCCGGCGACCACCTCCGGGCGCAGCGCCGAGGCGGCGGCGAGCTCGGGGTAGACCTGCGCCGGCCGCAGATTGGCGAACAGGCCGAGCGCCTTGCGCAGGCCGAGGATCGCCTGCTCCGGGCGCTTTGCCGGCGGCAGCGCGTCGTAGCGCGGGTCGCCCACGGCGCCGAACAGGATCGCGTCGGCGCGCCTCGCCAGCGCGAGCGTCGCCTCCGGCAGCGGGTCGCCCGTGGCCTCGTAGCCCGCGCCGCCCACCGGCGCCTGCTCGAACTCGAGCCCGGCGCCGAGGCGCCCGAGCAGCTCGACCGTGGCGGCGACGATCTCCTTGCCGATGCCGTCGCCCGGCAGCACCGCGATCCTCTTCATGCGCGGCCTACCGGAACAGCCAAGGGAACTGCTCGCGCCGGCGCGCCTCGAATGCCCGGATCTCGTCGGCGCGGCGCAGCGTCAGTCCGATCTCGTCGAGGCCGTTGAGCAGCGAATGGCGGCGCGAGGGGTCGACCTCGAAGCGGAAAACCTTAGCGCCATCGGAGGTCGCGACCGTCTGCTGCTCGAGGTCGACGATCAGCCGGAACCCGGGCAGCGCGCTATCGTAGAACAGCTGGTCGACCTGCGACTCGGTCAGCACCACAGGCAGCAAGCCGTTCTTGAAGCAGTTGTTGAAGAAGATGTCCGCGAACGACGGCGCGATGATGCAGCGGAAGCCGTATTCCTGCAGCGCCCACGGCGCGTGCTCGCGCGAGCTGCCGCAGCCGAAGTTCTTCCGTGCCAGCAGGATCTGCGCCCCCTTGTAGCGCGGCTGGTTGAGCACGAAGCCGGGGTTGAGCGGGCGGCGCGAGTTGTCCATGCCCGGCTGGCCGACGTCCATGTAGCGCCACGGGTCGAAGCAGTTCTCGCCGTAACCGGTGCGCTTGATCGATTTGAGGAACTGCTTCGGGATGATGGCATCGGTGTCGACGTTGGCGCGATCGAGCGGCGCGACGAGCCCGTTGAGGATGGTGAACTTCTCCATGGCTATCTCCAGGCCCGCACGTCGACGAAGTGGCCGGCGATCGCCGCGGCCGCCGCCATCGCGGGGCTCACCAGGTGCGTGCGGCCGCCGGCGCCCTGGCGGCCCTCGAAGTTGCGGTTCGAAGTCGCGGCGCAGCGCTCGCCGGACTCCAGGCGGTCCGCGTTCATCGCCAGGCACATCGAGCAGCCCGGCTCGCGCCACTCAAAGCCCGACTCGCGGAACACGCGGTCCAAGCCCTCCTTCTCGGCCTGCGCCTTCACCAGGCCGGAGCCCGGCACCACCAGGGCGAGGCGCACGTTCGCCGCGACGCGCTTGCCGCGCACCACCGAGGCGGCAGCGCGCAGGTCCTCGATGCGCGAGTTGGTGCACGAGCCGATGAAGACCTTGTCCAGCTTGATGCTCTGGATCGGCGTGCGCGGCTTCAGGCCCATGTAGGCGAGCGCGCGCTCCATGCCTTCGCGGCGCGTGGCGTCCTTCTCCTTGTCCGGGTCGGGCACCTCGCCCTCCACCGGCACCACCATCTCGGGCGACGTGCCCCACGTCACCTGCGGCGCGATCGCCGCCGCGTCCAGCACTACCTCGCGGTCGAACTTCGCCCCGGGATCGCTGGCCAGCATGCGCCAGGTCGCGACCGCCTGGTCCCATTCGGTCCCGGCCGGCGCGAACGGACGGCCCTTCAGGTATTCGAGGGTCGTCTCGTCCACCGCCACCATCCCGGCGCGCGCGCCGGCCTCGATCGCCATGTTGCACACCGTCATGCGCCCTTCCATCGACAGCGAGCGGATCGCGCTGCCGGCGAACTCCACCGCGCAGCCGGTGCCGCCGGCGGTTCCGATGCGGCCGATGACCGCCAGCACCACGTCCTTGCCGGTGACGCCGCGGCCGAGCGCGCCCTCGACCGATGCCCGCATGTTCCTCATCTTCTTCGTCACCAGGCACTGCGTGGCGAGCACGTGCTCGACCTCGGAGGTGCCGATGCCGTGCGCGAGGCAGGCGAACGCGCCGTGCGTGCTGGTGTGCGAGTCGCCGCACACCACCGTCATGCCCGGCAGCGTCGCGCCGCTCTCGGGCCCGATGACGTGCACGATTCCCTGGCGCTTGTCGAGGAACGGAAAGTAGGCCTTGGCGGGATGCTCGCGCAGGTTGGCGTCCAGCGTCTCCACCTGCAAGCGCGCGATCGGATCCTCGATGCCCGCGATGCCGCGCTCCCAGCCGGTCGTCGGCGTATTGTGGTCCGCCGTCGCGACCACCGACCCCATGCGCCAGGGCTTGCGCCCAGCGAGCTTCAGCCCCTCGAAGGCCTGCGGGCTGGTGACCTCGTGAACGAGGTGGCGGTCGATGTAGAGCAGCGCCGTGCCGTCCTGCTCGACATGCACGACGTGACTGTCCCAGAGCTTGTCGTAAAGCGTTCGTCCGGTCATGGGTCCTGCTTGGTCTGCGGGGGGTTTTGCCGTAAGATTGTCAGACAATTGAAGCAGATCATATCTTCGGTGTCAATCCGCCCCTCCCGCCTGCCGCCCCCTGAGGCCCACCGCCATGGCGAGGCGGTCGACGTCGTCTTCGAGACGATCCGGCAGGGCATCGTCAGCGGCCGCTTCGCGCCGGGCCAGCGACTCGTGATCCGCGACCTCGCCGAGGAGATTCCGTACAGCCGCAGCACGTTCCGCGAGGCACTGCGCCGTCTCGCCGCGGAGCGTTTGGTGAGCCTGGTGCCGAACCGCGGCGCCGCGGTGCAGCGGCTGACACCGCGCGAAATGGCCGACCTGTTCGAGATCCGCGAGCTGCTCGAGGGCCAGGCGGCGCGGCGCGCCGCGGAGCGCATCGGCCAAAGCGGTCACCGCAAGCGCTTCGTGGCCATGTGGGACAAGGTCCGGCGCGGCGCTCCGGACAGCCGCCCGGGCTTCATCGAGCGCAATCAACTGTTCCACGGGACGATCGTAGAGCTTTCCGGCAACTCGCGCCTCCCGGAAATGCTGGACCAGCTGCAGATTCCGATCCTGATGTTCCAGTGGCGCACCCACATGACACCGCGGGAAATCGCGCGGTCCCAGGCCGAGCACCAGATCATCGCGAGGGCGATCCTAGAGGGTCGCCCGGGGGAGGCGGAGGCCGCGATGCGCCGGCACGTGCGGCGCGCGAAGCTGCGCAGCAGCCTGGAAACCGGCGCTTCCCGCACGCCGCCGCGTACAAGGGCCTTGTCGTCCCGAGACAAGGCTACACGCGTACCTTCCACGCGATCAGAATCCCGCCGAGCGCAGCGAACAGCGCGCTCGCGCCGAAGCTGAGCGCCGGTCCGAGCGCGGTCCAGGTCCAGCCGGCGAGCAGCGTCCCCGCGGTACCGCCCACCCCGTAGGCCAGGCTCGCGTACAGCGCCTGGCCGCGCGCCTCGGCGCGGCTGGCGAAGAGCCGGTGCACCGCGGCGATCGACGCGGCGTGGAAGACGCCGAACGTGGCGGCGTGCAGCAGCTGCGCCGCCGCCAGCACGAGGAAGAACTTCGCGCCGCAGCCGATGCCGAGGAAGCGCACCACCGCGAGCGCAAAGCTCGCGAGGAGCAGCGCGCGCAGCGAGAAGCGCCGCATCAGTTGCGGCAGGCGCATGAAGAGCGCGATCTCGGCGACGACGCCGAGGGTCCAGAGCGCTCCGATGAGGGACTTGGAGTAGCCCTCGGCGGCGAGCAGGATCGAGAAGAAACCGTAGAGCGCGCCGTGCGCCGCGGCCATGCAGATGCCGGCCGCGAGCAGCGCCCGCACGTCGCCGCGGCCGAGCAGCGCGCGTAGCGGCTTGCCTTCGGCCGGCGCGGCGGCGTGCGCCGGCGCCGGAATGGCGAGCGCCGCCACGCAAAGGGCCGCGCTCAGCGCCACGATCAGGCCGAGGACGCTGGTCGCGCCGTGCCGGTCGAGCCAGGCGCCGCCGCCGAGCACCGCGAGGATGAAGCCGACCGACCCCCAGAGCCGGACCGGCCCGTAGTCGCCGCTCCGCCCTGCCAGCGCCGAGAGCGTGATCGCCTCCACGATCGGCAGCGCCCCGGCGGAGAGCGCGCCCACCGCGAGCATCACCAGCGCGAACCCCGCGACGCCGTCGATCGCTTGCAGCGCACCGAACCCGCACAGCGCCGCGCACGCCGAGAACACCACGATGGCGCGACGCGCTCCGCGGTAGCGCGTCTGCAGCGCGTCGCCGAGCCAGCCCCAGAGCGTGGGCGCGAACAGGCGCGCCGCCTGCGGCATCGCCACGACCAGCGCGATCTGCTCCGGCGCGAGGCCGCGCGCCTCGAGGTAGAGCGAGAAGTAGGGCACGTACGCACCCGCCTGCGCGAAATACGCGAAGTAGTACGCGGCGAGCCGCGCCAGCGCTCCCGCGCCCACTACCGTCTCGACTTGCCCTGCGCGTAGGGGTTGCGCCCGGTGCGCAGCTCGATGCGCAGCGGCGTGCCGCTCAGCTTGAAGGCGTCGCGGAACCAGCCCTCGAGATAGCGCAGGTACGCCGCGCTTACATGCTCGAGCGCGTTGCCGTGGATGACGATCCGCGGCGGGTTGGACCCGCCCTGGTGCGCGTAGCGCAGCTTCGGCCGTGAGTAGCCCCGGCGCGCGGGCTGCTGGCGCTCGACCGCGGCGATCAGCGCGCGCGTCAGCTTCGGCGTCGCCAGCTTCGCCATCGCGGCGGCGTACGCCGCATCGACCGCGCGCATGACCTCGGCGACGCCTCGCCCCTGCTTCGCCGAAACGAACAGCGTCTGCGCGAAGCCGAGGAAGCCGAGCTTCCAGCCGAGCTCCGCCTTGAGGCGGGCGCGCGCCTCCTTGTCCGCCGCGTCCCATTTGTTCACCACCACCACCACGGCGCGTCCGCGCTCGAGGATGTAGCCGGCGACGTGCGCGTCCTGCTCGGATATGCCCTCGAGCGCGTCGAGCACCAGCACGGCGACGTTGGCCGCGTCGATCGCCTGCAGCGTCTTCACGATCGAGAAGCGCTCGACCTCCTCGCCCGCCCTGCCGCGCTTGCGCAGGCCCGCGGTGTCGACCAGCGTGTAGCGCCTTCCGGCGCGCTCGAACGGCACTTCGATCGCGTCTCGCGTGGTGCCGGGCTCGCTGAACGCCACCACGCGCTCCTCGCCGACCAGCGCGTTGACGAGCGTCGACTTGCCGACGTTCGGCCGCCCGACGAAGGCGATCCGGGGATGCTTGTCCGCCTCCGGCTCGCCCTCGTCCTCCGCGCCGGGAAAGTCCCGCAGCACGGAATCGAGCAGGTCCTGGACGCCCTGGCCGTGCGCCGCCGAGATCGCGAGCGGCGCGCCGAGGCCGAGCTCGTGGAACTCGGCCGCCGCGCCCTCCGGAGCCATCCCCTCGGCCTTGTTAGCGGCGACCCGCACCCGGGACTTCGGCTTCAGCCGGCGCAGCCGCTCGGCGATGGCGCGGTCTCCCGGCGCGAGCCCGGCGCGCGCGTCGGTGACGAAGATCACGGCGTCGGCCTCGACGATCGCCTGCTCGGTCTGGCGCTCGGTCTCGGCGTAGAGGGCCTGCGCCGGCTCCGGCTGCAGGCCGCCGGTGTCGACGACAACGAAGGCGCGCCCGCCGACCGCGCCGTCGCCGTAGTGGCGGTCGCGCGTCACGCCGGGGACGTCGAGCACGATGGCGTCGCGCCGGCGCGTCAGCCGGTTGAACAGCGTGCTCTTGCCGACGTTGGGCCGCCCGACCAGGGCGATCACCGGCTTCATGCGCGCCTTTCCGGCGGCGTCACCGCGGGCTCAGCGCGTAGAGCCCGCCGTTCTGCGTCTGCACCAGGAAGCCCTCGGGCAGCAGCACCGGGTCGGCGCGTACCGCGCTGCCGTCGGTGGCGATGCGCGCGACGAACGCTCCCGATTCGCGCGCCAGCAGGTGCACGTAGCCCTGCACGTCGCCCACCGCGACCTCGGTGCCGAGCGGCAGCGGGCGCGAAAGGCCGCGATTGGCGAGGCGGTCCTGCTTCCAGACGCTGCGGCCGCTCGAGCGCTCGAACGCGAACACCGCCCCGTTGTCGTCGCTCACGTAGGCATAGCGCGAGTCGAACGCCACCCCGGTGAGCGAGGACATGTCGCGGCCCCAGATCTGGTTGCCGTTGAGCGCGTCGTAGCAGCCGACGCGGCCCTGGTAGGCGGCGGCGCAGACCTCGCGCCCCTCGACCGCGAGGCTGCCGACGATATCGGTGACGCGCTCGAGCTCGGTGGAACCCTTCGGCACGGCGACGGTCGCTTCCCAGCGCACCGCGCCGCTGGTCAGCGACAGCGCCACCAGCCGCCCGCCCGAGAAACCGGCGTACGCCGATCCCTTGTCGAGCGTCACTCCGGCGGGCGAGCGCACGATCAGCGCGGCCGCGGCGCGCTGGTAGACCCAGCGGCGCTTGCCGTCGTCCTCGCCGAAGGCGAACACCCGGCTGTCGGCGCTGCGCACCAGCACCAGGTTCTCGCCCACCGCGGGCGCCGCCAGCACCTCGCTCGAGACGCGCGTGCGCCACCTCACCTCGCCCGTCTGGGCGTCCAGCGCGATCACCTCGCCCTCGTCGGTCGCGACCGCGACCAGCACGCCGTCGGAGCCGACGCCGCCCGAGAGGCGCCGTCCCGCCGAGACCCGCCAGCGCGCGGCGCCCGAGGCGGCGTCGAGCCGCGCCACGGTACCGTCGCGCGCCGCGACGTAGACGCCGTCGCCGACCACTGCGGGCCTCAGCACGAAGCCGCCCGACGAGCCGACGCTCGCCGACCACAGCACGCGGATGCTCTGCGGGTTGGACAGCACCGGCAGCTCCGCCATCTTCGGGCCGCTCGACTTGCTGCCGAACCAGTCGAGCGGATTCAGGCTGGGCGCGCTGGAGCAGCCCGCCAGCAGCGCCGCCAGCAGCGCGGCCGCGGCTCGTGCGCGCGCGCTAGCCACCGAGGCCCTCCAGGCGCAGCTGCACGCTGTCACGGAACGCCTCGCCATCGCCGCCGCCCGCCTTAGCCAGGGCCTCCCGGTAGGCCGCCTTCGCCTCCTCGCGCTGCCCCTTCGCGAGCAGCACGTCGCCGCGGCGCGCCGCGAATTGCGCATCGAGCGTTTGTGCGTGCTTCGCCGCGAGCGCCGCCAGCGCCTCGCCGTACGCCTTCTCGTCGAGCAGCACGCCAGCGAGGCGCAGCCGCGCCAGGTCGCGCATCTCTTCGGAGGCCGAGCGCTCGATCACCCATTGCAGCTGCGCCTTGGCGCCCTTCAGGTCCTTCTGCTCGAAAAGAAAATGCGCCTGCGCCAGCGCGGCCATCGACGCGTACAGCGTCCCCGGGTATTGCGCCTCCAGCGCCCCGCCCGCCTCGCGCACGTCCCTGGCCTCGCCCTTCTGCAGCGCCTTGCCGAACGCCTCGTACAGCGCGGCCGCCTGGTGCGCCTGCTTCGCGTGCCACGCGTTCCAGCCCTCCCACCCGGCGAACGCGATCGCCGCCGCGGCGACGGCGCCCAGCACGAGCGTGCCGTTGTCCCTCCACCAGCCCTTGAGCTCAGCCAGCTGCTCCTGCTCTTCCAGGTCGTACGCCATCTCAGGTTCTCGCCTTCTGCAAGATCTCGGAAAACTCCGCGAGCAGCGCCGCGCGCCCGACGCGGCGCTGCTCGCCCGCCGCGCGCAGGGGCTTCACCGACACTTCGCCCGCTCGCAATTCGTCCTCGCCCAGGATCAGCGCCAGCCAGGCGCCGCTCGCGTCGGCCTTCTTCATCTGCGACTTGAACCCGCCCTCGCCGGCGTGCAGCACGACGTCGTGCCCGGCCGCGCGCAGCGCATCGGCGAGCATGAACGCCTGCTCGAGCGCGCCCGCGCCCTGGTGCAGCAGGTAGGCGGCGGGGCGCGGCGGCGCCGGGCGCGAGGCCGAATCGTTCATCAGCGCCACCAGCCGCTCGCAGCCCATGGCGAAGCCGCAGCCCGGCGCCGGCTTGCCGCCGAGCTGCGCGAACAGTCCGTCGTAGCGCCCGCCGCCGCACACCGTGCCCTGCGCGCCGAGCGCATCGCTCACCCACTCGAACACGGTGAGGTTGTAGTAGTCGAGCCCCCTCACCAGGCGCGGGTTGAGCGCGAAAGGCACCTGCGCCGCGGCGAGCAGCCGCTTCAGGCCGTCGAAATGCGCCAGCGAGGCCTCGCCCAGATAGCCGGCGAGCGGCGGCGCCTTCGCCGCCACTTCCTGCACCATCGGGTTCTTCGAGTCGAGCACGCGCAGGGGATTGGCGTGCATGCGGCGCTTGGCGTCGGCGTCGAGCTTCGCCTCGTTCGCCTCGAGGTGGCGCACGAGGTCGGCACGGTGCCGCGCGCGCTCCTCGGCCGAGCCGATGGTATTCAGCTCGAGCCGCAGCCCGGACAGGCCGAGCAGCGGCCAGAGCCGCGCGCACATCACGATCAGCTCCGCGTCGACATCCGGCCCGGCGTAGCCGAGAGCCTCGGCGCCGTACTGGTAGAACTCGCGGTAGCGGCCCTTCTGTGGCCGCTCATGGCGGTACATGGGGCCGCCATACCATAGCCGCCTGGGGCCGTCGTGCAGCAGGTGATGCTCGATCGCCGCCCGCACGCAGGAGGCGGTGCCCTCGGGGCGCAGCGTCAGCTCCTCGTCGTTCAGCTCGTCGCGCCAGGAATACATCTCCTTCTCGACGATGTCGGTGGCTTCGCCGATGGCGCGCCGAAACAGCGCCGTGTGCTCGACCAGAGGCATGCGGATGGCGCGGTAGCCCCAGCGCTCCAGCCAGGCCTCCACCGTGGCGGCGAGCGCGCGCCACGGCGCGGCCTCCTCCGGCAGCACGTCATTCATGCCGCGGATCGCTTGCAGGCGGACGCTCACGAGGCTGCCTTGATCGGGATCGACCCGGCGGAATCCGCGGCCCGGCGCCGGCGCCGCGCGCCGGGAGCGTAGTTCTCCTCGACGTAGCGCTCGACCAGCGCCTGGAATTCCTCGGCGATGCGCCCGCCCTTCAGGGTCACCGTCTTCTCGCCGTCGACGTACACCGGCGCGGCCGGGACCTCGTTGGTCCCCGGCAGGCTGATGCCGATGTCGGCGTGCTTGGATTCGCCGGGACCGTTCACCACGCAGCCCATGACGGCGACGCGCATCTCCTCGACGCCCGGGTAGCGCTGCTTCCACGCCGGCATCTGCGCGCGCAGGTAGTCCTGGATGCGCTGCGCCAGCTCCTGGAAATAGGTGCTGGTGGTGCGCCCGCAGCCGGGGCAGGCCGCGACCATCGGCGTAAAGCTGCGCAGGCCCATGGTCTGGAGCAGCTCCTGCGCCACCACCACCTCGCGCGTGCGGTCGCCGCCCGGCTCGGGCGTGAGGGAGACGCGAATCGTGTCCCCTATCCCCTCCTGCAGCAGCACCGCCATCGCGGCGCTCGAGGCGACGATGCCCTTGGACCCCATGCCGGCCTCGGTGAGGCCGAGGTGCAGCGCGTAGCGGCAGCGCTGCGCCAGGTCGCGGTAGACGCGGATCAGGTCCTGAACCGCGCTCACCTTGCAGGAGATCACGATACGGTCGGCCGGGAGGCCGAGCGCCTCGGCCTGCGCCGCGGACTCCAGGCCGGAGACCACCAGCGCCTCGCGCATGACTTCGTCGGCGTCGCGCGGTTGCGGGCGCGCGGCGTTCTCGTCCATCAGCCGCGCGAGCAGTTCCTGGTCCAGGCTGCCCCAGTTGACGCCGATGCGCACCGGCCTGTCGTGGCGCAGCGCGGCCTCGATCATGACGGCGAACTGCTCGTCGCGCTTGGCGCCGCGGCCGACGTTGCCGGGATTGATGCGGTACTTGGCGAGCGCGCGCGCGCACTCGGGGAATTGCGCCAGCAGCTTGTGGCCGTTGAAGTGGAAGTCGCCGATCAGCGGCACGCCGCAGCCGGCGGCGTCGAGCCGGGCCCGGACTTCCGCCACCGCCGCCGCGGCCTCGGGCGTGTTGACCGTGATCCGGACCAGCTCCGAGCCCGCCCGCCAGAGCGCCTCGACCTGGCGCGCGGTCGCCGCCGCGTCCGCGGTGTCCGTGTTGGTCATCGATTGCACGACGATCGGCGCGCCGCCGCCGATTGCGACGCCGCCGACCCTCACCTGGCGTGACGTCCTGCGCGCCACGGCGGCTACTCGAGGGTGAAGCGCGCCACCTCGACCTTGATGCGCGGCGCGAGGTCGACCGGCTTGCCGTCGTAGCTGAGGTGCACGTATTGCGCGTTGCCGATCACCAGCGCGAACGGCGGCTTGCCGTCGATCACGCGCTCGCTGTCGGGAGGATTGAGCTGCGAGAGCAGCACCTTGCCGGCGCCGTCGCGCACTTCGACCCAGGACTCGCGGTCGAACTTCAGCGCCAGCCGGTGCTCGCCCTGCGCCGGCTGCGCGGCCGGCGCGCCGGGCGGCGGCGCCTGCGGCGCGGCGGCCGTCGAGGCAGCGGCGGCCGCGGCGACTGCCTGCGGACCGGAAGCAACGCCCATCTCGGGCGTCGTCGCGCTCGCCAGGGCGGCGCGCTGCGGCTCCAGCGGCGCCTGGGCCGCGGGCACAAAAGTCAGGCGCGCGGCGCGCGCGCGCTCGCCGCGCCATTGCAGCACCACGAAGCCGATGCCGCCGAGAATCGCAAGCGAGAGCACGGCGTAGATGAGGTTCAGGCGCCGGGCGCTGTCGGTGATCGGGATCGGGCGGCGCGCCGCCGCTACCGCCGCGGCGTTGTCCGGCACTTCGACGTTAGCAGCAATGCGTGCGACCAGCGGCTCCGGGTCGAGCTTCAGCAGCCGGGCGTACGCCCGCACCATGCCGCGCGCGAAGGTGCCCGCGGGCAGCCGCGCGAAGTCGCCGCGCTCCAGCGCCTCGATCTGGCGCGGCGCGAACTTCAGCTGCTGCGCGACGTCGGCCACTGAGCAGCCGAGCGCCTGGCGCGCGCCCGCCAGGGCCTCGCCGACCTCGGCGCCGGGGCCCGCCGGCGGCGCGGGAGCCTGCAGCGGCTCCTGCAGCTCCTCAGTCATATTCCCCACGCTGCAGCTGCTGGTACTCCTTCGAGCCGGCGAAGCGGCGCCGCAGCTGGTTCGCGTAACTCGCCTCGGCCACATGCTCGCCGAGCTTGCGCTCGATGCGCAGCGCGAGCCAGAGCGATTCCGCGGTAGGCGAGACCACCTTGTTGTAGCGCGACACCAGCGTGCGCGCCTCGTCCAGCCGGCCCTGGTGGTAGCGGAAGCGGCCGAGCTGCAGCAGCGCCGGCGGGTCGTTCGCGTCGAGCCGCAGCGCATGCTCGAAGTAGCTCTCCGCGTCCTTGGTGTTGCCCTTGCGCAGCGCGCAGGTGCCGGCGGCGGTGTACGAGCGCCACGGCCGGTTGTAGAGCGGGTTGCGCACCGCCCGCATGAAATACCCGATCGAGTCGGTCTCGCGGCCGTTCTCGCACAGGAACAGGCCGTAGTTGTGGTTGATGTCGGGATCGGTCGGCGCCAGCTGCAGCGCGCGCTGGAAGTTCTGCTCCGCCAGCTTGACCTCGTGCAGGTCCATGTAGACGAGGCCGAACATGCTGTAGGCGAGCGCATAGTCGGGATCGGCCTGCGTCGCGGCGCGCAGTTCCTCCAGCGCCACCGCCATGTTGCCGCGGCTGTAGTACAGGCTCGCCAACTCGGTGTGCACCTTGGCGCGATTCAGCGGGTCGGTCGGGCTGCCATACAGCGTCGGCGACTCCGACAGCGGCTCCTTGGGAGGCGCCGTCGCCTGGTCGGCGCAGCCCCCCGCAAGGAGCATCAAGGCCGCCGCGGCAAACGCTGCGAGGGAAATGCCGGGGGTTCGATTCATGCGCGCTGCTCCTGGATCGGTACCGTGCGGCGCCGGCGCGTGCGGTCGGCGACCTCGCCGGCAAGCTGTCCGCAGGCCGCGTCGATGGCGTCGCCGCGCGTCTTGCGCGTCGTCACCGTGAGGCCGGCGCGCTGCAGCACCTGCGCGAAGCGCCGGATGCGCTCGGGGCTCGAGCGCCCGAAGCCGGAAGCCGGAAAGGGGTTGAACGGGATCAGGTTGAACTTGCAGCGCACGCGGCGCGCGAGCGCCGCCAGCGCGCGCGCTTCGGCCTCGGAGTCGTTGACGCCGTCCAGCATCACGTACTCGAAGGTGATGAAGTCGCGCGGCGCGCGCTCCAGGTAGCGATTGCAGGCCGCGATCAGGTCGCGGATCGGATACTTGCGGTTGATCGGCACCAGGCGGTCGCGCAACGCGTCCTCGGGCGCGTGCAGCGACACCGCGAGCGCCACCGGGCACTCCTCGGCGAGCCGGTCCATGCCCGGCACCACCCCGGAGGTCGATACCGTCACTCGGCGCCGCGACAGCCCGTAGCCGTTGTCGTCGATCATCAGGCGCAGCGCGGGAATCACGCCGTCGAGGTTGAGCATCGGCTCGCCCATGCCCATGAAGACCACGTTGCTTATCGGGCGCACGCCGCGGTGCCCGCCGAGCGCGGCGTTGGCGAGCCACAGCTGCCCCAGGATCTCCGCGGCCGCGAGGTTGCGGCTGAAGCCCTGCTTGCCGGTCGAGCAGAAGGCGCAGTCGAGCGTGCAGCCGGCCTGCGAGGAGACGCACAGCGTGCCGCGGCCGGTCTCGGGGATGAACACGGCCTCGACCGCGTTCGCGCCATCGACCTTCAGCAGCCACTTGCGCGTGCCGTCGGCGGTCGTCTCGTCACCCACCAGCGCGGGGGCGGCAATCGTCGCCGTGGCGCCGAGCTTCGCGCGCAAGGTGCGTGCGAGATCGCTCATGGCGTCAAAGTCGGCCGCGCCGCGGCGATGGATCCATTTCAGGACCTGGCGCGCACGGAAGGGCTTCTCCCCCATGCCGGCAAAGAGACGCTCCATGCCCTGCGCGTCGAGGCCGAGGAGGTTGATCATCGGCGCGAAAACACCTCGCCCGGCTTGAAGAAGTAGGCCACTTCGGTCTTCGCGTTCTCGGGGCTGTCGGAGCCGTGCACCGCGTTGGCGTCGATGGAATCGGCGAAGTCGGCGCGGATCGTACCCTTGGCGGCCTTCTTCGGGTCCGTCGCGCCCATCAGCTCGCGGTTGAGCGCGATCGCGTTCTCCCCCTCGAGCACCTGCACCAGCACCGGGCCGGAGATCATGAAGCCGACCAGGTCCTTGAAGAACGGCCGCTCGCGGTGTACGGCGTAGAAGCCCTCGGCCTGCGGGCGCGTCAGGTGCATCATGCGGGCGGCGACGATTTTCAGGCCGGCGGCCTCGAAGCGCGCGAGAATCTTTCCGATCGCGTTCTTCGCCACCGCGTCCGGCTTGATGATCGAGAGAGTGCGTTCTGCCGCCATGCCTGCGTTCCCGAGGGTTTGAATAGCCCGCGAGTATAGCATGCGCCGCGCAAGTTTCACGTGAAAACAATGGGTTAAGGAGACAGTGCATGAGCAATGACGCCGTCCTCCACGACATCGACGCGCGCGGCGTGGCGACCGTGCTGCTCAACCGCCCCAAGGTGAACAACGCCTACGATGATGCGCTCATCCAGGGGCTGCTGGACGCGATGGACGCCTTGGGCGCGCGCGGCGGACTGCGCGCCGTGGTCGTGCGGGGCGCCGGCAAGCACTTCCAGGCCGGCGCCGACCTGACCTGGATCCGGCGCGTCGCCGCGCAATCGGCGGAGGAAAACCAGCGCGCCTCCCTGGCCACGGCGGAAGCGGTGCGGCGGCTGAACGGTCTTCCCGTGCCGACGGTCGCCCTCGTGCAGGGCGGCTGCTTCGGCGGCGGCACCGGGATCGTCGCCGCGTGCGACGTGGTGATCGCCGCCGACGACGCGATGTTCTCGATCGCCGAAACACGCTGGGGACTGATGGCCGGCATCATCCTGCCGCAGCTCGCGGACGCGATCGGGACGCGGCAGGTGCGCCGCTACGCGCTGACCGGCGAGCGCTTCGGCGCGCAGGAGGCGCGCCGGATCGGGCTGGTGCACGAGGTGGTGCCGCTCGCCGAGCTGGAAGCCGCGGGTGCGCGCCTGGTCGAGCAGCTGCTGCAGAACGCGCCCGAGGCCAACGCGCAGACCAAGCGCGTGGCGCTCGAGTTCGCGTGGGGCGCGGTGGACGAGGCGGTGTTCGCGAGACTCGTCTCGCAGCACGCCGCCAAGCGCCGCAGCGCGGAGGCGGCCGAGGGCCTCGCCTCGTTCGTCGAGAAGCGGCCGGCACGCTGGCCCGCGTGATCGCACCGGCCTGCGGCTGAGCCCGTGATCAAGCGCGTTGCCATCCGGCGCGGCAGCCGTGATGAGGGAGGGCGAAGGCCTGCGCGAGGCCGTCGCACGACTCCTGGACGCACTGCCTTGAACGGACGCGAGGCCGGCTGATGCCCGGGAAAGCCGCACTGCTGCTTTCGTTCGACGTCGCCCCGGAAGCGATTCCGGAGCACGACGACTGGCACACGCGCGAGCACCTGCCGGAGCGGCTCTCCATCGCGGGCTTCCTTCGCGGAACGCGATGGGTGTCCGACCGCGGCCAGCCGAGGTACTTTGTGATCTACGAGGTGGCGGGGATCGAGGTGCTCACGTCCGCCGCGTATCTCGAGCGGCTGAACAACCCGACTCCGTGGACCGCGAAGATGATGCCGCACTACCGCGGCATGAGGCGGGGGCTCTGCGCGGTCGCGGGCGGCTTCGGGGCGGGGATCGGCCACGCCTGCGGGCTGGTTCGCTTCAAGCCCGGCTCGGACGCGGATTCGACGCGCCGCTGGCTGCTCGAAGAGGCGCTGCCGGCGATCCCGGCGAGCCGCGGCGTCGGCAGCGTCCGCCTGTTCGAGAGCGCGGCCGCAGCGCCGATGACGAACGAGCAGCGCATCCGCGGCGCCGACGCCGGGTTCGACTGGGCGATCGTCGTGATCGGGTACAGCGAGGACCTGGTCAGGTCTTCGGCGCAAGCCTCGCTTCGTCGCCGGCAGTTCGAGGCGCGCGGGGCGACCGGCGTTCTGGATGCGACCTACAGGCTGGACTACTCGCTGACGCGCGAAGAAGCGGCTGCCTGAGCGCTACTTCGGCCGCCACTCGGGCAGCAGGCCGGCGCCCCTCGTATCGGCGCGGAACCTGGCATCGACGCCGAGGCCCGGCACCCAGACCAGGTCGGAGCCGCGGTAGAGCATCGGCAGGCGCTCGCGCCGCCATGGCGGCACGCCGGCCTCCTGGAACAGGTTCTTGAGCGTGCGACGCGGCCGCTTCGGGTCGGGTTGCAGGCGCTCGCCGCCCGAGCGCAAACGCACCTCGAAGGCGCCCTCCTCGAGCAGCGCGCGGTCGATCCCCTGCCCCCGCGACCTGCGGAAGCGCAGCTCGCCGCCGAGCGCGTCGAGCCGCAGGCGGGACTCGCCGTTCCAGCGCACCGGCCTGAACACCGGAAAGCGTGGTCTGTCCCTGTTTTCCGCCTTCCTGTCGGCGGTGATGCGGCCGCGGTAGCGGCGCAGGACGGCGCCGTCGTGGCGGATCGCCGCGGTGGCCGCGCCGAGCTGCCTCAGCATCTCGGCGAGCTTGGAATCGCTCGGCGCGCGCAGGCCCTTTCTCTTCAGCCAGGCGCGCAGCAGCTGCTGCGCGTCGAGCTCCCGGGCGGCGAAGTGGCGGGCGGCGCGCGCGAGCGATTCGCGCCAGCGCGGAAACTTCTTCGCCAGCTGCGGGCCAATGCGGCGCCGCAGCCAGTTGCGGGTGAGGGACTCGTCGAGGTTGGATTCGTCCTCGATCCAGGGGAGCCGGTGGGCGCGGGCGTAGGTGGCGATCTCGGCGCGCGAGACGTCCAGCAGCGGCCGCAGCACCGGCCTCTTGCCCAGCGTGCCGCGAGCGGACATGCCGCGCGCGCCCGCGATGCCGGCGCCGCGCAGCAGATTGAAGAGCACGGTCTCGGCCTGGTCGTCGCGCTGGTGGGCGAGCGCGATGGCGTCGCACGCAACCTTGGCGAGCGCGGCGCGGCGGGCGTCGCGCGCCGCCGCTTCGAGCCCTTTGCCGCTCCGCTCCACCTTCACGCCGATCGTCCTGAGGGGAACGCGGAGAGATTTACAGAAGGAAAAACAGAACCTTGCCCATTGCCCGGCATTCGGGCTGAGGCCGTGATTCACGTGAATCGCGGCGAGCCGGTAGCCGTAGCGCGGCTCGAGCCGCTTCAGGACGTGCAGCAGGACGACCGAGTCGATGCCGCCGGAGAGGCCGGCGGCGAGGCGCTTGCCGCGGAGCTTCGCCCCGCCGAGGAACGCTGCCGCCGCCTGCAGCACGCGCGCGCCGGAAGGGGAAACCCGGGGCTCCCCGCTGCTATTTCTCCGCGGCTTCCTTGAAGCGGCCATGCGCCATCAGGCGCTCGAGGCGCGACTCGACCAGATCCTTCGGCTTCATGTCCTCGAGCTCGCCGAGCGCCTCGGCCAGCGCCTTCTTCAGGCTCGCCGCGGTGGCGATCGGGTCGCGATGCGCGCCGCCGAGCGGCTCGGGCACGACCTTGTCGACGAGGCCGAGCGTCTTGAGCCGGCTCGCGGTGATGCCGAGCGTATCCGCCGCCTCCGGCGCCTTGTCGGCGCTCTTCCACAGGATCGACGCGCAGCCCTCGGGCGAGATCACCGAGTAGGTGGCGTACTGCAGCATCAGCACGACGTCGCCCACCGCGATCGCGAGCGCGCCGCCCGAGCCGCCCTCGCCGATCACGCTGACGATGACGGGCGTGCGCAGGTTCGCCATGACGTAGAGGTTGTGCCCGATCGCCTCGGACTGGTTGCGCTCCTCAGCCTCGATCCCGGGGTACGCGCCGGGCGTGTCGACGAACGTGAACACTGGCAGCTCGAATTTCTCCGCCATCTGCATCAGGCGCAGCGCCTTGCGGTAGCCCTCGGGCCGAGGCATGCCGAAATTGCGCAGGATCTTCTCCTTGGTGTCGCGCCCCTTCTGGTGCCCGATCACCATGCACGGCTTGCCGTCGAAGCGCGCCAGGCCTCCCACGATCGAGGCGTCGTCGCCGAACACGCGGTCGCCGTGCAGCTCCTCGAAGCCGGTGAAGATCGCGCCGATGAAGTCGAGCGCGTACGGCCGCTGCGGATGGCGCGCCACCTGCGCCACCTGCCACGGCGTGAGCCTGGCGTAGATCTCCTTGGTGAGCGCCTGGCTCTTCTTGGCGAGGCGCTGGATTTCCTCCGACAGGCCCGAGGCCGAGTCGTCCTGCGCGTAGCGCAGCTCCTCGATCCTGCCTTCCAGCTCCGCGACCGGCTGCTCGAATTCGAGAAACGTGGTCTTCACGGCGGGGGCATTCTAGCCGAAGCGCCCGCCCTTCCCCGCGCCGCGCTCAGTACTCCACCGGCACGGGATCCAGGGAGCGCCACAGGTACCAGGTCGCGACCGAGCGCCAGGGGCGCCACGATTCGCCGAGGCGTCTCATGGTTTTCACCGAAATCCTCCTCTTGCGGAAGTAGGCGTTGCGGATCCCCTTCTGCAGCCCCAGGTCGTCGAGCGGCAGCACGTCGGGCCTGAGCAGGCTGAACATCAGCACCATCTCCGCCGTCCAGCGCCCGATGCCCCGGATCTGCACCAGGTCCGCGATCACCTCCTCGTCGCTCATCTCGTCCCAGCGCCGCGCGTACACCCGCCCGTCGGCAAAGCGCTGCGCCAGGTCCAGCAGGTACTCGCACTTGCGATCGGACAGGCCACAAGCCCTGAGCTGCGCCTTCTTCAATCGAATGATTTTTTCCGGCAGGACCTGAACGGCAACCCCGACGAAGCGATTCCATATGCTCTGCGCGGCCTTGACCGAGATCTGCTGGCCGACCACCGCGCGCGAGAGGGTATGGAAGGCGTCGCCGCGCGGCACCAGGTGCACGCGCGCGTGGCGCCGGATGATCGCCGCCATCACCGGGTCGCGGCGCGCCAGCGCGCGGCGCGCGCGGTCCCAGTACTCCGGCTTTGCGGCGGGCGCGCTCAAGCTTCGACCAGCGGCAGGTTGAGGATCAGGTTCTGCGGCTTCATCCTGACGACGTCGCCTTCGTCCGCCGCAAGCGCGAGGTACACGGTGCGGCCGGCGATGTCCGGCCGCATCGCGCGAGGGTCGGCGAACGTGAGGCCGAACAGCGCGAGGAGGCGCCGCATGCGCCCGGCATCCACTTGCTCGCCCTGCCAGAGCGCGTTCAGGATCGCGCTCGCCTCGGCGTCCAGCCCGATGTGCCAGGCCCAGCGCGCCTCCTCGATCTTGCGCAGCGGCCTGATGCGGACCTCGAGTTCGAGGAAGTACCGGATCCAGCGCTCCATGACGCGGCACAGGGCGTCCAGCGCCGGCCGCCCGTAGGTGACGCTCATGACGAAATCGTGTTGCGACTCGCGCTCCCAGTACAGCCCCGCGTTGGCGCGATCGAGCACCTCGAGGTCGGTCCTCGCGGTCGCGCCTTGCGCTTCCACGATCAGTCGCCCGAGGCTGCCGTAGCGCGCCCCGCTGGCGTGCATCTCGATCGTCTCCTGGTCGGCGAGCAGCGCGTGCCCCTCCCGGATCGTCGCCTTCTGCTCGCGGAAGAACAGCTCCCCGGCACGCAGCTCGAGCGGGTCCTCGCAGCCTTCCAGCACGCTCCTCAGGATGACGTGCGCCATCTGGTCGACGAACAGCGGCGGCACGTCGACGCCGCCGCGCAGCAGCTCGGCGTAGCAGCGCTCCACCGTGCCGGCGCCGAGCAGCCGGTCGCGGAAGCGCAGCACGACCTCGTAGTTGTGGCGCGCGTCCGCGTCGCGCAGCGCATCCAGCTCGCCGCGCGGAACCTGGCGCCGCGGTGACTCCATCAGCGCGGCGTGCAGGCGCCGCTCGGCGTCGCAGGACTCCTCGACCGGCGCGAGCTCCGGCCTCAGGTAGTAGGCGCGCAGGAACTCGTCGGTGACGCGCAGCCTTCCGGCCGCGTCGCGCTCCAGCAGGCGGTAGCCGCTATTGCGCCAGAACTCAGGCAGGGGCGAGCGCCAGGCGCGAGTGCGCGGCGACGTGCTGCTTCAGGAACTCCATCTGGTCAGCGAGGATGCGCCGGTTGGTCAGGATGAGGTACTCGGCCTTGTTCGGCACGTACGGCGCGTAGAGCAGCTCCATGCCCGACTCCTCGGGCAGGCGGTTCCTCTTGTGCCCGTTGCACTGCCGGCAAGCCGTGACCACGTTCATCCATGTATCGCGGCCGCCGCGCGACAGCGGCCGGATGTGGTCGCGCGTCAGACGGAAGAAGCTGTGCACCGCGCCGCAGTAGGCGCAGGTGTGGCGGTCGCGGCGGAACAGCTCGCGGTTGTTGAGCGGCGGCACCTGGTTGAAGCCACGCGCCGCCAGCGCGCGGCCGCGGATCGCGATGATCGAGTGCGCGGTGATGCTCGAGCGCTTCCCGGTGACCCGCGACGTGCCGCCGTAGAACGTGAAGGTCTGGTCGCCCAGGGTCCAGGCGACCAGGTTCTTGGCGTAGTAGAAGCACGCCTGCTGCCAGCTGATCCAGCGATGCGGGATGCCGTGGTTGTCCAGCGAGAGGATGAGCGGGCCGTCCATTCGGGCGCGTACGAGAGTTCCGGGCGGATTCTGCCTTGTCGGATTGTGCTTTGCAACGACCGCAAAAACAAAGGGCTGCGAGACGATGCTCGCAGCCCTTTCGAAGCTCCTTGCGGCCGATCCGGTCCTAGCGGTCGCCTACCGCGTCCTTGAACCCCTGCCCCGCCGCGAACGCCGGCACGGTCTTGGCGTTGATCTTGATCTCCTTGCCGTTCGCCGGGCTGCGTCCCGCGCGCGCCTTGCGCTTGCGCGGCAGGAAAGTGCCGAAGCCGACCACCGTGACGCGATTGCCCTTGGCGACGCCCGTGACGATGGCGTCGAACACGGCATTCACCGCGTCCCCGGCTGCGACCTTGCTGAGATTGCCCGCGCGCGCTGCCGCTTGAACCAGATCCGCTTTGGTGATGACGGACATGCGCTCCCCTCTTTCGGATTCGCGCGCGGCGCGAGGCGCATCGCGAGCGAGGCAGCATCATATCGGCATCGGTTCGCGAATACAATCGCCGCGACGGATTCTTTCTCGGCGACTGCGCAATTTTTCCTGAACCATGATCTCGCGCCGCGCGCGATGACCTCGACGCTCACCTCGCTGCTCGCCGCGCGCGCCTCGGGCGCGGCGCCGGCGCTGATCGATCGCGGCCGCGCGATGTCGTACCGCGAGCTCGCCGCGGAAAGCGACGGCGTCGCCGCCGGCCTCGCCGCGCTCGGCGTCGGCGCGGGCGACTGCGTCGCGCTCTGGCTGCCGAACGTCGCAGCCTGGCTCGCGACGTTCTTCGCCTGCGCGCGG
>DATJXO010000062.1:0-29182 GCA_035500055.1 Burkholderiales bacterium | reverse complement strand
GTATCCGAGCGATGAGACCGGCTTCTCCGCGACGCTGATCCAAGAGCGTACGTCCGGAGTATTTACACTCTCCTTCCGCAGCACCGAGTACAAGAACGAAACCCAAGGCGGCGACTGGACACGTGACGGTCTACCCGGCGCCGATGGGGAGATTGCGCTCAAGTACGGCTTCGCGCTCGGCCAGATCGCGAGCATGGAGACGCTCTACGAGCACCTGCGGCGCGGAGAGGCTTATGCGGGGGTCGGATCAGACGGTTCCGCTCTCTGGGTAAGCGACGCGCGGTTGGCGTCGTTTACCGACTCGGCGCAGAAGTTGAACGTGACCGGATACTCGCTGGGCGGTCATCTGGCCACGGTCTTTACCGAACTCCACCCCGGCGACGTTCTGCAGACGTATACGTTCAACGGTGCGGGCCGCGGTCAGGTCGCGAACGACGATGTCGCCTCAATGGTCGCGTTCTTTCGCCAGGTGCTGGCGGACCCCGATGCGGCGCCGACGCCTGCGGTGGATACGCCGGCGCGTCTTTTCTACGACGCGGCGAAGGCGCTGGAGGACGCCCCGATCCCGAGCGGCATTTACGAAGATCCTCGGTATAAGTGGGCTACCTATGCGACGGCCACGGCATGGGGGCTTGGTAGCGGAATCCTTGCGCAGCCCAGCGTGGAACGGACGGGCTATCCGTTCGACAAGATCACACAGATCTACGGCCTGGCAGCGCAGGACGATTCGCTCCTAGTCGCGAATTCCGGCACGCACGGTCCCGGAGTGAAGATCTTCATAGAGGATCAGCCGGATTTCGTATCCCTCGGCGGGATCGGCCAGAGCATCTTCCCCGACGCACCCGGCGACTTCGGCATCACTCACAGCATTACCCTGCTCGCGGACTCGCTTGCGGTGATGCGCGCGATGCAGACGCTGGACCCCCAGCTCGACCTCGACACGATGTACGGAATCTTCTCTGCCAGCTCGAATCTGCGCGCGTCCGGGTCGATGCTAGAGTCGACGAGCACGGTCGAAGGCGAGTCGCTCGAGAACGTTCTGGACGGACTGAGAAGGCTGTTTCTGGGTGCCGACGTGCCGGATACGCCAAGAGGCAATGCCTACGGCTCGTTCTCGGACCCGTCTCTGCGGGATCCCTTCTACGAGAATCTGGGCCGCCTTTCCGACGCCATCCAGCCGTTCGCCGGCGCCCTGACCATCGCTCCGCTCGCCGCGTCCTCGGCCGCTGAGCTGGCCGCTCTCGCGGAGAGCGGGGCGGCTGCCAAAGCTTATCGATACGCGCTGACCGGGCTCGATCCGTTCGTCGTGCTCGGGAGCGACGGAATCTTCGATCGACACAATCAGCATGGCGAGTTGGACGTTGTCGATGCCGCGACGGGCCAGGGCTCGCTTACCGCCGAGTACATCGAGGACCGGGCCCGGTTTCTCAGCCTGCTTCTGGAGCGCAACGCAAGGAACAGCCCTGCCTCCCCGGCTGAGCCGCTTGTGGATGCGGCGCTCGGCGCGCGGTGGACGTTTTCCGACGTTGCTCGCGGCATTGATCTCGTCGCAAGTCCGGGCGTGGCGGGCGCGGAGATCCGCGTCGCCCGCTTCGGTT
Source organism: Burkholderiales bacterium (assembly GCA_035500055.1). GTDB lineage: Bacteria > Pseudomonadota > Gammaproteobacteria > Burkholderiales > SG8-39 > RBG-16-66-20. Next base: position 27,584 of record DATJXO010000062.1, on the reverse strand, counting down.
CTTCATCCAGCGATACGCTGATCGGCGATGTCGGCGGCGATCGTCTCTATGGAGGCGCCGGCGCGGACGAATTGCGCGGCCAGACCGGCGACGACTACCTCGAAGGGGGAACCGGCGAGGATCTTCTTGACGGCGGACCCGGGGACGACGTGCTCGACGGGCAGGACGGCGCTTCCGGCGACCGCCTCCTTGGTGGAACCGGCAACGACACCTTCTACGCGGACTGGGGAGACGTGGTCGCGGACGATCCGGAGGAGCGCGGCGGAATTGTCTACGTGGGGCCGGATCGCCTGCAGCTGGGAGACGCCTACCGGGCCGGGAGCAGCGGTTTTTTCTCCGGGCCCGACGGCGTGCGGTATTGGGAAGGAACCGACGGCAGGATCGTCGCGTATCTGCCGGGCGATGCCGGCGGACAGTTGACGATTGAGGCGCCCCTAACCGCGGTTCCGGGGCGCGAGTCGTTGAGCGGGACGATCGTTTCCGGCCGGCCCGACCTCGGCATCCGGCTCGTGTCCGAGGTAGACGACCGCCCGCAACCCCGGCCGCTCTCGGCAAACGACGCAATCCCCAGCCTGTGGGCGCAGGCGCAGACCTGGCGTCCCTTCGCTGATCCCCTGGCGCTGGACCTCGACGGCGACGGCATCGAGACGCTCGGCGGGCCTGCCGGCCGCGCAGTTCTGTTCGATCACACCGGGGATGGCGCGCGCGACGGCACGGGCTGGCTGGCGCCCGACGACGGCTGGCTGGCGCTCGATCGCGACGGGGACGGGCTGATCAGCAAGGGCAGCGAGCTCTTCGGGGTCGACACGCTTCTGCCGAACGGGACGAAGGCGCCGAATGGGTTCGCGGCGCTGGCGCCGCTCGATACGACCGGCGATGGCACGATCGATGCCGCGGACGCCTTGTTCGACGAGCTGCTGGTCTGGCGCGACGCCAACTCGAACGGCCTTTCGGAGCCGTTCGAGATGCAGAGCCTCGAACAGGCGGGGATCGCCGCAATTCGTCTCTCGGCCGAGACGGTCGGCAACCCCCTGCCCGGGGGCAACACGCTCCTCCAGCGCGGGATGTTCGTGCGCGAGGATGGTTCGACCGGGATCGCCGCCTCGCTCAACTTGGTGCGCGAGACCTACTACCGCGATATCGCGGTGGCGCCGGCGAGTGCGGCGGGCGATCTATCGCTGCCGAACGTTGCCGGCAGCGGCCGGGTGCGCGATCTGCAGGAGGCAGCCGCCGAGTCCTCGGACCTCGCCCAGGCGCTGGCGGACGCGGCCAACGCGCCGACGCGGGAGGAGCAGCTCTCGGAGGTGGATGGGCTCCTCACGCGGTGGGCGCAGAGCTCATCCATGCCGTCGGGCGCGGACGCCGCGCTCGCGCGCACCGATAGCTCGTTGCTGTACTACTACTTCAGCGACCTGCCCACGCCCGCGGCGCGCGACGTCTACGCCGGTCTCACCGGCGGCGTCGCTACCGACCCTGCATCGCTGCCGAAAGGCTGGTACTTGACGGGCCAGAGCGACGCGTACCGCGAGCGGATCAGGAAGCTGGAAATTCTGGAGCGCTTTACCGGCAGGACGTTCGTCGACGTCGCCAACACCGCTTCCGTGCTGGAACTCGCCTCGGGCCCTTACCAGCTGCGTACCATCCCCGTTTCGATCTCGCCCGGCAACTGGCAGTACGTCGAAGATGCCTACGCCGCGCTCCAGGACTCCGTGTACCTCGCGATTGCGGCGCAGACGCGGCTTGCGCCGTACGTCGACGCCTTCCTGCGCGGCCAGGGTGCGCGTGACTTCTCCGAGATCGAAGGGCTGCTCGCCGCCCGGCGCGCTGCGGATCCAGTTGCCGCGCTCGGCGATCTCTACGATCTGGCGCGTACATTTGGCGCTGAACTGGTCGGCCGTGGCTGGATAACGATGCCTTCGATGCTCGCGCAGTGGGCGAGCGAGCTCGGCGCCGATCCCGCGCTTGGGTCCGCGGTGGCCGCCTTGGGCATCCGGACGCGGGTCGACTACCAGACGTACGGCGGACCCGCTTCGGACGTAATCCTCGGTAGCGATTGGGTTCCGCCGCCCGCGCCCCTGCCGGGCGTGCGAAGCACTTACGGGGGTTTCGGCGACGACATTCTGTTCGGCGGCGAGCCGCGGGAGACCGATATCCACGATGGTGCCGGTCGCGACATCGTGCAAGGCGGCCCGGAGTTCGACTATCTATACGGCGGTCCAGGCGAGGACATCTACCTGTTCGGACGGGGATCGGGTACGGACCTGTTGCAGCCGGAGGCTTTCCTGACGGTGACCGACCTGGACCGCGACGTGCTCCAGTTCCTGCCGGGTGTTTTGCCGTCGGACATCGTTGCGCGCAGGGTCTACGAGCCCTTCAACGGCAGCAACTCCCTGGAACTTCGGATCGCCGGGGCGGGAGATGCGTTCATCGACAAGTATTTTTTCCGTCCGGATGGATCTGGCAACCTGCTTGCCGGCGTCCGGTTCGCGGATGGAACCGTTTGGAGCTACCAGGACATCCGTGCGCATGCCAGCCTCGGCACGGAAGCGAACGACAATGGCACGCCGGGCAACGAGCGGCTGCTGATGGGAAGCGCGCAGGACGACGTCATCGATGGTCGGGGCGGCGACGACACGCTCCTCGGGGACGACGGCGACGACGTGCTCCTCGGCGGCGCGGGCCTCGACACGCTCGAGGGCGGCGTGGGCGACGACGTGCTCGACGGCGGGCCGGGGCACGACTGGCTCTACGGCGGCTTCGGCATCGATGCCTACGTGCTCTCCCGCGGCGGCGGCACGGATGAGATCTTCCGCGGCAATTTCGTCACTTGGGCAGGCACCGACGTGCATCCGGAGCTCGATGTCATCCGGGTTGCCGACGGCATCGCGCCGGGCGAGGTGATCCTGCAGCGTCTGCGGGCTTCGCTGCGCATTGCGCTGACGGACGGCAGCGCCGAGATGATCGACTACGGCAATCCGCTCAATCCGCTCTACGCGGGGGAGGACGGGGCGCCCAGCATCGGTCGAATCGAGTTTGCGGACGGCACGGTATGGGACGGCGCCGAGATCCGGGCGCGCTCGCTGCTGGGTGCCACGGATGGCGGAGATGTGCTCTACGGCTTCGAGGCCAGCGGCGACACGCTGTTCGGGCTCGGTGGTGACGACCAGCTCTTCGGCTTGGGCGGTGCGGACCAGCTGAGCGGCGGCGATGGCGACGACATCCTCGAGGGCAGAGAGGGCGACGATTTCCTCGACGGCGGTCCGGGCGACGATAGGCTCTACGGTGGTCCCGGCACTGACACCTTCCTGTTGCGTCGGGACGGTGGCCGCGATCAAGCCTATTCCTACAACTTCAACCAGTCCGGTGGTTCAGGGACGTCGGACGAGCTGGACGTGGTTCGCGTCGAGGCGGGAATCGCTCCCGAGGAAGTGGTTCTGGAGCGCTTCGGCTCGGATCTTCATATCGTGCTTTCCGACGGCAGTGCCGAGATTGTGGACCACGGAAACGCGAGCAACCCGCGGTACCTGGCTTCCGGCGTCGTCGGTCCCGCGATCGACCGCATAGAGTTCGCCGACGGCACGGCGTGGGACGGCGCCGAAATCCGCTCGCGCACGGTGTTTGGCGCCGCCGCCGGCGCCGATGTCATCGTCGGTTTCGCCGATAGCGACGATGTCCTTGCTGGTCTTGCTGGGGACGACTACCTCGATGGCCAGGGAGGGGACGACGTTCTGGACGGCGGGCCTGGCGACGATACCCTCGTCGGCGGCCCCGGCGCGGATTCGTATCTCTTCGGACCCGGCGACGGCCACGACGTGCTCTACGATTCGGCGGACGATCCGAATACGGTTCGATTGCGCGGCGTCGCCGCGGGCCAGGTCTTTTTTCATGGCGGCATCCTGGAGCTCGCGGGGTCGGGCGACACGATCCGACTGACGAGTGCGGGGGCCATCGCGCAGGTGGAGTTCCCCGACGGATCGACGGTGGCGCTCGGCGATCTGCCGGCTTCAGCGCCGATGCCGCCGCCCGGGGAGGGAGGACCCGGCGGAGGCCCGCCGTCGTCGGTACCGCCAGTCGCCTTGCTGGATCTCTACGGAGTCGGCGAAGCGACTGCGGGCGACGATTTCATCTTCGGCACCGACGGTCGGGAGACGATCGCGGGCGGCCCAGGCAACGATGTTCTTGTCGGGCGGCGCGGATCCGACACCTACCTTTTTGATCTGGGCGACGGCGTCGACTTCATCGTCGACGAGGCGGACGAGGATGGTCCGAATATCCTGGTGTTCGGCGCCGGCATTGCCGCCGGGGACCTGCAGATCCAGCCGGTCGACGACTTGGTCCTCATCCAAGTTGGCGACACCGGGGGCATCGCGGTCTGGGGCGGCTTGCCTGAGCTGAGATTTGCTGAGCCCGGTCCCACCGGCGAAGCTTCCACGTCCGGCGACGGCGTGGCCGCGCCCCGGGCGCAAGCGGCGGCCGACGATGCAGGGCCGCGTACGCCCGAGCCAGCGGAGACTCAAGGAGGCTACGCCGTCGAGACTGCGCCCCGGTTTAGGCCCGTCCGCCCTGGTCCAGCGAGCCTTCAAGCTGCGGGTGACCTCGACCATGGATCGTTCTCGAGGAGTCCTGCTACAGGGACAGCCGGTGTCGCCGTAGATCCGCTGCACCGTGAGATAGAACGGCAGCTGGATATCCTGCTGCACGTCGGCCGTCCGAGCCTCGGAGAGCACTATGGGGAGGCCATGCGCGAGTTCGAGAAGCGCAGGCGCCAGCGTGAGGAGCCGTCGCTCCCGGCACCCTCCGACGACGAAATCGAGGCCTGGAACGCGACGATGCACGCCTGGCATGACGAAAACTCTGGTCATGCCGAAACCGATCTCGGGCCGGCGGACGGTGGGTGGGCGCTCGGCTGGGGCATCGGCGGCGACGGCGCTCTGTCGAGTGGAGTCGGTGCGACCGGCGTAGATGGATTGCCGGGTCTCGTGAATCCGCGCGCGCTCCCGCGGTTCTCCGGCGCCGCGTCGCCGCCGGGCGTGGGCGAGGGGATGCGGCACTTGCGGTAGCGCGGCGGCTGGCGCGCTGGCGGAAGACGTGGTCTGTCCCTGATTTCGGGTTTTTGACTTACCATCCGCTTCCGCGATGGCGACGAAGCCGAAGAAGCCGCATTTCCTTCCCGTAGATCCGGACGACCTGAAGCCGATGCACCGGTGGCATCGGCCGCTTCAGGCTCCCGGCATCACTCAGGTGGATTTCGAGGAACGCGTCGATTTCCGGCGGCTCAACCGTTATCGCCTCGCCCGCACCCGCCAGTCGCTCGCCAAGTCAGGCTTGGGGGCGATGCTGTGCTTCGACCAGCACAACATCCGCTACATCTCCTCCACGGTGATCGGGGAGTGGGCGAGGGACAAGCTGATCCGGTATTGCCTGCTCACCGGGACGGGCGATCCGTGGGTGTGGGATTTCGGCTCGGCGGCGAGGCACCACAAGCTGTATTGCCCGTGGCTGCGCGAGGACCATGTGCGCGCGGGCAATCCGGGGATGCGCGGCGCGATCGGGCCGAAGGTGGGGCTGTTCGAGGCGGCGGCGAGGGAGATCAAGGACATCCTGGTGAAGGAGGGCGTGGCGAAGATGCCGCTCGGGCTGGATGTCTGCGAGCCAGCGATGCTGTTCGCGCTGCAGAAGGCGGGCATCACGGTGCGCGACGGCCAGCAGATGATGCTGGAGGCGCGCGAGGTGAAGAGCCACGACGAGATCACGCTGCTGAATACGGCCTCGGCGATGGTGGACGGCGTGTACCAGGACATCGCGGCGGACCTGAAGCCGGGTGTGAAGGAGAGCCAGATCGTGGCGCTCGCGACCAAGCGCCTCTACGAGATGGGCTCGGATTGCGTCGAGGCGATCAACGCGATCGCCGGCGAGCGCTGCAGCCCGCACCCGCACAATTTCACCGACCGCCTGATCCGCCCCGGCGACCAGGCGTACTTCGACATCATCCATTCGTTCATCGGCTACCGCACCTGCTACTACCGCACGTTCTCGGTCGGCAAGGCGACGCCGGCGCAGAGGGACGCCTACCAGCGCGCGCGCCAGTGGATGGACGACGCCATCTCGATGCTGAAGCCCGGCGTCTCCACCGACAAGGTGGCGAAGATGTTCCCGACCTCGAAGGAGATCGGCTTCGAGACGGAGATGGCGGCGTTCGGCCTCAATTTCTGCCACGGCCTCGGGCTGGGGCTGCACGAGCGGCCGCTGGTCTCAAGGCTCAACTCGTTCGTCGAGCCCTACGAGCTGAAGGCCGGCATGGTGTTCGCGGTGGAGACGTTCTGCCCGGCGAAGGACGGGGTCTCGGCCGCGCGCATCGAGGAGGAGGTCGTCCTCACGCCGGACGGCGCGAAGATCATCTCGCTCTACCCGGCGCAGGAGCTGCCGGTCGCCAATCCCTATTGAGGGATTTCCTTGGATAAGAAGACGAAGACGGTCGGGTGGATCGGCGCGGGGCGCATGGGCTTCGAGATGGCCGCGCGCCTCGCCAAGGGCGGCGTGGACGTGCTGGTGTGGAACCGCACCCGCGCCAAGGCCGAGCCGCTGGCACGCTACCGGGCGAAGATCGCCGACCGGCTCCCGGAGCTCGCCGCGCGCGAGATCGTGTTCTGCATGGTCTCGACCTGGAGCGACGTCAAGGAGGTAATCGGCAAGCTCCTGCAGGGCGGAAAGGCGAAGCCGAAGATGGTGGTCGAGTGCTCCTCGATCTCGCTCGAGGGCTCGGCCGAGCTGCGCGAGATGCTGGGCAGGAAGGGCATCCAGTACCTCGCCGCGCCCGTCTCGGGCAACGCCAAGGTGATCAAGGCGGGCAAGCTGTCGTTCGTCTGCTCGGGGCCGAAGAAGGCGTTCGAGCTCGCGAGGCCCTATCTGCTTTCGATGGGAGTTAACGCCAGCTACGTGGGCGAGGGCGAGCTCTCCCGGATCGTCAAGATCTGCCACAACGTGTTCCTCGGCGTGGTGACGCAGTCGCTCGCCGAGATCACGGTGCTGGCCGAGAAGGCGGGCGTGCCGCGCCACGCCTTCCTCGAGTTCATGAACCAGAGCGTGATGGGCTCGACCTTCACGCGCTACAAGACGCCGGCGTTCGTCAACCTCGACTTCAGGGTGACCTTCACGCCGGCGCTGCTGAGGAAGGACCTGGACCTGGGGCTCGACGCGGGCCGCAGGTTCGAGGTGCCGCTGCCGCTCGCGGCGGCGACGCGCGACCTGATCCAGTCGATGATCGGGCGCGGCTGGACCGAGCAGGACTTCGCCACGCTGCTGCTGCAGCAGGCGCAGGCTTCGGGAATCGAACTCAAACCAGAAAACAGGGAGGTGGGAGATGGACTTTCGTAGAAGGGCGCTGGCCCTCGTCGCCGCAATGGCGCTAGTGGGCCCGGCGCTGGCGCAGGGCTATCCCAACAAGCCGGTGCACGTAATCATCTCGTTCACGCCCGGCAGCTCGACCGACATCGTCGGGCGCATCGTGATGGCGAAGGTCTCGGAGTACTGGGGCCAGCCGGTGGTGGCCGACAACCGGCCCGGCGCCGGCGGCTCGATCGGCTCCAACGCGGTGGCGAAGTCGCCGCCGGACGGCTACACGCTGCTGGTCAACTCCTCGGCGCACTCGGTCAACCCGGCGATCTACGCGCACCTGCCGTACGACACCCGGAAGGACTTCGTCGACATCTCGCCGCTCACCATGCAGCCGAACGTGTTCGTGGTGAAGGCCGACTCGCCGTACAAGACGCTGATGGACGTGGTGAACGCCGCCAAGGCGAGCCCCGGCAAGCTCAACATCGGGCACGCCGGCGTCGGCAGCGGCACGCACCTCAACACCGAGCGCTGGATCGCGGCCTCGGGCATCAAGGTGACGCAGATCCCGTTCAAGGGCACGCCCGAGGTGATCTCCAACATCCTCTCCGGCGCGGTGGACGGCTACTGGGCGCCGATCTCGGCGGCGATCTCGCAGGTGAAGAGCGGCAAGCTGCGCGCGCTCGCGGTGAGCACCGCCAAGCGCAACCCGCAGCTGCCCGACGTGCCGACCACCGGCGAGGCCGGCATCCCGGGCGCCGACTCGCCGCTCTGGTTCGGCCTCTGGGCGCCCGCCCGCACGCCGCCGGAAGTCGTCGCCAGGATCTCGGCCGACGTGCGCAAGGCGCTCGCCGACCCGGGCGTGAAGGAGAAGCTCGTCAACCTCGGCAACGACACCATGGACATGTCGCCCAAGGAGTTCAGCGACTTCGTCGGCTCCGAGATGGCGACCTACGCCAAGGTCATCAAGGACGCGGGCATCAAGCCGCAGTAGGCGTCGCTTCTCTCGGAGCCGCCGTGGCGCAGGGAGAGCCCCCGCCGACCTACGACCCCGGCGTCTTCGCCGTGGGCGACCTCGCGCAGGCGAAGAGCATCATCCTGACCGACGAGGATTCCAGCACCGAGGCGCGCTGGAAGACGGAGACGCCGTACCTCGCGGAGCTCATCGACGAGCGCCTGCGGCTGAACCCGGGCAGCCTGGTCCTCGACTACGGCTGCGGCATCGGGCGCATCGCCAGGGAGCTCATCGAGCGCACCGGCTGCAGCGTCGTCGGGGTCGACTTCAGCCCGCGCATGCGCGCGCTCGCGCCGCAATACGTCCAGTCGGAGCGCTTTTCGGCCTGCTCGCCGGAGCTGTTCGACGCCCTGGTCTGGGCGGGCCTGCGCGTCGACGCGGCGCTGTCGGTCTGGGTGCTGCAGCACTGCGCGCAGCCCGCGCTCGACATCGCCCGGATCCGCGAGGCCCTGAAGGCAGGCGGGCAGCTCTTTCTCGTCAACATGCGCTGGCGCGCGGTGCCGACGGTGGCGCACGGGTGGTTCGACGACGGGCTCGACATCCGGGAGATGCTGGCGGCGGAATTCGACCTGCGGGAGAGCGGCGGCCTGCTCCCGGAAAGGACCACGCCCGCCGTCGCCGCGTCCAGCTACTGGGCGTGCTTCGGCTCGCGCGGCGATGCCTCAGGAGGAGCCGGGAACCCGCTTCAGGTCCTCTAGCCAGGCCTCGGCGCCGCCGTCCGACGGCGCGCGCCAGTCGCCGCGCGGCGAGAGCGAGCCGCCCGAGCCGATCTTGGGGCCGTTCGGCAGCGCGCTGCGCTTGAACTGGCTGGTGCGGAAGAAGCGGTCGAGGAACACGCCGAGCCACCGCTTCAACTCGGCCAGCCGGTACTTGCCCCCCCACGCCGTCCAGGCGAGGAAGGCGATCTTGGACGGGGCGTAGCCGAAGCGTAGCGCGTAGTAGAGGTTGAAGTCCTGCAGCTCATAGGGGCCGATGACGTCCTCGGTTTTCTGGCCCGGCTTGAGCTCGGGCGAGATGTCGGTCGCGAGCACGCGGCCGAGCGCCTTCGCCACCGCGGCGTCGAACTGGCCGGATTTGGCGACCCAGCCGATCAGGTACTGGATCAGCGTCTTCGGCACGCTGACGTTGACGTTGTAATGCGACATATGGTCTCCAACACCATAAGTCGCCCAGCCGAGCGCCAGCTCCGAGAGGTCGCCGGTGCCGACCACCAGCCCGCGGTGGTGGTTGGCGAGCCGGAACAGGTGGCTGGTGCGCTCGCCCGCCTGCACGTTCTCGAAGGCGATGTCGTACTGTTTCCTGCCCCTGGCGAAGGGGTGGCCGAGGTCGCGGAACATCTGCATGCAGGAAGGGCGGATGTCGATCTCCCCGGCGCTGGCGCCGACCGCGCGCATCAATTGCCAGGCGCTTGAGCGCGTGCGCGTAGAGGTGGCGAACCCCGGCATGGTGTAGGCGAGGATGTTGCGCCGGGGCAGCCCGAGCTCGTCCATGACGCGGGCGCACACGATCAGCGCCTGCGTCGAGTCGAGCCCGCCGGAGACGCCGATCACGACCCTGGTCATGCCGGTGGCGCGCAGGCGCGATGCGAGGCCCGCGACCTGGATGCGGTAGACCTCCTCGCAGCGCGCGTCGAGCGTCGCCGGCTCGCTGGGCACGTAGGGAAACCGGGGTATCCGCCGCTCGAGCGGCAGCTTGCCCCTCGGGATCGGCAGCGAGAATTCGACGCTGCGGAACCTGCCCGCCTCGGCCGCGTGCCGGCGCGCCGACTCGCCGAACGAGTTCTGCCGCATGCGGTCGGCCTCGAGGCGGTCGAGGTCGACGTCCGCGAAGGTCAGCTGCGGCCCGGGCGCGTAGCGGCGCGACTCGGCGAGCAGCGTCCCGTTCTCGTAGGCGAGGGCGTGCCCGTCCCAGGCGAGGTCGGTGGTGGACTCGCCGGCGCCGGCGGCGCTGTAGAGGTAGGCGGCGATGCAGCGCGCCGACTGGTTGGCGGCGAGCTCGCGCCGGTACTGGTCCTTGCCGACGAGCACATTGGAGGCCGAGAGGTTGGCGATCACCGTGGCGCCGGCGAGCGCGGCGAAGGACGACGGCGGCGCCGGCACCCACAGGTCCTCGCAGATCTCGGCGAACAGGCGCAGCCGCCGCTCCTCCCTGCAGCGGAAGACGAGGCTGCCGAACGGCGCGGCCTGCCCCGCCAGCTCGATCTCGCGCGCCGCCGCGGGCGCGGGCGTGAACTGCCGCAGCTCGTAGAACTCGCGGTAGTTCGGCAGGTAGGTCTTCGGCACGACGCCGAGCAGCCGCCCGCGGCACAGCAGCGCGGCGCAGTTGTAGAGCAGGCTGTCGAGCGCGACCGGCAGGCCGACGAAGGCCGCCAGCGGCAGCGCGCGGCTGCGCGCCAGCAGCCACGCCAGCGCCTGCTCGACCTCGTCGAGCAGCGCGCGCTGGTGAAACAGGTCCTCGCAGCTGTAGGCGGAGAGGCCGAGCTCCGGGAACACCGCGACCGCGGCCTTGCGGCGCGCCGCCTCGCGCATCAGCGCGAGCGTGGCCCGCGCGTTCGCCCGCGGGTCGGCCAGCCGCACCTCGGGCGTGCCGAGCGCGACGCGCACGAAGCCGTGGCGGTAGAGGTTGAAGAACTCGCGGTCCGAAGGCATGCGAGCGATTTTACGCCACTCGGGGTATGGTGTATAAAGCCATATATGGTCGAGGAGACGCTGCTGCTGCCGGACGATGCCCGCCTCGAGCTGACGCTGCGCTCGCCGTCGCACTACCGGCTTGCCTGCGTGCGGCGCGGACGCGTGCTGGTGGAGTACCGCGCCGGCGACGGCCGGGGCTTCCAGTCGGTCGAAAAGCTGCGCTACGACTTCCAGCGCGATGTCGAAGAAGCTCTCGCTGCGCGTTAGCGGCGTCGACGACGCGCTGGACCGCTTCGAGGCCGCGTGGCACCTCGCCAGCGGCCGCAAGCCGCCGCCGCCGCTCGCCGTCCTGTCCTTCGCCGACCTGCCGCTGCTGCTGCGCACGCTTTCGCCGGCGCGCTGGCAGCTGCTGAAGCGCCTGCGCGAGTCCGGGCCGGCGACCGTGCTCGCGCTGGCGAAGGCGCTCGGGCGCGACTACAAGAACGTGCATACCGACGTCGCGCGGCTGGCGGAGCTGGGCCTGATCGAAAGGACGCGGGGCGGCGTGCGCGTGGCGTGGGACGCGGTGCGCGCGGAGCTGCGCCTCGGCTGAGCCGCGGCTACGAGCGGACCGGCGCAGGCAGCGGCGGCGGGGTCGGGAACTTGACCCGGTCGAGCGAGATCAGCTGCGCCGCCCACAGGCACGCGAGCGCGGCCGTCGTCGCGAGCCACGGGCGATTGCACGGGGCCGCGCTCCCGCGCTTCAGAGCCAGCCGGATTTGCGGAAGCGGAACCAGAGGTACAGGTCGAAGCCCGCCATCAGGGCGAGAACCAGCGGGTAGCCGAAGTCCCATTTCAGCTCGGGCATGTTGGCGAAGTTCATGCCGTACACGCTCGCGATGAACGTCGGCACCGCGAGCAGCGCCGCCCATGCCGCCAGGCGCTTGGTGACCTCGGTCTCGTTGATGGTGATCATGGCGAGGTTCACCTGGATCGCGGTCGTGACGGTGTCGCGCAGGGAGTCGATCGACTGGTTCAGCCGCACCAGGTGGTCGTAGACGTCCCGGAAATAATCCCCGAGGCCGGCGCACACCTGCGGCACGCGCCCGCCATGGAGCTTGCCCGTCGCCTCGAGCAGCGGCCCGGCCGCGTGCTTGAGCGTCGCCAGCTTGCGCTTGACGTAGTACAGGGCCTCGATGTTGGCGCGCGCCGAAGTGTTAGCGAAGATGCGGTCCTCAATCGCCTCGAGCTCGTCCTCGATCGCGTCGAGCACCGGGAAGTAACGGTCGACCACCGTGTCCATCAGCGCGTACAGCACGTAGCCGGAGCCGTGCTTCAGCAGCTCGGGCTCGCGCTCGCAGCGCGCCCGCACGCCGAGGAAGCCCTGCTCGGTGTGGTTGCGCACCGAGAGGACGTAGTTCTTGCCGGTGAAGATGTTGACTTCGCCGACGTGCAGCTCGTCGCCGGCCGCCTCCACCATGTGCATGACCACGAACAACTCGTCGCTGTACTCCTCGATCTTGGGCCGCTGGTGGCCGTGGCGTGCGTCCTCGACCGAGAGCTCGTGCAGGTCGAACTGGCCGCGCATCTCCTCCATCTCGGCGTCGCTCGCATCGCGCAGCGCTACCCAGACGAACGAGTCCGGCCGCGCCAGGTAGTCGTGGACCTCGCTCTTGGCGATGTCGGCGACCTTTTTCCCGTCCTGGTAGACGACGCAGTTGACGAGCATGAATAATCATACCGTGAGCACTCCCGACCCCGCCCGCGCGCCGGCGCCGCCGCGCGACGCCGCCACCGTCCTGCTGCTGCGCGACGGGGCGCGCGGCTTGGAGGTCTACCTCGTCAAGCGCAGCCGCGAGGTCGACTTCATGGCGGGCGCGCACGTGTTCCCGGGCGGCCGCCTCGACCGCGACGACAGCGCGCCGTCGGCGCTGGCGCTGCTCTCCGCGGCCGCGGCGTCGCTGCACGAGCGCCTCGGGGAGTCGCTGCCGGCGATGCGCGCCGCGGGCCTCTACGTCGCCGCGGTGCGCGAGACCTTCGAGGAGGCGGGGCTCCTGCTCGGGCGCCTCGCCGCGGGCTGGTCGACGGAGGAGGCGCGGCACGCGGTGGCCTCGGGCGCGCAGTTCGCGACGCTGGTCGAGCGCATCGACGCCGGGGCGCTGGAGCCCTGGGCGCGCTGGGTGACGCCGGAGGTGTCGCCGCGCCGCTTCGACGCGCGCTTCTTCCTGGCGCGCGCGCCGCAGGGCCAGGAGCCGCGCGTCGACGGCCGCGAGGCCACCGAGGGGCTCTGGATCGCGCCCGCCGCGGCGCTGGAGCGCTGGCTCGCCGGCGACATGCTGCTGCCGCCCGCCACGGCGAAGAGCCTGGATGCGCTGGCCGCCTTTGCGCGCGCCGACGATGCGCTCGCCGCAGCGCGGCGCCGGAAGCCGCCGGTGATGATGCCGCAGGTCTGGAGCGAGGACGGCCGCGCCTATATCTCGCTGCCGGGGGACCCGCGGCACCCGGTGCGCGAGGACGCGCTGGGCGGGCGCATCCTGCGGCTGCAGCTCGAAGCGGGCCGGTACCGGCCGGTGAAGGCCGCATAAAATACGGGTTTTCCGCGGGAAAGCCCCATGCCCGAGATCAGCCGCCGCGCGCAGTCCCTCGGCACCGAGAACGCTTTCGTCGTCCTCGCCGAGGTGAACGCGCTCGCGCGCGAGGGCCGCGACATCGTCAGCTTCTGCATCGGCCAGCCGGATTTCCCCGCGCCCGGGAACGTGCAGGAGGCGGCGATCCGCGCCATCCGCGAGGGCAAGCACGGCTACACCGCCTCCGCGGGGATCGACCCGCTGCGCGAAGCGGCGGCGAAATACCTCTCCGCCCTGCGCGGCGGCCTGGCGATTCGGCCGGAGGACGTGGTGGTGGGCGCGGGCGCCAAGCCCTTCATCGCCTACGCCATCCTTTCGACCACCGACCACGGCGCCGGCGACGAGGTGATCTACCCGAACCCGGGCTTCCCGATCTACGAATCGCAGATCGCCGCCTGCGGCGCGAAGCCGGTGCCGCTGAACCTGCGCGAGGAGAGGGATTTTGCGTTCGATCCCGAGGATCTGGACAAGGCGCTGAACGCAAAAACCCGCCTCCTCATCCTCAACTACCCGCACAACCCGACGGGCGGATTGCTTTCCAGGAAGGACCTCGAGGCCATCGCCGCCCTGCTGCGGAAATATCCGCAGGCGTGGGTCTACGCCGACGAGATCTACTCGCGGCTCTGCTACGCGGGGGAGTTCTTCTCGATCGCGCAGCTGCCCGGGATGGCGGAGCGCACCATCATCTGCGACGGCGCCTCGAAGACCTGGGCGATGACGGGCTGGCGCATCGGCTTCGCCGCGAGCGCGAAGCTGGCGCCGGCGTTCACGCGCTGGATCACGAACACCGACTCGTGCGCCTCGCAGATCTCGCAGTGGGCGGCGCTGGAGGCGGTCACCGGGCCGCAGGACTCGGTGGAGCGCATGCGGCAAAGCTTCCTGGAGCGGCGCGACCTGATCGTGCGGCTGCTGAACGAGGTGCCGGGAGTCAGCTGCCGCGTTCCGGGCGGCGCGTTCTACGCCTGGCCGAACGTCACCGAGGCCTGCCGCCGCATCGGCGCGCGGGACTCGGAGGAGCTGCGCAAGCGCCTGCTGCACGAGGCGGGCGTGGCGGTGCTCGCCGACATCCACTTCGGCGCCCGGGTGCCGGGCGAGGGCCAGCACCTGCGCTTTTCCTACGCCGCCTCGAACCAGGCGATCGAGCAGGGCGTGGCGCGCATGGCCGACTTCATCCGCAAGAACACCAAGAAGGCGGCATGAGCGCAGGGGGGTACGGGGGGGATGCTCCCCCTGTTCCGGGCGTTTGGCGGCCGAGCGTCACGGTCGCCGCGATCCTCGAGCGGGACGGCCGTTTCCTCTTCGTCGAGGAGGAGCAGGACGGCCGCCGCGTGCTCAACCAGCCGGCGGGGCACCTCGACCCGGGCGAGAGCCTGGTCCACGCCTGCGCGCGCGAGGTGATGGAGGAAACGGCGCACGTGTTCGCGCCCGAAGGGCTGGTGGGAATCTACCGCTGGCGCTACGCCGCCAAGGACGTGACGTTCCTGAGGTTCTGCTTTTTCGGCGACATCCTCGGAGTCGAGGAAGGCAGGAAGCTCGACAGCGAGATCGTTGCCCTCCATTGGTTGAATATTCAGGAACTGAAACGCAGGTCGGCGCAACACCGCTCCCCTCTCGTGCAGCAATGCGTCGACGACTACCTGGCGGGGCGGCGCTTTCCGCTCGAGGTGCTGTCGAAGGCCTATGGCTGAGCGCGTCGTCGTCGGCATGTCGGGCGGAGTGGACTCGGCGGTTGCGGCGCTGCTGCTGAAGCGCGCGGGCCACGACGTCGTCGGCCTGTTCATGAAGAACTGGGAGGACGACGACGACGACCGCTATTGCTCCACGCGCACCGACCTGATCGACGCGGCGGCGGCGGCGGACGTGATCGGCATCGACCTCGAGGCGGTCAACTTCGCCGCCGAGTACAAGGACCGCGTGTTCGCCGAGTTCCTGCGCGAGTACCGGGCCGGGCGCACGCCGAACCCGGACGTGCTGTGCAACGCCGAGATCAAGTTCAAGGCCTTCCTCGACCATGCGCTGCGGCTGGGTGCGGACAAGATCGCCACCGGGCACTATGCGCGCGTCGAGCAGGCGGCCGGCTCTTTCCGCCTCCTGAAGGGGAAAGACCCGGCCAAGGACCAGAGCTACTTCCTGCACCGCCTGACGCAGGCGCAGCTCTCGAAGGCGCTGTTCCCCCTCGGCGAGCTGAGGAAGTCCGAGGTGCGGCGCATCGCCGCCGAGGCCGGGCTGCCGAACCACGCCAAGAAGGACTCGACCGGCATCTGCTTCATCGGCGAGCGGCCGTTCCGCGAGTTCCTCAACCGCTACCTGCCGCGGGAGCCGGGGCCGATCGTGACGCCGCAGGGCATGCGGCTCGGGACGCACATCGGGCTGGCGTTCTACACCATCGGACAGAGGAAGGGCATCGGCATCGGCGGCGTCGCGGGGCGCGAGGCGGAGGCGTGGTACGTGGCGCAGAAGGACTTGCGCGCCAACGCGCTGGTCGTGGTGCAGGGCCACGACAACCCTCTGCTGATGACCCGCCGGCTGCGCGCCGGCGGCCCGAGCTGGATCTCGGGCCTGCCCCCGGAGAAGCAGGGGCTGTCGGGAAAGACCCGCTACCGGCAGGCGGACGCGGCCTGCGCGCTGGCGACGGCGGGCGGCGACGAGATCGACGTGGAGTTCTCGGCGCCGCAATGGGCGGTGACCCCCGGCCAGTCGGTGGTGCTCTACGACGGCGACGCCTGCCTCGGCGGCGGCGTGATCTCCTGACTACTTCGGGGCGGTGTCGGCGAAAGCCGGGCGCTCCATCAGCTTCTCGTAGTGGCGCGCGAGGTTGGGGTACTCGGCGCGCCACTCGACGCCGCCCGGCTTGCGGAACTCCACCCAGCCGAGGCAGCAGCCGACCGCGATGTCGGCCAGCGTATAGCGGTCGTTGTGGCACCAGCCGCGCTCGCCGAGCTGCGCCGACATGAGCGCGAGCCCGCGGCCGAGCTTGCCGACCTGCTTCGCCGTCCACGCCGCGCTCTGCTCCTTCTTCGGCCGCAGCGACTCGTAGCGGATCAGCAGCCCCGCGTCGAGCGTGCCGTCGGCGAGCGCCTCCCAGCGGCGCACCGCCACGCGCTCGCGGTTGTCCTCCGGGATCAGGCGGGCGATCGGGGACACGTTGTCCAGGAACTCGACGATGACGCGCGAGTCGAACAGCGCCTCGCCGTCGTCCAGCAGCAGCGTCGGCACCTTGCCGAGCGGGTTGTGCGCGTTGACGGGATTGTCCGCCGGGCCGACGTCGACCTGCTCGAAATCGCAGTCGATGCGCTTTTCGGCCAGCACGATCCGCACTTTGCGCGTGTAGGGGCTGGGAATCGAGCCGAGCAGCTTCATGGCGGGCGCGGATTATAGCGAAGAAACGTCCGGGCGCAGCAGCGCGTTGACGCGCCGGCGCAACGCCGGCAGCACGCGCGCCTCGAACCAGGGGTTGCGCCGCAGCCAGAGCCGGTTGCGCGGGCTGGGGTGCGGCAGCGGGAAGAACTCCGGCAGGTAGTCGCGGTAGGCGCGCACCGTGTCGGCGAGGCTGCGCCCGCGCCTCGCCCCCAGGTAGTACTTCTGCGCGTAGCTGCCCACGAGCAGGGTCAGCTCGAGCCGCGGCAGGGCGGCGCGGAAACGCGGATGCCAGAGCGGCGCGCACTCGGGGCGCGGCGGCAGGTCGCCGCTGGCGCCGGTGCCGGGATAGCACAGGCCCGCCGGCACGATGGCGATGCGGCGGGTGTCGTAGAACTCCACGCGCTCGAGGCCGAGCCAGGCGCGCAGCGCGTCGCCCGAGGGGTCGTTCCAGGGAATGCCGGTCGCGTGCACGCGCCGCCCGGGCGCCTGACCCACGATCAGCAGGCGCGCGCGCGCGCCGACCAGGAACACCGGCCTCGGCCCGAGCGGCAGCTGCCGCTCGCAGACGCGGCAGCGTCGCGCCTCGGCGGCGATCCGGGAGAGCGAGTCGGGCATCCCTTTATAATAGGCGCATGGCATCTCCGCTCACCGCGCTGTCGCCGCTCGACGGCCGGTACGCAGGCGCTGCCGATCCCCTCAGGCCGTATTTCAGCGAGCACGCGCTCATCCGCTACCGGGTGCGCGTCGAGCTCGCGTGGCTGCAGGCGCTCGCGGCGGAGCCGGCGGTGGTCGAGCTCAGGCCCTTCTCGAGCAAGACCGCCGCGGCGCTCGAGGCGCTGGTGGCGAAGTTCTCGGAGGCGGACTCGGAGCAGATCAAGCGCATCGAGGCCGAGACCAACCACGACGTCAAGGCGATCGAGTACTGGCTGAAGGCGCGGCTCGGCCGCAGCCGGGAGGTGCGCGGCGCGCTCGAGTTCATCCATTTCGCGGCGACCTCGGAGGACATCAACAACCTGTCGTATGCGCTGATGCTCGCCGAGAGCCGCGAGCGCGTCATGCTGCCGGCGCTCGACCGCGTCGTCGCCGCGCTGCGCGAGGGCGCGCACCGGCACGCCGCGGCGGCGATGCTCGCGCGCACGCACGGGCAGGCGGCTTCGCCGACCACGCTCGGCAAGGAGCTCGCCAACTTCGTGCACCGCCTGCGGCGCGCGCGCACGCGCATCGCCGCGGCGCCGCTGCCCGGCAAGATGAACGGCGCCACGGGCAACTACCACGCGCACACCGTCGCGTACCCCGGGACCGACTGGGAGAAGGTTTGCGCCCGCTTCGTGCAGCGGCTCGGCCTGGAGTTCAACCCCTACACCACGCAGATCGAGCCGCACGACTCGCTCGCCGAGCTGCTCGACGCCTACGCCGGCGCCAACGCGGTGCTGCTCGACCTCGACCGCGACCTCTGGGGCTACATCGCGCTCGGCTACTTCCGCCAGAAGCTGAAGAAGGGCGAGGTCGGCTCCTCCACCATGCCGCACAAGGTCAACCCGATCGACTTCGAGAACTCGGAGGGCAACGTCGGCGTCGCCAACGCGCTGCTGCGCCACCTCTCCGACAAGCTGCCGGTGTCGCGCTGGCAGCGCGATCTCTCGGACTCGACCGCGCTGCGCAACGTCGGCGCGGCGCTCGGCCACAGCCTGCTTGCCTGGCGCGCCTGCCTGCGCGGCCTCGGCAAGCTGGAGGCGGACCCGGCGCGGATGGCCGAGGACCTCGATGCCAACTGGGAGGTGCTCGCCGAGGCGGTGCAGCAGGTGATGCGGCGCCACGGCGTCGGCGGCGCCTACGAGAAGCTGAAGGCGCTGTCGCGCGGCAAGCGCCTCGACCGGCAGCGGCTGGCAACCTTCATCCGCAGCCTGGCGCTGCCGCCGGAGGCGAGGAAGCGGCTGCTCGCGCTGACGCCGGCCCGCTACACCGGGCTCGCCGCGAAGCTCGCGCGGCGCATCTGACCCGGCACCGCTCCGCACCCTAGCCGCCGATGGCCTACGCCGCGACGATCTTCCTGTCGTCGTTCCTGCTGTTCCTGGTGCAGCCGATGATCGCCAAGCTGATCCTGCCGTGGTTCGGCGGCAGCGCCGCGGTCTGGACCACCTGCATGCTGTTCTTCCAGTCGGCGCTGCTGGCGGGCTACGCCTACGCGCATGCCACGAACGCCCGGCTCGCGCCGCGCGCGCAGGCGATGCTGCACACGGCGCTGCTCGCCGTCGCGGTGGCGCTGCTGCCGATCATCCCGGCAGCGCACTGGAAGCCGCTCGGCGACGAGGAGCCCATCGTCCGCATCCTCCTCGTGCTCGGCGCGACGCTGGGGCTGCAGTACCTGCTGCTCGCCTCGACCAGCCCGCTGCTGCAGGCGTGGTTTGCGCGCGCGCGCCCGGGGGAGAACCCCTACCGCCTGTTCGCGGTGTCGAACCTCGCCTCGCTGCTGGCGCTGGTCGGCTATCCGGTGGCGATGGAGCCGTATCTCGGCAGCCGCCAGCAGGTCCTCGGGTGGTCGGCGTTGTTCGCCGCGTTCGCGCTGCTCTGCGCCTGGATCGCGTGGAGGTCGGCGCGCGCCGTGCCGGCAAGCGGGCCGGCGCAGGAGGCGTCCGCCGCCCCGCCGCGGATCGTCGACTACCTGCTGTGGCTCGCGCTTTCCGCGGCCGGGTCGGTGCTGCTGCTCGCGGTGACCAACCACGTGACGCAGAACGTCGCCTCCATCCCGCAGCTGTGGCTCGCGCCGCTGACCCTGTACCTGCTCACCTTCATCCTCGCGTTCGACGGCCGCATCTACCGGCCGCGCTATTTCTGGCCGCCCGTGCTGGCGGCGATCGCGGCGATGGCCTTCTTCCTCTACGACACGGTGTACATGTTCAACCTCGCCGTGCAGCTGGCCGGCTGGCTGAGCTGCCTGTTCGTGGCCTGCCTGTTCTGCCACGGCGAGCTGTACCGGACACGCCCGGCGCCGCACCACCTCACGGCCTTCTACCTCACCGTCTCGGCGGGCGGCGCGCTCGGCGGGGTGCTGGTCGCGGTGGTGGCGCCGCTCGCGTTCAACGCCTTCTACGAGCTGGGCATCGGGGTGGTGGCGGTCGCGCTGCTTGCCGCGGTGCGCTTCGCGCCGCTGCACGCGGCGGCGCGCTTCGGCAGCCTCGCGGTGCTGCTGGTGGCCGCGGCGGCGGCCGTGTACGACGGCCTGCGGTTCGAGCGCTATTCGGTGCTCACCGAGCGCAGCTTCTACGGCGTGCTGCGCGTGAAGGAGTTCGAGGTCGGCACCGAGGGCTGGACCCGCCGGCTGCTGCACGGCGTGATCATGCACGGCGAGCAGTTCATGAGCCCCGGCCGGCGCGGCATTCCCACCACCTACTACCAGCGCAGCTCCGGCGTCGGCGTCGCCATCGCGGCGAAGGAGGCGCGCGGCCCGGTGCGCGTCGGCGTGATCGGCCTCGGCGCGGGGACGATCGCCGCCTACGGCCGTCCCGGGGACGTATTCCGCTTCTACGACATCAATCCCCAGGTGGTCGTCATTGCGCGCTCGATGTTCACTTTCCTCTCCGACAGCGGGGCGCGCATCGAGATCGCGCTCGGCGACGCGCGCCTGAGCCTGGAGCGCGAGCCGCCCGAGAACTTCGACGTCCTCGCGGTGGACGCGTTCTCGAGCGACGCGATCCCGGTCCACCTCATCACGCGCGAGGCGCTCGGCGTATACCTGCGGCACGTCAAGCGCGACGGCATCGTCGCGTTCCACGTCTCGAACCGCTACCTGGACCTGGTGCCCGTGGTGGCGCGCCTGGCGCGCGTGCACGGCCTGCACGCGGTGCTGGTGGCGGACCGCGGCAAGGACGATGACGAGGACGACACCACCAGCGACTGGGTGCTGGTTTCGCGCGATGCCGCGGCCCTTGCGGCGAAGCAGATCGTGGACGGCGGCGCGCGCCCCCCCGAGCAGCGCCCCGACTGGCGCACCTGGACCGACGACTACTCCAACCTGGTCCAGATCCTCAAGTAGTCAGACCACCGCGCCCTCGTTCTCGTCGCGGCCGCGCGGCTTCGCCGCCGGCTTGATGAACTGCGCGCGGTCGACGCCGAGCCACATCACCAGCGGGCTCGCCACCAGCACGGAAGAGTAGATGCCGAAGCAGATGCCGATGGTGAGCGCGAGCGCGAAGTAGTGCAGCGCGGGGCCGCCGAACAGCAGCATCGTGGTGACCATCGCCTGCGTGCAGCCGTGCGTGATGATGGTGCGCGAGATGACGCCGGTGATGGCGCTATCGATCACCTCGGGGACGCTCGCGCGCCGCATCTTACGGAAGTTCTCCCGTACCCGGTCGAACACCACCACCGACTCGTTCACCGAGTAGCCGAGCACCGCCAGCACCGCCGCCAGCACCGGCAGCGAGAACTCCCACTGGAACAGCGCGAAGCAGCCCAGGATGATGACCACGTCGTGCAGGTTGGCGATGATCGCCGAGAGGCCGAAGCGCCACTCGAAGCGCAGCCACAGGTAGAGCACGATGCCGGTGGCCGTCACCATCAGCGCGAGCGCGCCGTACTGGGCGAGCTCCTCGCCGACCTGCGGCCCGACGTATTCGATGCGCCGCACCTCGGCCGACTTGTCCTGCGCCTGCAGCAGCTGCGAGACTTTCTGCGACAGCGCCGAGGTCGACTGCCCCTTGCGCACCGGGAGCCGGATCAGGATGTCGCGCGAGGAGCCGAAGTTCTGCACCTCGCCCTGCAGGCCCGCCTTCTCGAGCGCGTCGCGCACGCCGTCGATGTCGGCTGCGTTGCGGTAGTGCACCTCCACCAGGGTGCCGCCGGTGAACTCGATCGAGAAGTTCAGGCCCTTGTGCCAGAGGAAGAAAATCGCGGCCAGGAAGGTGATCAGCGATAGCACGTTGAAGACGAGCGCGTGCCGCATGAACGGAATGACGCGCCGGATCTTGAAGAACTCCATGCGCTAGCTCCGCTGCATGCCGGCTATTTCCACGCCGTGTTGCCGATCGCCAGCCGCGCGACGCGGCGGCGGTGGCCGTAGGTGAGGTTGACGATCGCGCGCGACACCACTACCGACGAGAAGATCGAGGTGAGGATGCCCAGGCAGTGCACCACCGCGAAGCCGCGCACCGGCCCGGTGCCGAAGATCAGCAGCGCGAGGCCCGCGATCAGCGTGGTGACGTTGGAGTCGAGGATCGTGCCCCAGGCGCGCTCGTAGCCCGCGGCGATCGCCGCCTGCGGCGACTGCCCGCCGCGGATCTCCTCCCGGATCCGCTCGTTGATCAGCACGTTGGCGTCGATCGCCATGCCGAGCGTCAGCGCGATCGCCGCGATGCCGGGCAGGGTCAGCGTCGCCTGCAGCATCGACAGCAGCGCCACCAGGAACAGCAGGTTGACGCCGAGCGCGATCGACGAGAACACGCCGAACAGCAGGTAGTAGATGCTCATGAAGACGACGATCGCGCAGAACCCCCATCGGGTGGCGTCGAAGCCCTTCTCGATGTTCTCCTTGCCGAGCGAGGGGCCCACGGTGCGCTCTTCCACGATCTCCATCGGCGCCGCCAGAGACCCCGCGCGGATCAGCAGCGCGAGGTCGGTGGTCTCGGTCGGGGTGAAGCTGCCGGTGATCTGGAAGCGGCTGCCGAACTCGCCCTGGATGGTCGCCACCGAGATCGCCTCGCCCTTGCCCTTCTCGAACAGGACGATCGCCATCAGGTGGTGCAGGTTCTCGCGCGTGGTCTGGCGCATGGCGCGCCCGCCGGCGTCGTTCAGCTCGACCGACACCGCCGGGCGGTGGTCCTGGTCGAAGGTCGCCTGCGCGTTGACGAACTGGTCGCCGGTCACGATCACCTGCTTCTTGACCGGGATCATGCTGACGCTGCCGTCGCGCTTGCGCTCCGGAAAGACGTCGACGTTGACCTTGCTGCCGCTGCGCATCGCGTCCTCGTCCACCAGGCGCACCTCCAGCGTCGCGGTGCGGCCGAGGATCTCCTTGGCGCGGGCGGTGTCCTGGACGCCGGGCAGCTCGACCACGATCCGGTCGGCGCCCTGCTGCTGGATCACCGGCTCTGCGACGCCGAGCTGGTTGACGCGGCGGCTGAGCGTGAGCATGTTCTGCTTCAGCGCGAGCTCCTGCTCCCGCTTCTGCGTCTCGGGCTTGAGCCGGGCGAGCAGCAGGAAGTCGCTGCCCTCCTGCGCGTTCGAGAGCGAGAGCTCCTGAGAGTACGTGCTGCCGATCGCGAGGTTCGCCTTGTCGCGCGCCGCGGCGTCGCGGAAGCGGATCTTCAGCGTCTCGCCGTCGCGCACGATGCCGGCGTCGCGGATGTCCTTCTCGCGCATGAGGGACCTGAGATCGCCGGTGAAGCTCGTCAGGCGCTTGGTGAGCGCGGCCTTCATGTCGACCTGCAGCAGGAAGTGCACGCCGCCGCGCAGGTCGAGGCCGAGGTACATCGGCAGGGCGTGGATCGCCGTCAGCCAGTCCGGAGAGGAGGAGAGCAGGTTCAGCGCCACCACGTAGTTCGCGTTCTGCGGGTCCGGGTCGAGCGTCTTCTCGATCAGGTCCTTGGCCTTGAGCTGGGTGTCGGTGTCCGCGAAGCGGATGCGCACGCCGCTCGACTCGATCAGCGACCCGGTAGGCGCGATGCCTGCCTTGGCGAGCGCGGCTTCCACGCGGGCGAGCAGCTCGCTGTCGACCTTGACGGTGCTGCGGCCGCTCGAGATCTGCACTGCCGGCGACTCGCCGTAGAAGTTCGGCAGCGTGTAGACGAGGGCGACCACCACCGCGAGCGCGATGAGCGCGTACTTCCAGGTCGGGAAGCGGTTCACTTACTGCAAGCTTTTGATGGTGCCCTTGGGCAGCGGCATCTGCACCGATTGCCGCTGCACGATGATGCGTGTCTCGGGGGCCACCTCCAGAGTGACGTACTGCTCCGACAGCTCGGCGATGCGGCCGACGACGCCGCCGAGCGCGACCACCTCGTCGCCCTTCTGCAGCGCCTCGAGCAGCTGCTTGTGTTCCTTGGCGCGCTTCATCTGCGGGCGGATCATGAGGAAGTAGAGCACCACGAACATCAGGATGATGGGCAGGAACCCCATCAGCCCGGGCTCGCCGCCGCCGGTGCCTTGGGCGTATGCAGAGGGTATGAGCACGCGCAAGCTCCTGAAAATGACCGGAAAAACGTCGAATTCTAGCACCGTCGCGCAGCCCCGGCTGGGACCCCGGGTGCTTTTGAGCTAAATCAGAAGACGCCGCGCCTCGCGCTGCAAGAATGAGCCGCAGATAGAAGGAGGTCGTGATGAGCCTGCAAGTGCCGGAATCGCTGAAGAACGGCCATGAGGCGCTGCGCGCCGCGCTGAAGCGCGCCATGCGCGAGCCGGGCAAGACCGGCGACGCCGCGCGCGGCGTGGCGCGCGTCCTCGAGGGGCATCTGATGCGCGAGGAAAAGTTCGCGCTGCGGCCGCTGGGGCTGCTCAAGGCGATCGGCAGGGGCGAGACGCCGGCCGAGCTCGCCGAGGCGGCGAAGCTCGTGCACGAGCTTCGCAAGCAGATGCCGCAGATGATCGACGAGCACCGCCAGATCGCCGAGGCGCTGCGCGCGCTGGCGCAGGCGGCGGAGGGCGAGGGCAAGCCCGAATACGTGGCGTTCGCGCAGGAGATGATCGAGCACGCGCACGTCGAGGAGGACGTGCTGTATCCGGCCGCCCAGCTGGTGGGCAAGTACGCCGACCTGGTGCGCGGGGACTAGATACGGCGGAACCTTCCCCGCGGCCCTTCGTTCTAGCCGGGCGGCAGCCCGGCGGCGCGCCGCTCGAGCAGCCGCGCGGCGGCGTCGGCGAGGCGCCCGGCCTCGATGGCGGCGCGCAGCTCGCGCATCAGCTCCAGGTAGTAGTGCAGGTTATGGATCGTGTTCAGCCGCGCGCCGAGGATTTCGTTCGCGCGCTGCAGGTGGTGCAGGTACGCGCGCGTGAAGTTGCGGCAGGCGTAGCAGCCGCAGCCCTCGTCCAGCGGGCGCGCGTCGTCCCGCCAGCGCGCGTTGCGGATCTTCACGTCTCCCGCGCGCGTGAAGAGCCATCCGTTGCGCGCGTTGCGCGTCGGCAGCACGCAGTCGAACAGGTCGACGCCCGCGCCCACCGCCTCGATCAGGTCCTCCGGAGTGCCCATTCCCATCAGGTAGCGCGGCGCGTTCTCGGGCATCAGCGGCAGCAGGGCGGCGATGACGCGGTCGCGCTCCGGCTTCGGCTCGCCCACCGCGAGGCCGCCGATGGCGTAGCCGTCGAACCGGATGGCCCGAAGCTCCTTCAGGGAGAGTTCCCTCAGGCCCGGGTAGATGCCGCCCTGGACGATGCCGAAGAGGGCGTTCGGGTTGCCCTCGTGCGAGCGCTTCGAGCGCTCCGCCCACCGCATGCTCATCTCCATCGACCTGCGCGCCTGCTTTTCGGTCGCCGGGTAGGCGGTGCAGTCGTCGAACGCCATGACCACGTCGGAATTCAACGCGCGCTGGATGCGCATCGATTCCTCGGGCGTCAGAAGCAGCCGGTCGCCGTTGATCGGCGAGGCGAACTTCACGCCTTCCTCGGCGATCTTGCGCATCGCGCCGAGGCTGAACACCTGGAATCCGCCCGAGTCCGTCAGGATCGGCCCGTCCCATCCCATGAAGCGATGCAGGCCGCCGTGCCGGGCGATCACGTCCGTTCCGGGGCGCAGCCAGAGATGGAAGGTGTTGCCGAGGACGATCTGCGCGCCGAGGTCGCGCAGCTCCGCGGGCGACATCGCCTTGACGGTGCCGTAGGTGCCCACCGGCATGAAGGCCGGCGTCTCGACTGCGCCGTGCGCGAGCTCGAGCCGGCCGCGGCGCGCGGCGCCGTCGCGCTGCAGCAGCGAGAATCTCATGCCGGCGGCCTCACGGCGCGCGCTCGATCAGCATCGCGTCGCCGTAGGAAAAGAAGCGGTAGCGCTCGCGCACGGCGTGCGCATAGGCGCGGCGAATGTTCTCCAGCCCGCCGAAGGCCGCGACCAGCATCAGCAGCGTGGACCTCGGCAGGTGGAAGTTGGTGAGCAGGCGCTCGACGACGCGAAAGCGGAAGCCGGGGTAGACGAACAGCGTCGACTCGCCTTCGCGCTTCCCGGTAAGGGCCCATGTCTCGAGCGCCCGCAAGGCGGTGGTGCCGACGGCGAGCACTCTCCGCTCCCGGATCGCCTCGAGGGTTTCGCGCGGGATCGAGTAGCGCTCGCCGTGCATGCGGTGCTGCTCGACTGTCTCGCCGCGCACCGGCTGGAAGGTGCCGGCGCCGACGTGGAGCGTGAGCGTGGAAACGCTCGCGCCGCTCTCCGAGATCTGCTGCAGGATCGATTCGTCGAAATGCAGGCCCGCCGTGGGTGCGGCGACCGCCCCGGGCTCCCTCGCGTACACGGTCTGGTAGCGCTCGGCGTCGGCCGCATCCGGCGCATGGCGGATATAGGGCGGCAGCGGCACGCTGCCGCAGCGCTCGAGCAGCGCCGCGACCGGCTCGGCGAAGCGCACGCGCACGAGGTCGGCTTCGCGCCCCAGCACCTCCGCCGCCGCGCCGTCGCCGAGCAGCAGCCGGTGGCCGGCCTTGAGCGGG
The DNA here is from genome assembly GCA_035500055.1 of Burkholderiales bacterium. Lineage (GTDB taxonomy): Bacteria > Pseudomonadota > Gammaproteobacteria > Burkholderiales > SG8-39 > RBG-16-66-20. The sequence continues at coordinate 1,020 of DATJXO010000062.1, read as the reverse complement.
TGCCCGGAGTGCGAGAGCGCGAGCGCCTCGCGCTCGGAGACGATGCGCTCGACCATGATCTCGACCCGGCCGCCGCTCGCCTTGCGCCCGAGCAGGCGCGCCTTCAGCACGCGCGTGTCGTTCAGCACCAGTGCGTCCTCCGGGCCGACCAGCGCGGGCAGGTCGGAGAACCTCAGGTCCTCGAGGCGGCCGCTCGCCGCGTCGAGGCGCAGCAGCCGGCTCGCCGCGCGCCGCGCGGCGGGGTGCTGGGCGACGAGCTCCTCCGGCAGCGCATAGTCGAAATCCGCGACCTGCATCGGCGCGGATTATAGAATTCGACCCCTGGCCGGAATGGCGGAATCGGTAGACGCAGCGGACTCAAAATCCGCCGCCCGCAAGGGCATGAGAGTTCGAGTCTCTCTTCCGGCACCAGCACTTACGGCGCTTCTTGCTGCAAATGCTTGATCCCAGCCGCCGAGCTCTTTGAGCGCGTAGAGCGGGGTCCCCTGCTGCACATGCCAGCTCGCCCACGTATGCCGGAGATCGTGAAACCTGAACTGCTCGATCCCCACCTTCTCACACGCCGTCCCCCAAGCCAACCTCGCCTGGTGCGGCCACCTCTCCATCGGCATACCGTCCGGTCCGACAAGGACTCGCCGAAGATGCTTGCCGCGCTGCAGCAGAATCACGTTGGTCGCATCCCGATTTAACGGCACACCGATCGCGCGTCGCGCCTTGGCTTGGTCCGGATGGATCCACGCGACCCGCTTGACGAGATTCACCTGCGTCCATTCCAGCCCCAGCACGTTCGACTGCCGCAAACCGGTCGCCAGCGCAAATCGAGACACCGCCGCCAGCCACTCCGGCAACGCCGCCAAGAGCCTCTCCGCCTCGTCCTTCTCCAGCCAGCGGATCCGGTGCTTCGGCTCCTGGTACATCTTCAGCTTCGGTGCGCGCTCCAGCCACTCCCACGCCCCCGCCGCCTTCATCAACACCGCCCTGATGCACGCCACGTACCGATTGCGAGTCGCCGGCGTCTTC
>DATJXO010000061.1:0-21990 GCA_035500055.1 Burkholderiales bacterium | reverse complement strand
CCGCTTCCCAGCGTTCCGATTCCGTTTCGAGCGCGGCCGCCGCGAGGGGATTCTCCTCCAACCAGGCCTGCGGCAGGTCGATGCTGTAGCCGGTCTTGTCGCCGGCGACGCGAAGCATCGGAAAGCGCGCGTCGGTCCGGTTGCGCAGCACCAGCGCCGCGATGCGCAGCGCGAACACCAGCGTCCAGTCGCCCGCCTCCAGGCCCGCGTCCTGCACCTTGCCGAGCTTGCCGCGGTGGGCGAGCACGATGCGCGCGAGGCGCTGCTGCTCCATGCGCGAGAAGCCGGGCATGTCCGCGTTCTGCAGGATGTACGCGGAGTGCTTGTGGTACTGCGCGTGCGCCACCGAGAGGCCGATCTCGGCGAGCCGCGCCGCCCAGTCGAGCGTCAGGCGGTCCGGCTCCTGGTCTTCCTTCTTCTCTATGGCCTCGAAGATCCTGAGGGCGAGGACGCGCACCCTTTCGGCCTGCGCGGCATCGACGTGATAGCGGCGCATCAGTTGCGCGACCGTGGCCTCGCGCATGTCGCGGTGCTGTACGCGCCCGAGCAGGTCATACAGCACGCCGTGCCGCAGGGCGCCTTCGCTTACCGCCATCTTCTCGATGCCGAGCTCGTCCATCGCCGCGTTCATGATGGCGACGCCGCCGGGCAGTACCGGCACGCGGTCCTTGCGCAGCCCGGCGATGCGTCCCGGATCGGCCCGCTCGTGCTTGACCAGCAGGCTGCGCAGCCGGTCCATCCCCTCGCGCGTGATGCCCTCCTCGGCATAGCCGCACGCCTGCAGGATTCCCTCCAGCGCCCGCGCGGTCCCGGAGGACCCCACCGCCTCCTCCCAGCCGGCGGCGCGGTACTGGTGCGCGATCCCGGCGAGCTCCTGCCGCGCCGCCAGCTCGGCGCGCTTCATGCGCGCCTTGTCGATGCGGCCTTCGGGGAAATACGCGAGGCTGTAGCTGACGCAGCCCATGTAGAGGCTCTCGGTCAAGATCGGCTCGAGGCCCTTGCCGATGATCAGCTCGGTCGAGCCGCCGCCGATGTCGACCACCAGGCGGTGCCGCGGCGCCGGCGGCAGCGCATGCGCCACCCCCAGATAGATGAGGCGCGCCTCCTCGCGGCCGGCGATCACCTCGATCGGGAAGCCGAGCGCGGCGCGTGCCTCGCGCAAGAACTGGGGCGCGTTCTTCGCCACCCGCAGCGCGTTGGTGCCGACTGCGCGCACCGCCTCGCGCGGCAGCCCGCGCAGGCGCTCGCCCATTCGCTCGAGCGCCTCGAGCGCGCGCGCCTGCGTCGCGCGGTCGATGCGCTTGTCGGCGGTCAAGCCGCCGCCGAGACGCACCACCTCGCGCAGGGTATCCAGGGGGTAGATCTGGCCGTCGACGACCCGCCCGACCTGCAGATGGAAGCTGTTCGATCCGAGGTCGATCGCGGCGAGCAGATCCGGACGCGCCATGAAGTCAACAACTTAGCACCGCCGCGGCAGCGGGGCAAACGCGGCCCGCGGCGGCTTTCACGCCGCTGCAACAATTGCGCAAGGCAACTGGTGTAGCCTTTGCCCTCCCGCTGCGCCCGATCACCCGATGGTCAAGAAGAAGTTCACGCCCGCGCATTTCCTCAACCGCGAGCTCGGCATCCTGGAATTCAACCGCCGCGTGCTGGCGCTGGCCGCCGACGACGGCGTACCGCTGCTGGAGCGCCTGCGGTTCCTCACCATCGTCTCCTCCAACATGGACGAGTTCTTCGAGATCCGCATCGCGGGCCTGAAGGAGCAGATCAAGCTGAGCGTCCAGGAGCCGGGCCCGGACGGCCGGGGGCCGGCGCAGGTCTTCGAGCTGGTCTCGGCCCAGGCGCGGGCGCTGATCGGCGAGCAATACCGGCTGCTGAACGGCGTGCTGCTGCCGGCGCTGGCGCGCGAGGGCGTGGTGTTCCCGAAGCGCGAGGAATGGAGCGAGCCGCAGCGTGCGTGGATCCGCGACTACTTCATGCGGGAGCTGCTCCCGGTGCTGACCCCGATCGGGCTCGACCCGGCGCATCCGTTCCCCAAGGTACTCAACAAGTCGCTCAACCTCGCCATCGAGCTGGAGGGCCGCGACTCGTTCGGCCGCAAGTCCCGCGCCGCGATCGTGCAGGCGCCGCGCGCGCTGCCGCGCCTCATCCGCCTGCCGGCGGACGTCGCCGGCGCCGACTACGCGTTCGTGTTCCTGTCCTCGATCCTGCATGCGCACGTCGACGAGCTGTTCACCGGCATGGAAGTGCGCGGCTGCCACCAGTTCCGCGTCACGCGCAACTCGGACCTGTTCGTGGACGAGGAGGAGATCAAGAACCTGAGGATCGCGGTGCAGGGCGAGCTGCTGCACCGGCACTTCGGCGACGGCGTGCGGCTGGAGATCGCCGACACCTGCCCGCCGGCGATGGCCGAGTTCCTGCTGCAGCAGTTCGGCCTCGCCGAGAGCGACCTCTACCGCGTCGATGGGCCGGTGAACCTGTACCGGCTGCGCGAGGTGCCCGACCGGGTCGACCGGCCGAACTTGAAGTACGCGCCGTTCCAGCCGGCGCTGCCGCAGGCGCTGGCCGGGCAGCACGACCTCTACGCGGCGCTGGCGAAGAAGGACGTGCTGCTGCACCACCCGTACGAGTCGTTCCTGCCGGTGATCGAGTTCATCCGTACCTCGGTCGCCGACCCGCGCGTCATCGCCATCAAGCAGACGGTATATCGCACCGGCACCGATTCCGAGCTGATGGAGATCCTGATCGAGGCGGCGAAGCGCGGCAAGGAGGTGACGGTGGTGCTGGAGCTGATGGCGCGCTTCGACGAGGAGGCGAACATCGGCTGGGCCTCTAGGCTGGAGGAGGTGGGGGCACACGTCATCTACGGCGTGGTCGGCCACAAGACGCACGCCAAGATGGCGCTGGTGGTGCGCCGCGAGGACGGGCCGCAGGGCACGGTGCTGAAGCGTTACGCGCACCTGTCGACCGGCAACTATCATCCGCGCACCGCCCGCCTGTACACCGACTTCGGCCTGCTCACGGCGAACGAGGAGATCTGCGCGGACGTCAACGAGGTGTTCAAGCAGCTCACCGGCCTCGGCCGCGCCAGCCGCATGAAGCACCTGTGGATCTCGCCGTTTACCCTGCACAAGCGCGTGCTCGCGGCGGTGCGCAACGAGGCGCGCCTGGCGAAGGAGGGCAAGCCGGCGCGCGTGATCGCCAAGATGAACGCGCTGCTCGAGCCCGAGCTGATCGAGGAGCTCTACGCCGCCTCGCAGGCGGGCGTGAAGATCGATCTGATCGTGCGCGGCGTCTGCGCGCTGCGGCCGGGCGTGCCGGGGCTCTCGGAGAACGTGCAGGTGCGCTCGGTGATCGGACGCTTCCTCGAGCACTCGCGCGTGTTCTACTTCCAGAACGACGGCGCCGAGGACGTCTACCTCTCGAGCGCGGACTGGATGGACCGCAACTTCTTCCGCCGCATCGAGCTGTGCTTCCCGGTGCTCGACGCGGAGCTGAAGCAGCGCGTCATCCGCGAAGGCCTGCAGGCGTTCCTCGACGACGCGAGCCAGGCCTGGGTGATGAATTCCGAGGGCGAGTACCAGGCGCCGGCGCCGCGCCGCGGCAAGCCGCGCGTGGTGCAGGACGAGCTGCTGAAGTCGCTGGTCGCCGCCGCAGTCTAGGGCGCGCCGGCCCCGAGCGGCCGCGTGCTAAATTCCCCGCGCTATGGAGGAGAGCCCCTACAAGGGCAAGACCGGGCTGCGGCGCCTGATCAACGCCACGCGCTATTCGCTCTCCGGGCTCGCCGCGGCGGCTCGTCACGAGGATGCATTCCGCCAGGAGCTGATCCTCGCCGCGGTGCTGGTGCCGACGGCGCTGTTCCTGGGCCATAGCGGCCTCGAGCGCGCGCTGATGGTCGCGAGCGTGCTGCTGGTGCTGATCGTGGAATTGCTCAATTCCGCGGTCGAGGCGACCGTGGACCGCGTCTCGCTGGAGGACCACAGCCTCGCCAAGCGCGCCAAGGACATCGGCAGCGCGGCGGTGATGCTGTCGCTGGTCAACGTCGCCGCAGTCTGGCTCCTGATCCTGCTTTAACAAGATCTTCACGATACTGTCATCGCGCTTTCACGCGCGGCGGGCATCGTGCGCGCCGATGCAGCGCCTTCGCATCGCCATCGTCACCGAGACCTATCCGCCCGAGGTAAACGGCGTGGCGCGCACCGTCGCGCTCATCGCCGAGGGACTGCGGGCGCGCGACCACGAGATCCAGGTGGTGCGCCCGCGCCAGAATCGGGCCGACCAGCCGCGGCAGGAACCCGGCTACAGCGAGGAGCTCTGCGCCGGATTCCCGATCCCGCGCTATCCGCAGCTTCGCATGGGCCTGCCGGCGAAGGCCGCGCTGGCGTCGTCGTGGCGCACGCGGCGGCCGGACGTCGTGCACATTGCAACCGAGGGGCCGCTCGGATGGTCGGCGCTGGGCGCGGCGCGCGCGCTCGGCATCCCGGTCGCGACCGATTTTCATACCAATTTCCACGCCTACAGCGGCCACTACGGGATCGCCTGGCTGGCGCGGCCGGTGATGGCCTGGCTGCGGCGCTTCCACAACCGGGCCGACTGCACCATCGTTCCGACCGACGAGCTCGCGCGCGCGCTGGAAGGCGACGGCTTCGAGCGCCTCAGGGTCGCCGGGCGCGGCGTCGACGCGGCGGTGTTCTCGCCCGCCAAGCGCTCGGCGGAGCTGCGCGCGCAGTGGGGCGCGGGCGACGACACGCCGGTGGCGCTGTGCGTGAGCCGCTTCGCGCCCGAGAAGAACTTTCCGATGGTGATGGAGGCGTTCCGCGCCATGCGCGCGGCGCAGCCGGAGACCCGGCTGGTCCTGGTGGGCGACGGGCCGATGCGCGAGGCGCTCGAGCGCGAGCGGCTCGGGCCGGTGATCGCGGGGCGCCTGGTGAACGGGGCGCTTTCCGCGCACTACGCCTCGGCCGACGTGTTCCTCTTTCCCAGCCTCACCGAGACGTTCGGCAACGTGACGCTGGAGGCGATGGCGAGCGGGCTCGCGGTGGTCGCCTACGACTACGCTGCTGCGCGGCAGCACATCGTGCACGGGCGCTCGGGGGTGCTGGCGCCGCCGGGCGACCGGGCCGCCTTCCTCTCCGGCGCCGCGCAGCTCGCGCTCGACCTGGGGCGGGCGCGCGCGATCGGCCGCCGCGCCCGCGAGGCTGCGGCGCAGGTGAGCTGGGAGCGCATCACCGGCGACTTCGAGGCGATCCTGCTCGAGACGGCGCGCGCCGCCGAGGTCGAGGCAAGGCATGCCGCGGCTTGAAGCCTCCCTCGAAACGCTGCGCCGCTGGGACGAGCGCGCCTGCGCGCGCCTGAACCGGGCGATCCGGGTGCGTGCGCTGCTGCGCGCGTTCCGGGCGATCAGCTGAGCGACGTGCTCGCCGGCGCCGGCCTCGGCGCGGCGGTGGCCCTGGCCTCGCTCGGCCTGTTCTGACGGCGGCGCCGGCCGACGCCGCTCAAGGCTTGAGGTAGGCGAAGCCCTCGCGCTGCTGCAGGCGCGCGATCTCGGCCACGCCCGAGGGCACGAAGCGCACCTCCGGCAGGAACTGGTCGCGCCGCAGGTTGCGCTCGCGCAGCGTGATCAGGCAGACGCGGAACTGCACGCCCTGCAGGTCGAGATCTTCGACCATCTGCCGGTACTCGTTGCCCTTGGCGGTCTTGGCGCCCTTCATGAGGAAATCGACTCCCGCGGCGTGCGCCACGACGACGATCTTCGCCTTGGGGTTCACTTCCAGGTGATTGCGGATGTACTCGAGCGCGCGGCTCGCCTGCTCGAGACCTTCGCTGACATGGTAGACGACCTTGTCGGGGCCGACGGGGTCGGAGGCCGCGTCGCCCGCAGCGACCCCGGCTGTTGGCACGAGCAGCGACAGCAACGCAGCGATGCAGAAACGAATCGTCCGCTTCATGGTGCCTCCTTGCCGAATCAGGCGTACCCCGGATTGCCCTCGACGCCGACGAGCGCCGGCACGTTCGGCGCCCTAGGCGGGATCGTCTTGCGGCTTTTCAAATAGCGCTCGACCACCTGCCAGCACGGCTCGCCCGAGGCGCCCTCGGCGACCGGCGCCCAGCCGACCACCTTGTAGCGCCCGTCGGCCTGGATCGGCTTGCCGTCGAGCCGCATCTCGGAGATGCGGCGGCCCATCGCCGCCGTAGGCGTGCAGGTATAGGCCATGCCCCCGACGCGCACCATGTCGCCTCCCTGCTGCAGGTACGGATCGGGATTGAACAGGTTGTCGCAGATGTCCTCGAGGATGCCCTTGATCTGCGCCCCCGTGAGCTCGTTCAGCGTCACGAACGGGTAGGTGATCGCCGTCTGGTCCATCAGGTGCTCGCGCAGGATCGGCTCGCCGGGAAGCAGCGTCGTGCCCCAGCGGAACCCCGGCGAGAAGCCGATTTCCGCGTCGCGCTCCGCCATGAGGGCATCCAGGATCAGCTGGTCCCAGGTGCCGTTGAAGTTGCCGCGGCGGTAGAGCAGGCCCTCGGTGAGCGCGAGCGGCGCCTCGAGCTTCGCGCGGTGCGGCGCCCGCACCTGCTCGATGTATGCGGCCATCTCCGGGTCGGCCGGTAGCAGGTTGGCGAACACCGGCAGCAGGCGGTAGCGGTGGCGCCGGATGCCGCCGTCGCCCACGTCGAGATCCAGCACCGCGAGGAACTTGCCGCTACACCCGGCGTTGGTGACGAGCGTTTGCCCGACCACAACCGGCGCGGGCACGCCGTCGTGCGTGTGGCCGCCCAGAATGACGTCGAGGCCCCGCACGCGCGCGGCGAGCTTCAGGTCCACGTCCATGCCGTTGTGGGAGAGCAGCACCACGAGCCGCGCGCCCTTGGCCCGCACCTCCTCGACCAGCTTCTGCAGCCGCCGCTCCTGGATGCCGAAGCTCCAGTCGGCGACGAGGTAGCGAGGATGGGCGATCGGCGTGTAGGGAAACGCCTGGCCGATGATCGCCACCGGGACGCCGTTGAGGCTGCGCAGCGTGTACGGGCGGAATACCGGGTCCTCGAAGTCCACCGTCTTCACGTTCTGCGCCACGAACTCGATCGGCGCCAGCTCGCGCTCGACCGCGTCCTTGACGCGCTGCGCGCCGTAGGTGAACTCCCAGTGCGCCGTCATGGCGTCGACGCCGAGCAGCTTCTGCGCTCCGATCATGTCGACGCCCCGGGTCCAGAGCGACAGCGCCGAGCCTTGCCAGGTGTCGCCGCCGTCGAGCAGCAGGGCGTGCGGCCGGGCGCCGCGCAGCCGGCGCACCAGCGCCGCGAGATGCGCGAAGCCCCCTACCTTGCCGTAGCGGCGCGCGGCGGCCTCGAAGTCGATCGAGGTGAACGCGTGCGCGAGGGCGCTCGCCGCGGGAATGCCGAAGTAGGCGAGCAGCGCCTTGTCGACCAGGTGCGGCGGCTTTCCCGCCGCTGCGCCGGCGCCGATATTGACGCTCGGCTCGCGGAAATGGATCGGCAGCAGCTGCGCGTGGCTGTCGGTGAAGTGCAGCAGGCTGACGTTGCCGAGCGGCGGCAGTTCATAGAGCTCGTCCGCCGCCTGCGCCGCGGACAGCCCCGCGCGCAGCGTGCCGCCCGCCGCGGCGGCGAGCGCGAGGATCCGGAGAAACTCGCGCCGCTGCAATTACTTGTTTACCGGAGAGGCCGGGTCCAGCAGATAGGCGGTGAGGTCCTTCATCTGCTGCTCGGTGAGGCTTCTCGTGTAGCCGAAGCGCGGCATCTCCGAGCAGAGGCTGTAGGCCTTGGCGTTGTAGATCTTGCCGTAGACATAGCGCTGCATTCCGGGGGTGTTGCCGCGCAGCTTGCCGAACTGCTTCAGGCTCGGGCCGATCGTGCCGAAGGAGGTGCGCTCCGGGCCGATCTCGTGGCAGTTGTAGCAGCCGCCGCCCGAGGGCTTCTTCGGGTCGTCCTGCCATTGCATGCCGCGGCCGCTCCAGGCGATCGCCGCGCCCTTCTTCCAGTCGCCGAGCAGCGAGCCCTCGGGGAACCGGATCGTCTTGTACTGGTCGGCCTCGAGCGTCTTGGCGAGCTCGGCCGGCGGCTTGTTGCGCGTGTCGGTGCACACGCGCTGCACCGCGTCTTGGTCGAGGCGGTCCATCGTCGCCTGCCCGTGCGGGTGGAAGTCGCGCTTCATGATCGCCTGCACCTCGCGGTCGGTGGGCTCGCCGCTCGCCGCCGCCGGCAGCAGGAGCGCGGCCAGGCCCGCGCCGAGGATCAGTTTCGTGGTCATCGCATCCCCCTCGCTCAGCGCTTGGTGCCCGGGCCGCGGTAGGTCGCGCCCCTGGCGGTCGCGGTGAGGAACATGTTCACCGCATTCACCGTCTCCGAGCCGAAGTCGGGCTCCGGCGTGCGCATCTGGCGGAAGCAGTCGTTGATGCGCCATTGCATGGTCTTGAAGGTGCTGTTCGAGACGCGGTACGCGGGCCACGTGGCCATCAGCGGGCGCACTGTCTTCGGGTTATCCAGCACCGGCAGCTCCGAGGAGCGGATGCGCTTGCCCGGCGTGCCGTGGCAGGTCGTGCAGGAGAAGTCCCACAGCCCGGTGCGGGTGTGGAACAGCGCCTTGCCGAGCTCGTACGCCTCCCGCTCCTTGGGATGGCTCAAGCCCGGGTTCAGCTTGAAGCCGCGGCTCTGCAGCGCGATGTAGGCCGAGAGGTATTCCATCTCGGAGGGCTTGTCGGCGTTGCCGAAGGGGCGCTTCAGCGCCTCCTTGCGGTCCCGTCCCTGCAGCGTCTCCATGCAGTAGAGCAGGCGCGTCTCGAGGTCCATGACGCGGTCGGCATCCTTGAAGTAGCGCGGCAGCCTGGCATACGCGCCCTTCAGCACTCCCGGCCCGCGCCCGAGGTCGCATTTCTCCAGAGAGGCATGCTTCGGCCCCTGGGGCTTCTTCCACAGCGCCTCGCCCTCGACCGCGAACAGCTCCGCCGGGCTGCCTTCGGCGACCATCTTCTGGTAGTGCTCGAACTGCGAGCCCTGAGCGTGCACCGCGACCGGCGCGAGCGCGACAACCGTCGCAAGCATGATCGTACGCACATCCCCTCCTTCACGGATCGCGGTCAGGCGACCGCGGCTTCGGTACTGTTGCTCTCGCCTTCGTTGTCGCGCCAGCTGATCTCGATCTTGTCGCCCTTTTGGCCGCCCTTGAGGCGGAACGCGAACACCGGATTGCGCGACACGGCCTGGCTGGTCTGGCCTTCGATCACGGTCTTGCCGTTGACCTTGACCGTGACGTTCTGGATGAAATGCATCGGCACCGGCTTGCCGTCGGGCCCCTTGCGCTGCCCCGTCTCCATCGGGTGGCTCATGAGCACCCGGACGTCGGTGTAGCCGGCGGCGAGCGTGGCGCGCATCTTCATCGGTCCTGGCATGGTCCTCTCCTCTATCCGCCGCAGCCGCCGATGGTGACCTTGACTTCCTTCGACGCGGTGTAGCTCTTGCCCCCGGCCGTGGCGATCACGCGCACATGGGAGGTCTCGCCCATCTTCACGTTCAGCCGCACGAACGGCAGCGCGCCTTCCATGAAGTCGAACTTGCTGGCGAGCGGGAACGGGTTCTTCTCGATCACCACCGCGATCGACGTCGTGCCCGGGATGCTGCTCGAGATCTCGATCGGCACGACGGCGCCGTTCTCGGCGATCTGCGGGGCGTCCAGCGTGAGGCCGCCGTTCGGCTCGCTGCCGGCGACGCCGAGCCCTTTCAGCGCGCCGTCGACGGTCTTCGCAGTGAAAGCGTCCTTGTTCCAGGCCGCGAGCGCGGCGAGCGGCTTCAGCAGCCCCGCGACGAGCAGCGCGCCGAGCGCGCCGGCCGACCGGAGCATCCTCCTGCGATCTAGCGACATGCCTGCACCTCCTCCGATTCGATGGTAAGCAATTTCCCGGCAACCCGAATCAATTGTCCTTATCCCCCTATCCAAGGATACCAGCGGCGGCGTCCCGCGCGCAGCGCCCTCAGGCGCCGCGCAGCGCCGGCGCGCGGGCGGGCTCGCCGTTCCGTGCGGCCGCAAGATGCGCCTTGGCGAATTGCACGAACTCGTTCACCAGGCGCGAGTGGAAGCGCTCCTTCGGATAGACGACCGACAGCTCGCGTGTCAGCCGCGGCTTGAGCGGCACCAGCGCCAACTGGCCGAGCTGCGTTTCCTTGGCCGCGGTGGCGCGCGACATGATGGTGTAGCCGAGTCCGGTGGCGACCAGCCCCTTCAGCGCTTCCAGGCTGCCGAGCTCCATCACGACCTGCAGCGAGTCCGGCGCCACGCCCGCCTTCTGCAGGTAGCTGTCGATCACCTCACGGGTTCCCGAGCCGGGCTCGCGGCTGACGTACGCATGCTCGGTGAGCACGCTCGGCGCGATCTCGCGCAGGGCGGCGAGCGGATGCGAGGGCGAGCACACCACCTGCAGCTCGTCCGTGCAGCAGACGTCCGTGACCAGCGAGGCGAGGTGCGACTCGCCCTCGATGAAGCCGAGGTCCAGGCTGCGCTCGGCGATGCGCGCCTGCACCGCCTCCGAATTCGCGACGAAGAGCCGCGGCAGGACCGCGGGGTGGCGCGCCTTGAACTCGCCGAGCACCTGCGGCAGCAGGAACTCGGCGATCGTCATGCTCGCGCCGATCAGCAGCGGTCCGCCGACCTGGCCGCTGATCTCCTTCAGGCGCGTGTCGAGCTCGGAGGAAAGCGTCAGAATCTGCTCCGCGTACTCGAGCGCCAGGGCTCCCGCCGCGGTGAGCGTGATGCGGCCGTGCGAGCGGTCGAAGAGCCGCGTGTTGAAGTGCTCCTCGAGCTGCCGGATCTGGAAGGTCACCGCCGGCTGGGTCATGAACAGCGCTTCCGCCGCCTTGGTGAAGGACAGGTGCTTCGCGACCGCGTGGAACACCTGCAGGCGCCGGTCAGCCATGGCTCAGCACTGCTCCCAGGGAAGCCCGTCGCGCCGCCAGCCCGAGACCGTGTTGCGCTGGTGCGCGCCGTTGAGCGGCCCTTCGAAGCCGCTCAGGACGTTGTAGATGCGCTGAAAGCCGTGGCGCTCGAGCGCCTCGCCGGCCTCCTGCGAACGGTTGCCGCTGCGGCAGATGAGCACGATCGGGCGCTTGGCGTGGTCGGTCCCGGCGAGCTTCTTCACCTGGCCGACGAAGTGCGGGTTTACCTCCCAGTCCGGGCCGTCGTTCCAGGCCACGTGGAGCGAGCCGACCGGGTGGCCCACGAACAGATACTCCATCTCGCTGCGGCAGTCGATGAACAAGGCGTCCGGGTTGTCGTGCAGGAACTGCTGCGCCTGCTTCGGCTCGAGGTGCTCCATGGGACGTATTATCAATCAGCTTTATCCCATCATATGAACTATGGCGTTGCCGGAGACGGGGGGTCTGCCGACAATGCCTTGCCGGACCGATCCCCCTTTCCTGCCAAATGCCCGGACTCGTTCCTCCGCACGGCGCAGCAGCGCTGCGGCCGCTGATGCTGCAGGGCGCCGCCCTCGAGGCCGAGCGTGCCCGGGCCGCGAGCCTGCCGGCGCTGCGCGTGTCCTCGCGGGAGAAGGGCGACCTGATCATGCTCGGCATCGGCGGCTTCACGCCGCTCGAAGGCTTCATGACCCATGCGGACTGGCGGGGCGTGTGCGACGGCTACCGCACCGCGGCAGGCCTGTTCTGGCCGATCCCGATCACACTCTCGGCCGACGCGGCGCGCGCCGGCTCGATCCGGGTCGGCGACGAGGTCGCGCTCGTCGATCCCGACGGCGGTGCGGCGCTTGCCACGATGCGCGTCAGCGAGAAGTACTCGATCGACAAGGCGCACGAGTGCATGTCGGTGTTCCGCACCGTGGACGAGAAGCATCCCGGCGTGCAGATGGTGATGCGGCAGCCCGAGGTGAACCTAGCCGGGCCGGTGAGGCTGCTTTCCGACGGCGGATTCAAGGGCCGGTACGGCGCCCTGTTCATGACCCCGGCCGAGACGCGCGCGGAGTTCGAGCGTCTGGGCTGGTCGCGGGTCGCCGCGTTCCAGACGCGCAACCCGATGCACCGCTCGCACGAGTACCTGGCGAAGGTGGCGATCGAGACCTGTGACGGGGTGCTGGTGCATTCGCTGCTCGGCAACCTCAAGGCGGGCGATATCCCGGCCGAGGTGCGCACGCGAGCCATCTCGGCGCTGATCGAGAATTACTTCCGGCCCAGCACCGTGGTGCAGGCGGGCTATCCCCTCGACATGCGCTACGCGGGGCCGCGCGAGGCGCTGCTGCACGCGCTGTTCCGGCAGAACTACGGCTGCTCGCACCTGATCGTGGGCCGCGACCACGCGGGCGTCGGCAGCTACTACGGGCCGTTCGACGCGCACCGCATCTTCGACCAGATTCCGGCCGACTCCCTGCGGACGCGGCCGATCAAGATCGGCGTCACATTCTGGTGCCACCGCTGCTACGGCATGGCGTCGGATCGCACCTGCCCGCACGCGGACGCCGACCGGCTGCAGGTGTCCGGAACCCAGTTGCGCAAGTGGCTGGACGAAGGCAAGGACGTGCCGGCGGAATTCAGCCGGCCGGAGGTGCTGCGGATCCTGCGCGACTACTACGCGGCGCCGGCGAAGGTTTGATCTGGAACAAATGACTTCCCGAGGCTCATACTAGGTTCATTCCCATGTCCGCGGCCAGCAGGATCAGCATCGTCGTGGTGTCCGGTTCGCTCGAGCGGCTGCAGATGGCCGCCATGATGGCGTCGGTGGGCGCGGTGAGCGGCAACGAGGTCACGGTGTTCCTCTCGATGAACGCGCTGCGTCACTTCATGCGCAGCGGCGGCGAGGCGCCGCCGGCGGAGGGCCCGTTCGGCAGGCTCCTGCTGGAGAAAAAGGCGCCGGGCTTCAAGCAGCTGTTCCACAGCGCCGCGGAACTCGGCGACGCCAGGATCCATCCCTGCTCGATGGCCGTGGACGTGCTCGGCGTCGGGCCCGACGACCTCGAGCCCTGGCTCGGCGAGCCGCTCGGGCTCACCAAGTTCCTGTCCGACGCGCAGGGCGGCCAGGTGTGGTCGTTCTAGCGATGGCCGAGCGCATCGTCATCGACGCACGCGGCAGCTTCTGCCCGGGGCCGCTGATGGAGCTGATCGCGCGCCTCAAATTCGGCGCCGTGGGGGAGGAATTCGAGGTGCTCTCGACCGACAAGGGCTCGGCGAGCGACATCCCGGAATGGGTGCGCAAGGTCGGACATGAGCTTCTCGGCACGCGCGAGGAGGCGGGCGTCTGGCACATCGCGCTGAGGAAGACCAAGTAGTCGGACCAATCGGCCCGCGGGCCGGAGGAGGAGACAGCCATGAAGATCGTAATCGTGGGCGGTGGCATGGGAGGCACGATTCTCGCCAACAACCTCGCGCGCCGCATCGCGCCGGAGATCCGCTCCGGCAAGGTGCAGCTCGTGATGCTGACTGCGTCGGAGAAGCACATGTACCAGCCGGGGCTGCTGTACCTCGCGCTCGGGCGCATGACGCCCGACGAGCTGTACCGCGACCAGGCGAGCCTGCTCGAGCCCGGCATCGAGCTGCACGTCGACCCGGTCGAGGCCTTCGAGCTGGACCAGAACCGCATCAAGACCAAGGGCGGCAAGACGCACGGCTATGACATCCTCGTGATCGCGACCGGCTCGCGGCCCGCTCCCGAGATGATCCCGGGGCTTGCCGAGAACGCGGAGACCTTCTACACCGAGCAGACCGCGCTGAAGATGTTCAAGCGCCTGCAGGCCTTCCAGGGCGGGCGGGTGGTGATCGCGGTGGGCGTGCCGCACAAGTGCCCGATGGCGCCGCTCGAGATCACCTTCATGCTGCACGACTATTTCAAGGACCGCGGCATCCGCGACAAGGTGCAGCTGCACTATACCTATCCGATCGGGCGCATCCACAGCCTGGAGCCGGTGGCGAAGTGGGCGACGCCGGAGTTCGACCGCCTCGGCATCACCTACGAGACGCTGTTCAACCTGAAGTCGGTCGACGGCGCGAGCCGCGTGGTGAAGAGCGAGGAGGGCACCGAGGCGAAGTACGACCTGCTGATCACGATTCCCGCGCACAAGGGCATGGAGGTGCTGGAGAAGAACAAGCTGGGCGCGGGCGGTTTTCTGCCGACGCACAAGACCCACCTCACGATGGAGGGACGCTCCAACGTCTATGTCATCGGCGACACGACCAACATCCCGATCAGCAAGGCGGGATCGACCGCGCACTACCAGGCCGAGACGCTGGGCGAGAACCTGGCCGCGATCGTCAAGCTCGGCTCGCCGGTACGAGAGCACGACGGCAAGGTGTTCTGCTTCATCGAGACCGGCAAGGACACCGCCACCTACGCCATGTTCAACTACAGCAACCCGCCCGACCCGAAGCCGCCCACCAAGGCCGTGCACTGGTTCAAGATGGCGTACAACAAGCTGTACTGGACCACGGCCCGCGGGCTGCTCTAGGAGGGCGCCATGGACGCCACACAAGCGCTGGAACTGGAGCGTTTCACGGCGGCGGCGCGCGATTCGCTGACCGACGAGATGGTGAGCCGCCTGTCGGCCGTCGTCGCCGAAGGCGTGGACCTGCTCGACAAGATAAACCGCTCCAACGTGGCCGGCGCGCTGCCCGCAATCTCGCAGCTGGTCGCGAACGGGGACCTGGAGCGCCTGGTCGCGCTGGCGCGCACCTACGGCGCGGCGCAGGACGCGGTGACCGACGAAATGGTCGGCCGCCTGGCCGAAACCGTCGCCGAGTCGCTCTCGCTGATGGACCGGATGCACCGTGCCGGGCTGGATCGGTTGGTCGGCTCGATCGAGCGGCTCGCCGTGGTGCTCGAGCGCACCATGGGCGCGCTCGACGCGGCGGGCCGGGAGACCGCCGGGGCGCCGGCCGGCGGCGGGGGCTTGGGCGGCCTGTGGCAGCTCTTGCGCGACCCGGGCAACCAGGAGGCGCTGCGCTTCCTGCTCGCTTTCGGGCGCGAGTTCCGCAAGGGCGGCCGCTAGCGGTCCGCGGCAGCGCCGCGGGATCCGCCGGGCGGCGGCTCAGCGCCCGGCGGGTTCCTGCAGGCCGAGCTCCTCGACCATCTTCCGGCGCATCACGAATTTCTGCGCCTTGCCGGTGACCGTCATCGGCAGCTCGGCGACGAAGCGCACGTAGCGCGGCACCTTGTAGTGCGAGATCTGGTCGCGGCAGAACTCGCGGATCTCGGCTTCGGTCGCCGCGGTCCCGGGCTTCAGCACGATCCAGGCGCAGACCTCCTCGCCGTACCTGGCGTCGGGCACGCCGAAGACCTGCACCTGCGCCACCTTCGGATGCCGGAAGAGGAATTCCTCGACCTCGCGCGGGTAGACGTTCTCTCCGCCGCGGATCAGCATGTCCTTCACGCGGCCGACGATGTTGCAGTAGCCCTCGGCGTCGATCGTCGCCAGGTCGCCCGTGTGCATCCAGCCGCCCCTGACCGCCTCCGCGGTGCGCGCCTCGTCGGCCCAGTAGCCGAGCATGACGCTGTAGCCCCTGGTGCAGAGCTCCCCTGGCGCGCCGACCGGCACGGTCCTGCCGTCGGCGTCGACGATCTTTACTTCGAGGTGCGGCAGGATGCGGCCCACCGTCGAGACGCGCTTGTCGAGCGGGTCGTCGACCCCGCTCTGGAACGACACCGGGGAAGTCTCGGTCATGCCGTAGGCGATCGTCACCTCGGTCATGTGCATCAGCGCATTGACGCGCTTCATCACCTCGATCGGGCAGGGCGCGCCGGCCATGATGCCGCCGCGCAGCGAACGCAGGTCGTAGTCGGCGAAGCCGGGCGCGTCGAGCTCGGCGATGAACATGGTGGGAACGCCGTGCACGTGGGTGCAGCGCTCCTCGTGGATCGCCTGCAGGGTCGCCACCGGATCGAAGCCTTCACCCGGGAACACCATCGTGCCGCCGGTGACGGTGCTGGCGAGCGAGCTCATCACCATGCCGAAGCAGTGGTAGAGCGGCACCGGGATGCACAGGCTGTCGCCGGCGCCGTAGTTCATCGTGCGCGCGACGTCGCGCGCGTTGTTGACGATGTTGTGATGGGTCAGCGTCGCTCCCTTGGGGTTGCCCGTGGTGCCGCTGGTGAACTGGATGTTGATCGCATCGCGGCAGGACAGGCCGGCGCCGATGCGGCGCGCCTCCGCGACGCCCGCGTCGTCGGCGCGGGCGAGCACTTCGGAGAGGTTGTACATGCCCGGCGTGCGCTCCCCGCCCATGCGGATGACCGTCGTCAGGTGAGGCAGCCTTGCCGCGCGCAACTGTCCCGGGGCGCGGTGCGCCAGCTCCGGCGCAAGCGTCTGCAGCATCTGCAGGTACTGGCTTGTCTTGAAGGCCGGCGCGCTGATGAGGCCCTTGCAGCCGACCTTGTTCAGCGCGTATTCGAGCTCGGCGAAGCGATAGGCCGGGTTGATGTTGACCAGCACCACCCCGATACGCGCGGTGGCGTACTGGGCGAGGATCCATTCGCTGCGGTTGGGCGACCAGATGCCGATGCGCTCGCCCTTGGCGAAGCCGAGCGCGAGCAACGCGGCGGCGAGCCGGTCGGACTGCTCGCGCAGCTCGCGCCAGTTCCAGCGCAGCGCCTGCTCGCGGAAGACGCAGGCGGCGCGCTCGGGGTAGCGCTCGGCCGTGGCGTCGAGCCAGGCCGGAATGGTGAGTTCGGAGAGCGCCGGCTCACCGGCGCCGACGACGTGCGACAGGCCGCCGCGCGGCGCGCGCGCGGCGGCGGTCGAAACCTGCAGGTCCATGACGGGCTCCTCCTGGCGTAGCCGCTCCGATCATAACGAGACAGCGCGAGCCGGCGCCAGTTCCGGCCCGGCGGCGGTCAGGCGTGCTTCTTCGCCGGCGGGTGGGCGCGGCGCATGGTGGGCGACACGACCTTGTTCGAGACGTGGATGTCCCAGACCGTGGCGCCGCCGCCCGCGGCGAACTCCTGCGCCAGTCGCGGCAGCTCGTCCAGCGACCTGACGGTCCTGCCGGCGAGGCCGAAGCCGCGTGCGATGCCGGCGAAGTCGCAATAGCCGAACACCGAGCCGTCCTCGGGCAGGCCTTCGGCGCGCAGCTTGTGCACCTCCGAGCCGTAGGCACCGTCGTTCATCACGACGAGCAGGAGGTTCATGCGGTGGCGCCGGATGGTCTCCAGCTCCTGCACGTGCATCATGAGGCTGCCGTCGCCCTCGAACAGCACCACCGGCCGGTCCGGGCGCGCCGCGGCGACCCCCATGGCGAACGAGATGCCGTTGCCGATCGCGCCGAACTCGCGGATGGTGAGGAAGCGCTCGTGGGGCCGCGAAGGCATCTGCGCGAAGAACCACGCGCAGTGGCCCGAGGAGTTCACCATCTCCCAGTCGCGCGGCAGGAGCTTTTCCAGCGCCTCTACCACGTCGCGCGGATCGAGCAGCCCCGGCTCGATTTCGAACGCGTGGCTGTCGGGCTTCGAGTCGCGGATGCGCGCGGCGATCGCGTCGCTGCGCCAGGCCGCGGCGCGCTCGGGCAGCGCTGCGGTGAGCGCCTCGACCCCGAGGCGCGCGTCGGCGCGCAGGTGGTGCCGCGCCACCTCCTGGCCCTGGCTGAGCGCGACCGGGTCGATGTCGATCTGCAGGGTCCTCGCCTTCGGCCAGAGCTGGCCGCCGCCGCCCGCGAAGTAGCCGAGCGAGGCGCCGACCGCGACGACGAGGTCCGCCTCGGCGAGCAGCTGCAGCCCCACCTCGGGCGTGTAGCTGCCAGAGATTCCAAGGCAGTAGGGATCGTCGTGGAAGATTCCTCGCGCCGGCAGCGTGGTCGCGAGCAGGCCGCCCGCCTTCGCAGCCAGCGCGCGGCAGGCGGGCCCTGCCTTCGCTTCCACCGCACCGAGGCCCGCGAGCACGACCACACGCTCGGCGCCGGCGACGAGCTGCGCCGCAGCTGCCACGTCATCGGGATTCGGCGGCAGCGGCCCGAGCTTCGGCAGCAGCTGCCACGAAGGCGTGGGCAACCGCGCAGGACCGCTCCAGGGCCGATCCTGCAGGTCGAACGGAATGCCGATCACCACGGGCCGGCGCTCGCGCCGCGCCTGCAGGAACGCGTCGCGCACCGCGGCGGGCATGCGCTCGGGCCAGTGCAGGCTGTGGTAGGCGGCGCCGGTCGCGGCGACCAGCGGCGCCTGGTCGAGCTCCTGGTTGTACCAGCTGCTCTTCAGCGGCGACTCGCCGGCGAACACGACCATCGGCAGACGGGCGCGCACCGCCGCGGGCAGCGCCGTGATCAACTGCGTCACGCCCGGCCCGCAGGTGACCGTCGCGACGCCCACGTCCTGGTTCTTGCGCGCGTAGGCCATGGCCGCGGCGAGCGCGCAGTGCTCGTGGCGCACGTACACCATGCGGCAGCCCTGCGCGGCCAGCCGCGCCGCCCAGTTCATGTTCGCGTCCCCGAGGAGCGCGAAGCAGGTCTTTACGTTCTCCTGGGCGAACGCTGCTGCGAGGACGTCGTAGACGCGTGTACCGGCTTCATTCTTCATGCTGCAGCCCCCCGCGGGTCAGGCATCGGACGCTGGACTATGCCAGAACCGTCCGGCGCCGGGGCCTACGGCTGCTTCGGCGTCTTGTACTCGGCTTCCTTCTGGAACGGCTCCCAGACGGTTTCGTAGCCGACGAAGCCCTTTTCGTTGGCCGGCTTCTGGCGCGTCGTGAAGAAGCGCGCATGGCCGTCGGGCACCTTGGCCGCGGCCGGTTTTTTTTCCTCACTCATACAGTCACCTCCATCTCAAACGGGTTTCATGAGGGCCGCGTCGACCTCCGCGCCCGGCGTGATCGCGCCGCCCGCTCGCGTCTCCTCGTCCGTCGCGTCGCGCACGGCCAGTATCTCGAGCGTGAAGACGACTGCCCTGCCGCAAAGCGGGTTGTTGCCGTCCACCGTCAGCGACTCGTCGTCGATCCGCGTCACGAGGAAGCTGAGGGTCTGGCCCCTGTCGTTTTCCATCAGGATGGAGGTACCGACCTGCCGGTACTCCTCGGGCACGTTCTCGACGCGATCGGTGAACACCAGAGATTCGTCCCTTGGGCCGAAGATCCGGTCGCCGTCGATCGGCACTTCGATGACATCGCCGGCGGATTTGCCCTCCAGCGCCTTGTGTACGGAGGGCGCCAGGATCTCATTGTGTCCGTGGACGTACCCCAGCGGGAATTCGACCCGGGTGAGGACATGCCCCGACTTCCCGTCGGTCACCCTGTAGGTGAGCTCGACGAACTTGCCGTCGCGGACGGTCTCAGAAGATCGAGGCACCGAAAATCCTGACCTTTCCGTCTTCATATCCGAGGACGAGCCGGCCAAGCCATTCGCCGGCCTTCCGCGTGCTGCGCTGCCGGTAAAGCACCGTCACATGCTCGCCGCGGCGGATGATGCCGAGCGGGTCGATCTCTTCGGACAGGTTTCGCGCCAGCTCGCTGTTGGCGAACTGGTGCCCGGCCGCGACCTGATCCATGGCGAGCGCGAGGGAACTGGAGAAGTTCCTCGCGAATTCCCCGTACTTGCCTTCGTTGGAATACTTGACGAGGTCGCGCCACAGGGGATCGGCGAGGGCGAAGATTTCCTGGTCGGTCTTTTCGACGATGTTCAAACGGCTACTTCTCGTCCCCCACCAGGTGGTAGCAAGGCGCCTTCTCCATGGTGTATTCGCCGGTGACCGGGTCGCGGCGCGAGACCGTAAGCACGTGCCAGTTCGCGTCGTCCACCTTTATGGCGTCGCCGCGGTAGTAGTAGCCCGGCCAGCGGGTCTCCTTGCGGAACAGCGTGTGCTGCGTGACGCACTCCGCCGCGCGGTGCCGGTGCTTCAGCTCCCACGCGCGCAGCAGCTCGTGGATGTCCTTCGCCGCCAGGCTCTCGAGGTCCTCCTCCATGATCTTCAGCTTCTTCAGGCCGATGTTCAGGAGCTTCTCGTTGGTCATGTAGTTCACGGTGACGCCGCCGCAATACTCGTCCATCAGCTTCTGCAGGCGGTCCAGGCCCTGCTTGGGGTTGATGTAGTGCGGGTTGACGTCGCCCGCGACGATCGCATTGCGGTAGGTCCGGTAGTGCTCCAGCGGCTTGAAGATCTCCGCCTTGCGGCGCTCGATCTGCTGGTCGGAAACGACGATGCCTTCGGCCTTGCCGTCGTCGATGTACTTGCACGCGGCCTTCGCGGCGAGGCGGCCTTCGGTGAACGAGCCGGAGGAGAAGGCGTGCGGCGTGCCGCCGACGGCGTCGCCGGCGCCGAACAGGCCTTCGATCGTCGTCATGCGGTTGTAGCCCCAGAAATACTCGGGCGGGGACACGTCCTCGGGACCCGAGCACCAGGCGCCCGACCCGGTCGCGTGCGAGCCCATGACGTACGGCTCGGAGGTCGTCAGCTCGGGGTTCTCGTTCTTCGGATCGACGTCGGTCGCGGCCCACAGCACCGCCTGGCCGACGGTCATGCCGAGGAAGTTCTCCCAGCCGACCTCCTCGAGGTGCGGATCCTGGAAGGCGCGCATCGTCACCATGTGGATGGGGCCGCGGCCCGCATTCACCTCGCTGATGATGCAATGGTTGCGCAGGCACGTCGGGATCGGCCGATGCGTCAGGTGCGACGCTTCCGGATCCAGGTATTCCTTGCCGACCATTTGCTGAAGCGCGGGAAACCACTTCGATTCATATTCCTCGCCCAGGCAGTTCTGCGTATACGTCTTCAGGTGCAGGAAGTAGGCGCCGACCGGGCCGTAGCCGTCCTTGAACCGCGCCAGCACGATGCGGTTCTCCATCTGCGTCATCTTGGCGCCGGCGTTGATCATGAGCCCGTAGGCGGACGCGGACGACCAGGGCGCATACCAGGTACGGCCGGATCCTTCGCCCACCGAGCGCGGCTTGAAGATGTTGGAGGCGCCGCCCGCGCCGCAGATCACGGTCTTGGCCTTGAAGACGTGGTAGTTGCCCGTGCGCACGTTGAAGCCGACCGCGCCGGCCACCCGGTTCTCCTTGCCGTCGTCCATCAGCAGGTGGGTGACGCAGATGCGGTTGAAGACCTTGTCCGCCGATTTCTTGGCGGCCTCGGCCACGATGGGCTTGTAGGACTCGCCGTGGATCATGATCTGCCAGCGGCCCTCGCGCAGGTAGCGCCCGGTCTTCGGATCCTTCATGATGGGCAGGCCCCAGTCCTCGAACTGGTGCACCGTGGAGTCGACGTGGCGGGCCATGTCGAACAGCAGGTCCTCGCGCACCAGCCCCATCAGGTCGATGCGCGCATAGCGGACATGGTCCTCGGGCTTGTTCTCGCCCCAGCGGGTGCCCATGTAGCAGTTGATCGCGTACAGGCCCTGCGCGACCGCGCCGGAGCGGTCGATGTTGGCCTTCTCGGCGATCACGATCTTCTTGTCCTGGCCCCAGAATCTCGCCTCCCAGGCGGCGCCGGTGCCGCCCAGACCCGCACCGACGACCAGGATGTCGATGCCGTCCTCGATGATCGTCTTGTGAGCCATCAGTAGTACACGCCTTTCTTCAGCTTGAGCCCCGCGGCCTCGAGCGTGTGCAGGCCGCCGTCATCCATGCGGATCCATTTCGGCTCGTTGTACAGGAGCTGGCTGTCGCGCATCTCCTTGCTCGGTCCGGGAACCTCCGCCAGCTTCGGGATCGCCGTGCCCCAGGGCTTGGTGGTGATGGGCGACAGGAAGTTCTTTTCCGTGCCGTTGCGGAACTTGATCCTCCAGGCGATCGTGCCCTTCTCTTCGTCGCGGTGCACGCGGACGCTGTGGCCGAGCGGGGCGAAATCGGCATAGCCGCGCACGTCGATCGCGTGCTGCGGACAGGCCTTCACGCAGGAGTAGCACTCCCAGCACATGTTGGGCTCGATGTTGTAGGCGCGACGATAGGTCTCGTCGATGTGCATGATGTCCGAGGGACAGATGTCGACGCAGTGGCCGCATCCGTCGCACCTCGTCATGTAGACGAAGGTAGGCATGGCTCCAATCCTTGGCTTCTAGTAGTGGCGCGGCGCTT
>DATJXO010000060.1:0-15157 GCA_035500055.1 Burkholderiales bacterium | reverse complement strand
ACGGCGCGCCGCTTCGGACCTGGCGGCCGCGGCCGATCGGCTCGGACGCTACGAAACCTCGCTCCTCGGCGCCGCGCAGCGCTCCGCGGACGCGGCGGAGTTCGCCTTTGAGCGCGGGGCGAGCTCGGTGCTGGACGTGCTCGACGCCCGGCGCACGCTGGGCGCGGTGCGCCTCGAGGCGCTTGCCGCGCGCGCCGACTACGCGCGCGCGCTCGCCGCGTGGGAGGCGAGCCGCGCCGCCGGCGATGCGCTCCAGGCGCGCGAGGGGCAAGGAGGATCCCGATGAGGCATTGGCATTGCGCAGTCGCGGCGGCGCTGATTGCGGGTTGCAACCCGCCGCCGCCGGCCAATCCGGCGCCGCCGCCGAAGGTGGAGGGCGAGTCGGTGGTCTTCCCGGTGGGCAGCCCGCAGCTCGCGGCGCTGCCGACGGCGCCGGTCGAGGCGCGACGCGAGGCGGTGCTGCGCTTCAACGGGCGCATCGTCTGGGACGAGGACCGTACGGTGCGAGTCTTCAGCCCGTTCGGCGGGCGGGTGCTGAAGATCGCGGTGCGCCTCGGCGAGCGCGTGCGCCCGGGCCAGGCGCTCGCGCTGATCGCGGCGCCCGAGCTCGGCAGCGCGCAGGCCGACGCGCGCAAGGCGGAGCAGGACGACGCGCTCGCGCGCAAGACGCTGGCGCGCGTCGAGGAGCTGGTCGGCGCGGGCGTGGCGCCGGCGAAGGACTTGCAGGCGGCGCAGGCGGACGCGGGGCGCGCGGCGGCGGAGCGCGCGCGCACCGCGGAGCGGCTGCGCCTCTACGGCAAGACGAGCGACGTCGTCGACCAGCGCTTCGCGCTCTCCTCGCCTATCGCGGGGACGGTGGTCGAGCGCAACCTCAACCCGGGGCAGGAGCTGCGGCCGGATGCGCAGGGCGAGCGCGGGCTGTTCGTCGTCTCCGATCCGCGCCACCTTTGGTTCGTGCTCGATGTGGCGGAAGGCGACGTCGGCGCGGTGCACGCCGGCGACGAGGTGAGGTTGCAGGCGACGATGCTCGGCGAGGACAGCGTCCCGGGAACGATCACCCACGTCGCGGACTTCGTGGATCCGCAGACGCGGACTGTCAAGGTGCGCGGCTCGCTGGACAACGCAGACGGACGGCTCAAGGCCGAAACCTTCGTCACGGCCTCGCTGACGGTGCCGGCGGCGAACGGCGTCGTCGTGCCCACCGGCGCGGTGTACCTGCGCGGCGAGAAGCACTACGTCTTCATAGCCGACGGCGCGGCGCGCTTCACGCGCAGGGTTGTGCGCCTCGGGCCGACGCAGGGCGCGCGGCAGGTGGTGCTCGAAGGCCTCGCTCCCGGCGACAGGGTCGTGACCGACGGCAACTTGCTGCTCGAGCGGCTGCTCGCCTCGCGCGACTAGACGCACGGCCGGCGTGATCAAGCGCATCATCGCGTTCGCGCTGTACCAGCCCCTGTTCATCGTGCTGGGGCTGATCCTGTTCGTCGGCGGCGGGCTGGTCGCGTTCGACCGGCTCCCGGTCGAGGCGTTTCCCGACGTCACCGACACCCAGGTGACCGTGATCTCGCTCTACCCGGGACGCGCCGCCGAGGAGGTCGAGAAGCAGGTCACGATCCCGCTCGAGGTCGCGCTCTCGGGGCTGCCGGGCGCGGTGCGCATGTTCGTGCACACGCAGTTCGGCCTCTCATATCTCATCATCACCTTCGACGACGGCGTCAACGGCTACTTCGCGCGGCAGCAGGTCGTCGAGCGGTTGCGCGAGGTCGATCTGCCCGACGGCGCGCAGTCGCAACTGGCGCCGTTCTCGACCGCGATCGGCGAGATCTACCGCTACCGGCTGAAGGGGCCTCCCGGCGTCGGGCCGCGCGAGCTGCGCACCGACGAGGACTGGATCGTCGAGCGCGCCCTGCGCCAGGTTCCCGGCGTCGCCGACATCACCACGCTTGGCGGCCTGATCAAGCAGTACGAGGTGCGCCCCGACACCGGCCGCATGCGCGACTACAAGGTGACGCTGCAGCAGCTGTCGCAGGCGATCGAGCGCGGCAACCAGAACGCCGGCGGCAGCTACGTCGAGCAGGGGCGCCAGCAGTACCTGATCCGCGGCATCGGCCTGTTCCAGGGACCCGAGGACATCGCCAACGTGGTGGTGGCGGAGCGCAACGGCACGCCGGTGCTGGTAAAGGACGTCGCCGAGGTCGCGGTCGGCGCGGTGCCGCGCCAGGGGGTCGCCGGCGAGAACGACGAGGACGACATCGTCACCGGCGTGGTGCTGATGCGGCGCGGCGAGAACCCGTCCGACGTTTTGAAGCGCGTGCGCGCGCGGGTCGACGAGCTGAACGCGACCGGGCTGCCGCCGGGCGTCAAGATCGTGCCGCTCTACGACCGCACCTGGCTGATCGGCCGCACGCTGAAGACGGTGTTCAGCAACCTGCTGGAGGGCGCGCTGCTGGTGTCGGCGGTGCTGTGGCTGTTCCTCGGCAATCTGCGCGCCGCGGCGATCGTGGCGGTCACCATCCCGCTCGCGCTGCTCGCCACCTTCCTCGGCCTGACCTGGATCGGGATTCCCGCCAACCTGCTGTCGCTCGGCGCCATGGACTTCGGCATCATCGTCGACGGCGCCGTGATCATCGCGGAGAACGTGTTCCGCAAACTGTCAGAGGCGGGCCACGGCGGGCGCGTGCTCGACGAGGCGAAGCGCAAGCACGTGGTGCTCGAGGCCGCGGCGGAGGTCGGGCGCCCGACGCTCTTCTCCATGCTGATCATCATCGCCGCGTACATCCCGATCTTCACGCTGACGCGCCAGGAGGGGCGCATCTTCGCGCCGATGGCCTACTCGGTCGTCTCGGCGCTGGTCGGCGCGCTGATCCTGTCGCTCACGCTCGTCCCGCTGCTGTCCGCGGTGATGCTGAAGCGCAACCTGCCCGAGAAGGAGAACTTCCTGGTGCGGGCTGCGAAGCGGGCCTACGAGCCGGCGCTCGCCTGGGCGCTCGCGCGCAAGAAAACTGTGCTTGCGCTCGCGGTCGCGGCGCTCGCCGGCAGCCTCGCGCTGGTGCCGCGCCTCGGCACCGAGTTCCTCCCCGAGTTGAACGAGGGCGCCGTGTGGGTGAACCTTACCTTGCCGACCAGCGTCTCGATCTCGGAGGCGCAGGAGCTGGTCGGCAAGGTGCGCGCCGCAATCCGCAAGTTCCCCGAGGTGGGCAACGTCACTTCGAAGACCGGCCGGCCCGAGGACGGCACCGACCCGAAGCTCCTAAACATGGCGGAGTTCCTGGTCGATCTCAAGCCGCAGTCCGAGTGGCGGCGCGGCATCGACAAGGCGGAGCTGCTGCGCGAGATCGACGCCGAGATCAGCCAGATCCCCGGCCTCGAGCCGTCGTTCGATGCGCCGATTCGCGACAACGTGCTGGAGTCGATCTCGCAGATCGACGGCCAGATCGTGATCAAGGTGTTCGGCGACGACCTCGAGGTGCTGCGCGACAAGGCGCTCGAGGTGCTGGCGCAAGTGAAGAACGTGCGCGGCGTGGCGCGCGCCTTCGTCGACCGGCTCGGCGCCCTGCCGCAGATCCAGGTGCGCGTCGACCGCGCACGCGCCGCGCGCTATGGCCTGAACGTCGGCGACATCCAGGACGTAATCGAGACCGCGCTCGGCGGCAAGCAGGTGACCCAGATGTGGCAAGGCGAGCGCCGCTTCGGCGTCGCGGTGCGGCTTCCCGAAGCGGAGCGCGACCTGACCCACATCCGGCGCCTGCTGGTGGCGACCCCCGACGGCGCTTACGTGCCGCTCTCGGAAGTGGCGACGTTCCGCACTGTCGACGGGCTGATGAACATCGCGCGCGAGAACGGCCGGCGCGTGTTTGCGATCGGCGTCTTCATCCACGGCCGCGACATGGGAAGCGTGGTGGCCGACATGCAGGCGCGGGTGAAGCGGCACGTCGTGCTGCCGGAGGGCTACGGCATCTCGTGGTCGGGAGAGTTCGAGAACCAGGAGCGCGCCATGAAGCGCCTGTCGGTGATCGTCCCGATCTCGATCCTGATCATCTTCCTGCTGCTGTTCGACGCTTTCAAGTCGCTGCGCAACTCGCTGCTGATCATCGCCAACATCCCGTTCTCGGTCATCGGCGGCATCCTCGCGCTCTACCTCACCGGTATCTACCTCTCGGTATCGGCGGCGATCGGCTTCATCGCGCTGTTTGGCCAAGCGGTGCTGAACGGCGTCGTGATGGTGTCTCTGTTCGACGATCTGAGGGGCAAGGGGCTGTCGCCGGAGGAGGCAGTCCGGCAGGGCGCCCTGCTGCGGCTGAGGACCGTGCTGATGACCGCGCTGCTCGCCTCGCTCGGGCTGCTGCCGATGGCGCTTTCGCACGGCATCGGCGCCGAGACGCAGCGCCCGCTCGCAGTGGTGGTGATCGGCGGCCTCGTCAGCGCCACGCTGCTGGTGCTGTTCGTGATGCCGGTGCTGTACGTGCTGCTGGCGCGGCTGCGGGGCCGCGGCCGCGGCGAACAGGCTCCGGCGGCCGGCACGTAGCGAGAGGAGATCACGGGTTATGATTGGCAACGTGAGGATCCTGATCGTCGAGGACGACGCGGCGCTCGCCAGCGGCATTGCCCGCATCCTTCAAGGCGAGGGCCACGCGGTCGACGTCATGGAGCGCGGCGAGCAGGCGGTGCTCGGCGCGCGTCAGGAGCGCTTCGACCTCGTGATCCTGGACGTCGGCCTGCCGGGCATCGACGGCTTCGAGGTGCTGCGCCGCCTGCGCGCGGCGGGGCAGCGCATGCCGGTGCTCGTGCTTACCGCGCGCGACGCGCTCGACGACCGGGTGCGCGGCCTCGACCTGGGCGCCGACGACTACATGGTGAAGCCCTTCGCCATGCCGGAGCTCGCGGCGCGCGTGCGCGCGCTGGTGCGCCGCTCGCAGGCCCAGACCGGCCCGAAGATCGTGCATGGGCCGCTCACGCTGGACACGCTGGCGCGGCGCGCCTACCTCGGCTCCGAGCCGCTCGAGCTGGCGGCGCGCGAGTGGGCGGTGCTCGAGGTGCTGCTGGCGCGGGTCGAGCGCATCGTGTCCAAGGAGGCGATCATCCAGGCGGTGTCGGGATGGGGCGAGGAGCTGACGCCGAACGCGATCGAGGTCTACGTGTCGCGCCTGCGCGCCAAGCTCGAGCCCGCCGGCGTGAAGATCCGCACCGTGCGCGGCTTCGGCTACATGCTCGAGGAATACAAGGACAAGGGAACGGGAGACGCGTCTCCCGCGCCCTAGGCGCCGCGGCATGGCGCGCAGCCTGCGCGGCAACCTGCTGCGGCTGCTGCTGCCCCCGATGGCCGCGCTGCTGGTGGCGAGCGCAGTCGGCACCTATTTCCTGTCGTTCGGGCCCGCGAGCGAAGCCTACGATCAGGCGCTGGTCGACGTCGCCCTCGCGCTGCGCGAGCGCATCCGCTCCGCGGGCGGCGCGGTGAGCTTCGACCTGCCGGGCGCGGCCGAGCGGCTGCTGCGCACCGACAAGTACGACACGGTCTACTACTCGGTGCGCGGTCCGGACGGCAAGGCGCTCGCCGGCGATCCCGGGCTGCCGCCGGTGCCGCGGTCGCAGCGCGCCGAGGAGGGCGTGATCGCCTACGACGGCACCTACGGCGACAAGGCCATCCGGGTCGCGGCCCTGCTGGCGCCGTGCGGCGGCAGGATCTGCATGATCCAGGTCGCCGAGACCACCCACAAGCGGCAGCGCCTGGCGCGCGACATCGTAGTGCTGAGCCTGGTGCCGGCGCTGCTGGTGGCGCTGCTCATCTTCGCCGCGCTCTGGTTCGGCGTCGGCCGCGGCGTGGCGCCGCTCGAGCGGCTCTCGGACGAGATTCGCGCCCGTTCGCCCGGCGATCTGCGGCCGATCGAGCCCGGGCTCGCGCCGCGCGAGGCGGAGCCGCTGGTGCGCGCGCTCAACCAGCTGCTCGACCAGGTCGCGGAGTCGAGGCGCAACCAGCAGCGCTTCCTCGCCAACGCCGCGCACCAGCTGCGCACGCCGCTCGCCGGCCTGCAGGCGCACGCCGAGATCGCGCTGACCCGGCCGGAGGCGGAGGCGCTGCGCACCGAGCTGGAACAGGT
This sequence comes from Burkholderiales bacterium, assembly GCA_035500055.1. GTDB lineage: Bacteria > Pseudomonadota > Gammaproteobacteria > Burkholderiales > SG8-39 > RBG-16-66-20. The sequence goes on along the minus strand of DATJXO010000060.1, from coordinate 9,065 downwards.
GCATCGCGCGAGCATCCGCGCCGCCCGCCTCGCCGGCCAGTTGCTCGCGCTGTCGCGCGCCGAGCCCGGCGGCTACCGCGCCGAGGTCGAGGCGTCGCTAGACCTGCGCAGCGTGGTCGAGGGCGCAGCCGACGAATGGGTGCACCGCGCGCTGGAGAAGGAGATCGACCTCGGCTTCGAGCTGCACGAGGCGCCGGCGCGGGGCGACGCGCTGCTGCTGCGCGAAGCGCTCGGCAATCTGGTGCACAACGCGATCCAGTACGCGCCGCGCGGCGGGCGCGTCACGGTGCGCACCGGGCTGCGGAACGCGCGGCCCTTCCTCGAGGTCGAAGACGATGGCCCGGGGATTCCGCCGACCGAGCGCGAGCGGGTGCTGGAGCGGTTCTACCGCGTGCCGGGGACCCCCGGCACCGGCAGCGGCCTCGGCCTGTCGATCGTGCGCGAGATCGCCGCGGCGCACGGCGCGGCGGTGGAGATCGGCGAAGGCGAGGGGGGCCGCGGCTGCAAAGTTGGGTTAACATTTCCGCATGGATAGCGTAGACATCGAAGTACTCCGCGCCGCCGAAGCGTGGCGCCAGGCCGGGCATCGCGTGACGCTCGGCACCATCGTCAAGACCTGGGGCTCGGCGCCGCGCCCGGTGGGCTCGCTGGTGGTGATCCGCGGCGACGGCCAAGTCGTCGGCTCGGTCTCGGGCGGCTGCGTCGAGGACGACCTGATCGACAAGGTGCGCGCGCAGAGCGTGGCGAAGGACCTGCCGCAGCTGATCACCTACGGCGTTACCAACGAGGAGGCGACGCGCTGGGGGCTGCCCTGCGGCGGCACGCTGCAGCTGGTGCTCGAGCCGGTGACTGCGCAAAGCGGCCTCGCCGGGCTGCTCGAGACGATCTCGAAGCAGCAGCTGGTGAGCCGGCGGCTGGAAATGGACAGCGGCCGCGTCGCGCTCAAGCCGGGAACCTGGCAGGACGTGCTCGAGTTCGACGGCAGGACGCTGGTGACGGTGCACGGCCCGCGCTGGCGGCTGCTGCTGATCGGCGCCGGGCAGCTTACCCACTACCTCGCAGAAATGGCGCGCATGCTCGACTACCACGTGCTGGTGATCGACCCGCGCGCCGAGTACGCCGACGGCTGGAACCTCGCCGGCGTGCCGCTCCAGCGCGGCATGCCCGACGATGTGCTCGCTGCGGCGAACCTCGACGGCCATTGCGCCGTGATCGCGCTCACCCACGATCCCAAGATCGACGACCTGGCGCTGATGGAGGCGCTGAAGTCGCCTGCTTTCTACGTCGGCGCCATCGGCTCGAAGAAGAACAACGACGCCCGTCGCGCGCGGCTGAAGGAATTCGACCTGGCCGAGGCCGAGATCTCGCGGCTGCGCGGGCCGGTCGGCCTGTACATCGGCTCCAAGACCCCGCCCGAGATCGCGGTCGCAATCCTCGCCGAGATGACCGCGGTGCGCCACGGCGTGAGCGAGCCGAGCTGGGCGGCGAAGCCGGCGCCGCGCTTCGACCCCTCCGCCTGCGAGGTGGCGCCGGCCGCTCCGGCCGGCAAGGCGTGAACGTCGCCGCGATCCTGCTCGCGGCGGGATCGGCGACGCGCTTCGGCTCCGACAAGCTGCTGCATCCGCTGCCGCACGGCGTGCCGATCGCGGTGCAGGCGGCGCGCAACCTGAAGCAGGCGATCGGGCGGGTAGTGGCGGTGCTGCGCCCCGGCGCCGCCCAGCTGCAGCGGCTCCTCGAGGAGGAGGGCGTCGAGGTCGTGTCCTGCGAGCGCGCGCTCGAGGGCATGGGGGCGAGCCTCGCCTGCGCCGTGCGCGCCGCGGGCGCCGTCGACGGCTATCTGGTGGCGCTCGCCGACATGCCGTTTGTGCGGCCCAGCACCATCGTCGCTGTGCGCGATGCGCTGGCCGCCGGCGCGCCGCTCGCCGCGCCCTATTTCCGCGCCCGCCGGGGCCACCCCGTGGCGATCGGCGCCGAATACCGGCGGGCGCTCGAGGCGCTCGAGGGAGACGAGGGGGCGAGGCGGCTGTTCGCCGCCGATCCGGGAAAGGTGGCGAAGATTGCCGTGGGCGACCCCGGGGTCCTACGGGACATCGATACGCCGGCCGACCTGGCGCCGCCTGTCATTGTTTGACCTAGGTCGTCTTCCCGCTTCGGTACGCGGTAGTAGTATTTCCCGGAGGACGGGATAAGCCTGGAAACGACACAGCGCGCCGTGCTGTTCGTGGACGTCACGGACAGCACGCGAATCTACGAGTCGCTCGGCGACACGGTGGCGCTCGCGCTGATCAACGGCCTGTTCGGTCACCTCGGCAAGATCGTCGAAAAGCATCGCGGCGCGGTGGTCAAGACGCTGGGCGACGGCGTGGTGTGCACGTTCGACCAGGCGGACACCGCCTACCATGCGGTGTGCGAGATGCAGTCCTCGGTGCGCGCGATGTCGCAGCGCGCGCCGAGCCGCCTGCAGGTTCGCACGGCCTTCACCTTCGGGGCGGTGGTGCTGTCGCGCGGCGACGTGTTCGGCGACACCGTGAACCTGTGCGCGCGCCTCGCGGCGCTCGCCAACCCGGACCAGATCCTCACCTCCGCGCAGACAGTCGAGGCGCTCGCTCCGGGGCTGCGCACGAACTGCCGCGTGCTCTTCCCGACCCGGCTGAAGGGCAAGTCCGACGAGATCGTGGTGAACGAGGTGCTGTGGCGCTACGACCCGGCCGTGACCGAGACCATGAATCGCAACGAGCTCGGGCGCGCCGCGCGCGGCACGGGGGCCGTGCTGAAGCTCGTCTACCGCGGCAGGACCGTGGTCGCAAGCCAGGAGCACCCGGCGGTGGAGCTGGGCCGCGACGACGCCTGCGAGATCGTGGTGCAGAGCCTGCTGGTCTCGCGCCTGCACGCGCGCGTGCAGTGGCGTGACGGCAACTATGTCCTGAGCGACCTCTCGACCAACGGCACCTACATGCTCGCCGACGAGCGCTCGAGCGAGGTCGAGCTGCGTCACGAGGAAGTGGTGCTCGGCGACCGCGGCTACATCGGCCTCGGCAAGAGCGCGGCCCACCACGGCGACCATACCGTGCGCTTCCGCGTCGAGCCCGACGGCGCCTGAGCCGCCGCAGGGCGGCAGGGCGCGCTGGTAGAATCGGCCTCTTGCGCACCGCACCATCGGCCCGCCCCATGTTCTCCGCCGCCACGCTCGAGCAGTCGGACCCGGAAATCTGCAGCGCACTGCGCCGCGAGGCGCGCCGCCAGGAGGACCACGTCGAGCTGATCGCCTCGGAGAACTACGCCAGCCCGGCGGTGCTGGCCGCGCAGGGGTCGCTGCTGACCAACAAGTACGCCGAAGGCTACCCAGGCAAGCGCTACTACGGCGGCTGCGAGTTCGTCGACGTCGCCGAGCAGCTCGCGATCGACCGCGCGAAGCGGCTGTTCGGCGCGGAGTTCGCCAACGTGCAAGCGCATTCGGGCTCGCAGGCGAACCAGGCCGCGTACCTGGCGTTCTGCAAGCCCGGCGACACGATCCTCGGCATGTCGCTCGCCGCGGGCGGGCACCTCACGCACGGCGCGTCGGTGAACGCCAGCGGCAAGCTCTATCATGCCCTGTCGTACGGCCTGGACGGCGACGAGGTGCTCGACTATGCCGAGGCCGAGCGGCTGGCGCGCGAGCACAATCCGCGCCTCATCATGGCCGGGGCGTCGGCGTACTCGCTGCGCATGGACTGGCAGCGGCTGCGCGCCATCGCGAACCAGGCCGGCGCGGTATTGGTCGCCGACGTCGCGCACTACGCGGGGCTGATCGCCGCCGGCCTCTATCCGAGCCCCGTCGGCATCGCCGACGTAGTGACGAGCACCACGCACAAGACGCTGCGCGGGCCGCGCGGCGGACTGATCCTCGCTGCGGCGCGCCACGAGCGCGCGCTGAACGCGGCGATCTTCCCGGCGCTGCAGGGCGGCCCGCTGATGCACGTCATCGCGGCCAAGGCGGTGGCGCTCGGCGAGGCGCTCAGGCCGGAATTCCGCGACTACCAGGCGCAGGTGCTGAAGAACGCGGCCGCCCTGGCGCGCACGCTGCAGCGGCGCGGGCTGCGCATCGTTTCCGGCCGCACCGAGTGCCACCTCATGCTGGTCGACCTGCGCGCGAAGCGGATCACCGGCAAGGACGCGGAGGATGCGCTCGGTCGCGCGCACATCACGGTCAACAAGAACGCGATCCCGAACGACCCGCAGAAGCCGACGGTGACCTCGGGAATCCGCATCGGCTCGCCCGCGATGACCACGCGCGGCTTCGGCGAGGCCGAGGCGGAGCGGCTCGCGGATCTGATCGCCGACGTGCTCGACGATCCCGCGGGCGATCTCACGCGCGAGCGCGTGGCGCGCGAGGTCAAGGCCCTGTGCGCGCGCTACCCCGTCTACGGCTAGCCGCCGATGCGCTGCCCATTCTGCTCGAGCGAGGACACCCAGGTGGTGGACACGCGCTCGAACCCGGATACCAACGTGATCCGGCGGCGCCGCAAGTGCGCCAAGTGCGACAAGCGCTTCACCACCTACGAGCGGGTGGAGCTGCGCATGCCGCGCCTAGTGAAGAAGGGCGGCGAGCGCACCGAGTTCGACCGCGAGAAGCTCCTGGGGAGCATGAGGGTGGCGCTGCGCAAGCGCCCGGTTGCGACCGAGGAGGTCGATGCCGCCGTCGAGCGCATCGTCGAGCGGCTGCGCGCCCTCGGCGAGCCCGAGGTGCCGACGAGCCGGGTCGGCGACCTCGTGATGCGCGAGCTGGCGAGGCTCGACAAGATCGCCTACATCCGCTTCGCCTCGGTGTACCGCAGCTTCGAGACCCCCGACGACTTCCGCGAGGCGGTCCAGGAGGTCAAGACCAAGAAGCGCCGCAAGTGACCTTCTCCGATGCCGACCGCGCCATGATGGCGCGCGCGCTGGTGCTCGCCGAGAAGGGCCTGTACACGGCGACGCCGAACCCGCGCGTCGGCTGCGTGGTGGCGCAGGGCGGGACGGTGCTGGGAGAGGGCTGGCACGAGAAGGCGGGCGGCCCGCACGCCGAAGTCGTCGCGCTCGAGCGGGCCGGGGCGCGCGCCGCCGGCGCCACCGCCTACGTCACGCTCGAGCCGTGCAGCCACCACGGCCGCACGCCCCCGTGCGCAGATTTGATGCTGTCCCGCGGCATCGAGAGAGTCGTCGCGGCGATGCTCGACCCGAATCCGCAGGCCGGGCGCGGCGGCGAGCGGCTCGCCGCCGCCGGCGTGCGCTTCGAGCACGGCCTGCTGGAGCGCGAGGCACGCGAGCTCAACCTCGGCTTCGTCTCGCGCGTGACGCGCGGCCGGCCCTGGGTGCGCCTCAAGGTCGCCGCGACGCTCGACGGCCGCACCGCGCTCGCAGACGGCCGCAGCCGCTGGATCACCGGGCCCGAGGCGCGGGCCGACGGCCATCGCTGGCGGGCCCGCGCCTGCGCCGTGCTCACCGGCATCGGTACCGTGAAGGCGGACGACCCGCAGCTCACGGTGCGCGAGGTCGAGACGCCGCGCCAGCCGCTGCGCGTGGTCGTCGACTCCCGGCTGGAGATCTCCGACAAGGCGAAGATCCTGCAAGGGGACAGGGCTCTGATCTTTGCCGGCGCTCCCTGCGACCGTCCGCTGAACGCGGAAATCGTGTCCCTGCCGAATCGCGATGGGAAAGTCGAGCTTCGCGCCATGCTCGAGGAGCTCGCGCGACGCGGCATCAACGAGCTGCACGTCGAGGCGGGCTTCCGCCTCAATGGATCGCTGCTGCGCGAGGGCTGCGTCGACGAGCTCCTCATCTACCTGAATCCGAGCCTGCTGGGGGACGAGGCGCAGGCGATCGCGGCGATCCCCGGGGTCGCCGCCCTCGACCGGCGCCTGCGGCTGGAGCTCGTCTCGCTGGAGCGGGTCGGCGGCGACATCCGCGTTCTGGCGAGGCGCGCCTGATGTTCACCGGCATCGTCCAGGCGATCGGCCGCATCGTGTCGGTGCGGCCGTTCGTGATCGACGCCGGGCGCCTGCCGCTGCGCGGCGTCAAGGCCGGCGACTCGGTCTGCGTCCAGGGCTGCTGCCTGACGGTGACGCGCAAGCGCGGCCGCCGGCTCTCGTTCGACGTCTCGCGCGAGACTCTGCGCGTCACGGCCGGCCTCGACCACAGGGGCGAAGTCAACCTCGAGAAATCGCTGGCCTTCGGCGATCCGCTCGGCGGCCATTTCGTCACCGGCCATGTCGACGGGGTAGGAGAGGTGTCGGGCTACGGCCAGGGCGTCCTGAAGGTCCGTGCGCCCACGGCCCTTGCAAAGTACATCGCGCGCAAAGGTTCCGTCACCGTGGACGGCGTGAGCCTCACGGTGAACGCGGTCCGGGGCGCGACGTTCGAGGTCTTCCTCATTCCCCACACCCTGAGGATGACCACCTTGCGGGGCCTCGCGCGCGGCGCCAAGGTCAACCTCGAGGTCGACCTGCTGGCGCGCTACGCTCATCGGCGTCGGACGAGTAGATAAGCCCGACGCACCGCACTCTGGCGGCTGCGCCGAAACGCGTAGGTGTAGTAGAAGCTCGACTTCGCCGCCGCCGGATGGCTGCGCAATGCCAAAAAGTTCACGCATTTGACCTCTCCGGACGTCGCGGCCGCCGGCACGATTTTGCATATCCGCCGATCCGTAGCAGCATTGCCCACGGGGAACGGCGTACGCCATGGGGAACACGCTCAAAGTACTGCTGGTCGAGGATTCGCAGCTGGACGCAGAGCTTGCCTTGCGTGAGCTCAAGCGCGCCGGCCTCGATCCCGAGGGGCGCGTGGTGCAGACCGAGCCGGAATTCCTGCGCGCCCTGGAAGAGTTCGGCCCCGAGGTCGTGTTGTCGGACTTCTCGATGCCGCAGTTCGACGGCATGCGCGCCCTCAGACTGCTGCGCGAGGCGCGTCCGGATACGCCGCTCATCTTCGTCTCGGGGACGATCGGCGAGGAGCACGCCATCCGGGCGCTGAAGGATGGCGCAACCGACTACGTCCTCAAGACGAACCTGATCCGCCTGCCGGCCGCGGTCGAGCGCGCGCTGCACGACGTCGCCGTGCTCGCCGAGCGCCGCAGGGTCGAGAAGGAGGCACGCCAGTTCCGCCACGCGATCGACGCTTCGGTCGACTCGATCTACATCACCGATATCGACGCCATGCGGTTCGTCTACGTGAACGACACCGCGTGCCACCGTCTCGGCTACAGCCGGGAGCAGCTACTGGCGATGGGCCCGCAGGACGTGCTCAAGGCGGGTCGCGACACGCTGCGCCGTGAATACGAGGAGGTCATCGCGGCCGATGAGGCCGGCGTTCGCACGCAGCATCGCTTCGTCGGACGCGACGGCGCGGAAGGCTGGACCGAGATCCACCGCCGCGCGCTGCGCACCGGGGACGGATGGCTGATCGTCACGATCGGGCGGGACGTCAGCGAGCGCAAGAGCGCCGAGGAGGAGCTGCGCCGCTTTCGGCTGGCGCTCGACAACTCGCCCGACATCATTCTCATCATCGACCGGGCGACCATGCGCCACGTCGACGTCAACGACACCGCGTGCGAGCTGCTCGGGTACACGCGCGAGGAGCTGCTGCGGATGGGTCCCGCCGATACGCTGCCAGTGAGCCGCGAGGCGCTGGAGCGCGAGTACGACCGCCTGATCGCGAGCGGCGGCGAATCGGGCGGCATGCACAGCTACTACCGCTGCAAGGACGGCTCGCGGCTGCCGTTCGAGTCGACGCGGCGCGTGCTGCGCTCGGGCGACCGGTGGCTCGTCGTCGCCATCTCGCGCGACATCCGGCAGCGCCTTGCCGCCGAGAGCACGCTACGCGAGGAGCAGGAGAAGACCAAGCGGCTGACGCGCGTGCACGCGGTGCTGTCCGGCATCAACGCGGCGATTGTGCGGATCCGCGACCGCGACGAGCTGCTTCGCGAGGCTTGCCGCGTGGCGATCGACGCCGGGCAGTTTCGCGCCGCCTGGATCGGCCTGGCGAACCCGGCGGCGGGCCGTGTCGATGTGGTAGCGTCCCAGGGGCTGGACGCCGAATACCTGGCGGTGATGCCGTTGAAGCTCGGTGAAGCGGTGTCCGAGGAGCCCGCGCTCGTCGCGCGCGCGCTGCAGGAGCGGCGACCCGTGCTCAGGAACGACATCGCCACCGATCCGCGTCCCGCCCTGCGCGCCAAGGCCGCGGCACGCCGCATGCACTCGCTCGCGATGCTGCCGCTCGTGGTCTCCGGCAAGGCGATCGGCGTACTCGCGCTATATGCGGCGGAGATCGGCTTCTTCGACGCCGACGAGCTGAAGCTGCTGCAGGAGCTCGCGGGCGACATCTCATTCGCCCTCGAGCACATCGAGAAGAGCGAGCGCGCGGACTACCTCGCATACTACGACGAGCTGACCGGCCTCGCCAACCGGCGACTGTTCCTCGAGCGCCTGGAGCGCGCAGCGCACTCGGCGGGCCACGCGCAGCAGAAGCTGGCGGTGAGCCTGTTCGACGTCGAGCGCCTGCGGACCGTGAACGTGTCGCTCGGCCGCCAGGCTGGTGACGCGCTGCTGCGCGGGGTCGCGGAGCGGCTGGCGCGCCGAGCCGAGCAGGCCGAGCTCGGCAGGATCAGCGCCGACCACTTCGCCGTCCTGCTTCACGACGTGAAGGGCCGCTCGGAGGTCGCCCGCCGGGTCGCCCAGCTCTGGCACGCCAGTTTCGACCTGCCGTACCGCATCGAGGATCGCGACCTCAACATGTCGGCGCGGGCCGGCATTGCGCTGTTCCCCAACGACGCCGCCGAGGCCGAATCGCTGCTGCGCGGCGCCGAGGCGGCGCTGCGCAAGGCCAAGGCCGGCGGCGAGCACTACGTCTTCTTCGAGCGGGTGCTCACCGAGCGCACCGCGGAGAGGCTCACCCTGGAGAGTGAACTGCGCCAGGCGCTGGCCCGGCGCGAGTTCGTACTCCACTACCAGCCGAAGGTCGACCTGGAGAGCGGGCAGATCGTCGGTGCCGAGGCGCTGATCCGATGGCAGAGCCCGGTGCGCGGCCTGGTGGCGCCGGCGCTATTTATCCGG
>DATJXO010000059.1:0-18434 GCA_035500055.1 Burkholderiales bacterium | reverse complement strand
CGAGGAGGCCGGCTTCGTCACCGGCCAGAACTACGTCGTCGACGGCGGCATGACTCGCCGGATGATCTACGAGGAATGACGGCGCCGCGCAGCCTGCTGGTCGAGGGATGGCGCTTCCTGCCGCACTCCTACGCCATCACCAACGAGTATCAGCTGCTCGAGTTTGCCAGGGTCCCCTGGCTGCGCCTGCGGCATCGCGACCTCGAGTACCTGCAGCCGCACTGGGAGCCGGTGCCGGGGCTGCACGCGCCGGAGGACGAGCGCATCCTGCGCAAGCTCGAGGCGCCGGGCGAGGGCGAGGCCTTCGACGCGCTGCTGCGTATGGGCTTTCCCTACGACTACTCGCCCCCGGATGCGCCGCGCGCCTGCGTCTTCGGCACCGCGGAGCACCGCTGCGTGCCCGACGAGTACTTCCGCGGCGCCCGCTCGCTCGCCGCGGCGATGCGGGACACCGACCTGCAGATCGTCACCTGCTCGAACTGGTCGCGCGAGGGCTTCGTGCAGAGCGGCGCGCCGCCCGGGCGCGTGGCGCTGGTGCCGCTGGGCGTCGACCCGCGCGCCATGCGCCCGCTGCCCCCGGAGGAGCGCGCCGCGCTGCGCGCGCAGCTCAAGCTCGACGGCTTCGTATTCCTGAACGTCGGCGCGATGACGCGCAACAAAGGCCTGCCGGTGCTGTTCCGCGCCTTCGCCGAGCTGCTGCGACGGCGGCCCGAGGCGCGCCTCGTGCTGAAGGGCGTAGATGACGTCTTCGCCTCGCTTTCGTTCCTGGGGCAGTGGAGCGAGACGCTCGCGCCCGGCGACTGGGAGCGCATCCTGCCGCGCCTTTCGTGCTACGGGCAGACCTTCAGCCACCGCGACGTGGCGAAGCTCTACCAGGCCGCGGACGCGTTCGTCACGCCGTACCACGCCGAAGGCTTCAGCCTGACGACGCTCGAGGCGATGGCCTGCGGGCTGCCGGTCGTGTGCACCGCGGGCGGCCCGACCGACGACTTCACCCGGCCCGAGTTCGCGCTGCGCATCCGCAGCGAGCTGCGCCCGCACGAGCGCGTGCGGCACGGATGGGAGCTGCTGCCCGACTGGGAGCACCTGCTGGAGCACATGGGCTGGCTGATGGACAACCCGGGCTTCGCCGCGCGCGCGCGGACGGCGGCGCCCGCCTTCGTCGCCGAAGGCTACACCTGGCGCCACACCGCCGAGCGGCTGCTCGCGCTGCTGTTTCCCGGCGACGCGCCCGCTACAGGCCGATAGCCTCGGCCACCAGCCGCTTCAGCTCGCGCCGCAGCTTCTCGCGCACCGGCGCGGCGGCGCGGCTCGCGATCAGGTTCTTCATCTCCCAGGGATCCTTGTCGAGGTCGTAGAGCTCGTCGAGCTCGCCGGCGCGGCCGCGATTCACCCAATGGATGTACTTGTAGCGGTCGGTGCGCACCGCCTTGTACGTCATGCCGACCAGCCACGGCATCGCCTGCTCGGCCCAGTACTCGATCAGGAACGAGTGGCGCCAGGCGCGCGGCCGCCTCTTCGCGAACAGGCCGAGCAGCGAGCGGCCCTGGACCTGCGGCCCCGGCTTGCCGCCGGCGAGCTCGATCAGCGTCGGCGCGATGTCCTGGCAGATCACCAGGTCGCGCACCCGCGTGCCCGCCGCGATCCGCGGCGGGAAGCGCACCACGAACGGCGAGCGGATCCCGGCCTCGTAGGCGAAGCGGCGCTCGGGGCCGAGCCCGTGCTCGCCGAAGAAATAGCCGTTGTCGCCGAGGAACACGATCAGCGTGTCGTCGAGCCTTCCGGTGCGCGCCAGCGCATCGAAGATCATGCCCGCGCCCTCGTCCACCGAGGCCATCATCGCCGCGCGCAGCCGGATCTCCTCCTGGTCGCCGGCGTGCAGCGACTTGAGGATCGCCTGCGCCTTCTCGGTGCCCTTGATGCCGAAGGCGTCCTTCCATGCCGGCTTCGCCTTCACCACCTCGGCCGGCGGGATCATGTTCGGATACGGCGGGAACACGCAGCCCCTGTAGAGGTCCTTGTGCCGCTCGGCGGGCTTGTAGCCGCCCTGCTGGTCGATGTCGAGCGTGCCGTCGGCGTGCTGGAACGCGTCCGGATGCACCGCCTTGTGCGCGAAGAACAGCGAGAACGGCTTCGCGTGCTTCTTCTCCAGGAACTCCACCGCCATGCGGTTCATGATGTCGGTGACGTAGCCGGTGTGCTGGACGTAGGTGCCGTTCTCGTTCAGCTTCGGGTCGTACAGCCGCCCGTGGCCGTCGTAGGCGACCCAGAAGTCGTAGCCCGGGCGCGGCTTGCCGTCGTTGCCCATGTGCCACTTGCCGATGTGCGCGGTCTCGTAGCCGAGCTTCTGCAGCTCGAGGTGGTAGTTCGGCAGGCGGTGGCTCATCGCGTCGCGCGCCACGTTGTCGATGATGCCGTGGCGGCTCGCGTACTGGCCGGTCATGATCGAGGCGCGGTTCGGCGAGCAGATCGGCGTGGTGTGGAAGGCGCGCTCGAACAGCGCGCCCTCCCGCGCGATCCGGTCGATATTCGGCGTCTTCATGTACGGATGGCCGCCGGCGCCGAACTCGTCGTAGCGCAGGTCGTCGATCAGGATGACGATGAAATTGGGCTTCTTCTTCATGGCTTGGTCTCCGGGGTCCGACCCTGTTTCCGGGTCAGAGGGGCTTCAGGCCCTGCAGCAGCGTCGGCACGAGCTCGGTGACGGTCGGGTGGATGTGCACGGCGCGCGAGATCGTGGTGTAGGGCTGCTTCGCGTACATGACGTCGAGCAGGCTGTGGACGATCTCGTCGCCGTTCAGGCCGAGGATCGCGGCACCGAGCAGCTCCTTCGAGTCGGCATCGACCACCGCCTTCATGAAGCCCTGGGTCTCGCCCATCTCGCGCGCGCGGCCGACGCGCGCCATTGGCATCTTCGCGGCGAGGAGCTTGCGGCCGCTCGCCTTCGCCTCGGCCTCGTTCATGCCGACGCGGCCAAGCGGCGGGTCGATGAACAGCGCGTAGCACGCGATGCGATCCGAGACGCGGCGCGGGTCGCCGTCGAGCAGGTTCGCGGCGACGATCTCGTAGTCGTTCCAAGAGGTATGCGTGAAGGCGCCGCGGCCGTTCGCGTCGCCGAGCGCCCAGACGCCCTCCGCGCTGGTGCGGCACTGGTCGTCCACCTTGATGAAGCCGCGCGCGTCGGCCTCGATCCCGGCCTCCCTCAGGCCGAGGTCGTGCGTGTTCGGGGCGCGCCCCACCGCGTAGAGCACGTGGCTGCCCTCGACCTGCGCCCTCTGCCCGCCGCTCTCGAATTCGAGGAGGATCCCGCCGCCCCGCCGAGCGATGCTCATGCGGTCCGCGCCGGCGTGGATGCGCACGCCTTCGCGCTCGAGGATGGCGCGGATCTCGGCCACCACGTCCTCGTCCTCCCGCGGCAGCAGCTTCGGGAATTTCTCCAGCACCGTGACCTCGGCGCCGAAGCGCCGGTACATCTGCGCGAACTCCAGCCCGATGTAGCTGCCGCCGACGATCACGAGGTGCCGGGGCACGGCATCGACCTCCATCATCGAGCTGTTGGTGAGGAACGGCACTTCCTTCGCGCCGGGCATGTCGGGCACCACGGCGCGCCCGCCGACGTTGAGGAAGATCCGGTCCGCCTCCAGCGTGCGCTCGCCGACGCGCAGCGTGCGCGGCGCGCTGAAGCGCGCCTGCCCCCGGATCAGCGTCACGTTCTTCATGCCGTCGATCCACGCCGCCACGCCGTCGCTCGACTGCCTGACGACGCCGTCCTTGCGCGCCTTGACCGCCCTCATGTCGACCCGCACGTCGCCGGCACTGAAACCGTACTCCGCGCCGCGCCGCGCCATGTGGATCGCGCGCGCGCTACCGACCAGCGTCTTGGTGGGAATGCAGCCGACATTGACGCAAGTGCCGCCGAGCAGCTTCCTCTCGACGATCGCGGTCTTCATGCCTGCGGCGCCGAGGCGCGCGGCGAGCGCGGGCCCGGCCTGTCCTGCGCCGACGATCACAGCGTCGAATCGTTCGCTCATGCTCCGCAGGCTCCTTGCCGCGCGATGAATCGTGGCACAATCCGGCGCATGAAGGAAGCGGCGATCACGATCCGGCTCGCGGAAGCGCGCGACGCTCGCGCGATCGCCGAGATGTCGCGCGACTTCATCGAGTCCGGGCTCGGCTGGCGTTACGATCCGCCGCACGTCCTGCGCGCGATGAGGCGGCGGGAAACCGCGGTGCTGGTCGCGGGAGAGCGCAACACGTATGTCGCGCGCGAGCGCGCGCCGCTGGCGGGCTTCGCCGTCATGGATTTCGGCGACGAGCGGGCGCACCTGGTGCTGCTCGCGGTGCAGCCGGCGAGGCGCCGGCACGGCATCGGCCGGCAGATGATGGACTGGCTGCTCGAGTGCGCCTATACCGCGGGCATGGCGAGCATCCACCTCGAGCTGCGCGCCGACAACGAGGCAGCGCGGCGCTTTTACCGCGCGCTCGGCTTCTCGGAGACCGTCCTGATCCCGAAGTACTACAACGGGCGCGAGGCCGCGATGCGCATGATCCGCGTGCTGCGCGCGCCCGGGCCGCTGCCGCTCGCCTGGCGGCCGCCCGCGCTCGGCCGGCAATAGCCCGCTCCCGGGATGGACCTCGGCCTCGCCGGCAAGACCGCGCTCGTCACCGGGGCGAGCGTCGGCATCGGGCGCGCCGTCGCCAAGACGCTTGCCGCCGAAGGCGCCAGGCTCGCCGTCGTCGCCCGCAGGCGGGAGCTCCTGGAGGAGCTGCAGGACGAACTGAACGTCCCCCTGGTGGTCATCCAGCAGAATTTTCTCGCTGAGGACGCCGCGGAGCGGATCGCGGCGGCGGCGCTCGAGGGCCTGGGCGGCGTCGAGATCCTGGTGAACAACGCCGGCGGCTCGCGCGCCTTCAAGCTCGATACCGGAGAGGCGCAGTGGCAGGAGGCGATGACGCTGAACTTCACCCGCCAGCGCCAGCTCACCCACCGGCTGCTCGACCAGATGATCGCGCGCAAGTGGGGCCGCATCATCAACGTCACCGGCAAGTCCGAGCCCGAGGGCATCAACGGCGCGTTCTGCGCCAAGGCGGCGATGCACTCGTGGTCGAAGGGCCTGTCGCGCGAGGTCGGCAAGCACGGCATCACGGTGAACTGCATCCCGCCCGGGCGCATCCTGAGCGAGCAGATCCTGCGCAACTACACCCCCGAGTACCGCAAGTGGCAGTCCGAGCATGAGATCCCGGTAGGCGAATATGGCCAGCCCGAGGACCTTGCCAACCTGGTGTGCTTCCTCGCCTCGCCCCGCGCGCGCTACATCACCGGGACGGTCATCCCGGTTGACGGCGGGCTCCGCAAGTACCAGTTCTAGCTGCTTTTTCGGGCATTACCTTTTCTCATCCCTGGGATGCGAAAAAGCCGTTTGTCGCACCGCAACATCACCCTTAGATTGCGTTGCGTACGAAACCGGCAACGCATTTGGGCGGATGCCGGCGGCTCATGGCAACGGAGAACGAATAAATGGATCTGAGCATCGAATCAGCGGTCGTGACACTGAAACCCGGGCAGGCACTGCACGTGCGCGGCGAAGCCGGCTTGCGGGTGTCGCACGTGCAGGGCCGCATCTGGGTCACCCTCGACGGCGAGCCGCGCGACATCGTGCTGCAGGACGGCGCCGACCTGGTACTCGGCGCCCAAGGCGGCGCGCTGCTGCAGGCGGTAGGCACGACCGCGATGGTTTCATTCGAGGACGGCGTCAGGGTCGCGCCTCCTGCAGAGCTGCGGGCCGCGGCGCCCGCGGCCGCGCTCGCGGACTACGGCGAGATCGTCCGCAACGCGCACCAGCTGCGCGCGCAGGAGATCGGCGCGCTGCTGGCTCGCGCGGCGGCGGCCGTGCGCGGCCTCCTGCGCGGCATCGCGGGCAATTTCGAGTCCGCACGCACGCGGCAGGCGCTGAAGGGCCTTACCGACTACCAGCTGCGCGACGTGGGCCTGCGCCGCAGCGAGATCGATTGCCTGGTGCGCTGAACGGCAGCCGCGGCAGGTAAGATCGGGCCTCCGCAGCGGAGGCTCGATGCCGGATTCGTATGACCTGATCGTGCGCGGCGCGACCGTCGTCGACGGCACGCGCGCGCCGCGCTTCCAGGCCGACGTCGCGGTGGCGGGCGACCGCATCGCGGCGCTTGGCCGGCTTCCCGGCGCCAAGGCGGCGCTGGAGCTCGACGCCACGGGGAAGATCATCGCCCCCGGCTTCATCGACGCGCATACCCACGACGACCGCCTGCTGCTGTCGGCGCCCGAGATGGCGCCGAAGGCGAGCCAGGGCGTCACTACCGTGATCGCGGGCAACTGCGGCGTATCGCTCGCGCCGCTGGTGCTCGGCGGGCGCGCCGCGCCGCCGCCGCTCGATCTGATCGGCGACGGCGCGTGGTACCGTTTTCCCAGCTTCGGGGCCTACGTCGAGGAGCTCGAGCGCAGCCCGGCGGCGACCAACGCCGCGCTGCTGGTCGGCCACACCTCGCTGCGGGTCGCCGCGATGCAACGCCTCGACCGTGCCGCGTCTGCGGGCGAGATCGAGCAGATGAGGGCCCGCGTCGGCGAGGCGCTCGAGGCGGGCGCGATCGGCTGCTCGACCGGCCTGTACTACGAGCCCGCGCGCGCCGCTCCCGCGGAGGAGGTGATCGAAGTGTGCCGCCCCTTGAGCGCGCGCAAGGCGCTGTACTGCACGCACATGCGCGACGAGGGCGACCGGGTGCTCGATTCGCTCGAGGAAAGCTTCCGCATCGGCCGCGCGCTCGGCGTCCCGGTGGTGATCTCGCACCACAAGGTGGCCGGCGTCGCGAACCACGGCCGCACGCGCGAGACCCTGCCGCTCATCGACGGGCGCATGAAAGCGCAGCCGGTCGGCCTCGACTGCTACCCCTACTGCGCCTCCTCGACCATCCTGACCGCGGACCGCGCCGCGCTCGCCACGCGCACGCTGGTGACCTGGTCGACGCCGCACCCGGAGTTCGCCGGGATGGACCTCGACGCGATCGCGCAGGCGATGAAGCTGCCGCCGGACCAGGCCGCGGACCGGCTGCGCCCCGCCGGCGCGATCTACTTCATGATGGACGAGGCCGACGTGCAGCGCGTGCTTGCGTTCGAGCACACCATGATCGGCTCCGACGGCCTGCCGCACGACGCCGCGCCGCACCCGCGCCTCTGGGGCACCTTCCCGCGCGTGCTCGGGCACTACGCGCGCGGCCTCGGCCTGTTCCCGCTGGAGACCGCGGTCTACAAGATGACCGGGCTGCCGGCGAAGACCTTCGGCCTTGCCGGCCGCGGCGTGCTGCGCGCGGGCGCCTTCGCCGACCTGTGCGTATTCGACGCCGGGACCGTCGACGAGGCGGCCACCTTCGCGCGCCCCATCCAGCCGGCGAAAGGCATCGAAGCCGTGATCGTCAACGGCACGCCGGTTTGGCGCGACGGCAAGCCGACCGGGGCGCGGCCCGGGCGCGTGCTGAGGCGCACCCCGTGAGCCGGCTGCCGGCGCTGTTCCTGTCGCACGGCTCGCCGATGCACGCGCTGCAGCCCGGCGCGGTGCGCGCCGTGTGGCAGGGCCTTGCGCGGGAGCTGCCGCGGCCGAAGGCGATCCTGATCGCCTCGGCGCATTGGGAGACCGACCTCCCGGCCGTCACCGCGGCGGCGCGGCCGGAAACCATCCACGACTTCTACGGCTTTCCGCAGCCGCTCTACGAGATCCAGTACCCGGCGGCGGGCGATCCCGCGCTCGCCGAAGAGGTCCTGCGGCTGCTGCGCAAGAACGACTTCAACGCCGCGGCGGACCCGGCGCGCGGCCTCGACCACGGCGCCTGGTCGCCGCTGCTGCACATGTATCCCGAGGCCGACGTGCCCGTCGTCCAGCTCGCGGTCCAGACGCATCTCGGACCCGCGCACCACCTGGCGCTCGGGCGCGCGCTCGCTCCGCTCGCCGCCGAGGGCGTGCTGGCGATCGGCTCGGGGCACCTTACCCACAACCTGCGCGAGCGCATGCGCGAGGGCGGCGCGCCGGCCGGCTACGTGGTGCGCTTCCAGCGCTGGGTCGCGGACAGGATCGCGGCGCGCGATGTCGACGCCCTGGTGGACTACCGCCGGCTCACGCCGGACGGCGTGCGCGCGCATCCCACCGACGAGCACTTCCTGCCGCTGTTCGTCGCGCTGGGCGCCGCCGGCGGGCACTACCGCGCCGAGCGGCTCTACGACGCGGTGGAGATGGGCGCGCTAGCGATGGACGCCTACCGCTTCGACGCGGCCTGAGCGCGGGCAAGATGAGGATCCCTCCGGCGTCGCGCGCGAAGCTCGGCCTCACCCGAGGCGAATACGCGGTGCTGCGGCGGCTCTCGACGCCGGAGAAGATCCAGGCGTTCGTCTACGCGCTGCGCCAGAACTTCGAGCCGAACGGGGACTCGTGCAATTCGGTGCGCGAGGTGCTGCGCGCGCGGCGCGCGCACTGCATCGAGGGCGCGATGCTCGCCGCGACGGCCCTGTGGATCCACGGCGAGCCACCGCTGCTGCTCGACATGCAGGCGGTGCACGACTTCGACCACGTCATCGCCCTCTTCCGCCGCCGTGGCTGCTGGGGCGCGATCTCCAAGACCAACGGCATCGGCCTGCGCTGGCGCGACCCGGTCTACCGCTCGCTGCGCGAGCTCTCCATGTCGTACTTCCACGAGTACTACAACACGCGCGACCGCAAGACCCTGCGCACCTTCTCGCGCCCCTTCGACCTGCGGCGCCTCGACCCGGCGCGCTGGGCCACCGCCGAGGACGGCGCCTGGGACGTGATCGACGCGCTCGAGGCGACGCGCCACTACGACCTGATGAGCGGCACGCAGGAGCGCGCGCTGAGGCGCCGCGACCCTTTCGAGCGCGTGGTCGGAAACCTGCTGCAGTACCGCCGCCCGCGCAAGCGCGGCGCGGCCCGGCGCACCCGGAAGAAGCTCAAAATCGGGTAGATTGGGGCGTCAGGTCGCCGCACCCTGCCGCGACCAACGCGCATCACCGACCACGAAAGGAGAAAGGCATGAAGCGGCGAAACCTGCTCTTCGCGCTGGCCGCGGCGCCCCTCGCGGGGCTGGCCCGGCACCTGCACGCCGCCCCGCCGAAGACCATGCAAGGGATCGAGGAGCTGCAGAAGAACTGGAAGGTGCTGCTCGCGGCCGGCGCCGAGGTGCCGAGCCCTTCGGACAAGCTGGAGCTCGCGCGCGACGAGTGGCGCAAGCGCCTGCCGCCGATGGCCTACAGCGTGCTGCGCGAGGAGGCCACCGAGCGTCCCGGCTCGAGCCCGCTGAATCACGAGAAGCGGCCCGGGGTGTTCGCCTGCGCCGGCTGCGGCCTGCCGCTGTTCACCTCGGCGATGAAGTTCGACAGCGGCACCGGCTGGCCGTCGTTCTTCACGGCGATCCCGGACGCCGTCACGACCAAGCGGGACTTCAAGCTGATCCTGCCGCGCACCGAGTACCACTGCGCGCGCTGCGGCGGCCACCAGGGCCACGTCTTCGACGACGGCCCGGAGCCGACCGGGCTGCGCTACTGCAACAACGGCGTCGCGCTCAGCTTCCTGCCGCAGTCCGGGAAAGCCTGAGCGCCTCGCCGAGCGGCGGCGCCGGGAAGTGGAAGCGCACCGGCCCGTCCGGCAGCGCGTGCAGGAACTGCTTCAGGTAGGGATCCTCCGAGGCGAGCAGCGCCTCGGGGGCGCCCTCGCCGATCAGGCGGCCCTCGGCGATCACGTACAGGCAGTCCACCAGCTTGAGCGACTCGGAGACGTCGTAGGTGACGATCACCGAGGTGAGCCCCAGCGCGTCGTTCAGCTTCCGGATCAGCGTCGCGACCACGTTGAGCGAGATCGGGTCCAGCCCGGCGAAGGGCTCGTCGTACATCACCAGCATCGGATCGGTGGCGATGGCGCGCGCCAGCGCCACCCGCCGCGTCATGCCGCCCGAGAGGTCCGCCGGCATCATGTCGCGCGCGCCGCGCAGGCCCACCGCGTCCAGCTTCATCAGCACCAGCGCCCGCACGATCTCCTCGGGCAGGTTGTAGTGCTCGCGCACCGGGAACGCGATGTTCTCGTAGACCGACAGGTCGGTGAACAGGCCGCTCGACTGGAACATCATGCCCATCTCGCGGCGCAGCGCGTAGAGCTCGTCCGAGCCCAGCTCGTGCACCACCTTGCCGTCGACCCGCACCGAGCCGCGCGCGGGATCGAGCTGGCCGCCGATCAGCTTCAGCAGCGTCGACTTGCCGCTGCCGCTGCCGCCGAGGATCGCGACCACCTTGCCGCGCGGGATCTTCAGCGACAAGCCGCGGAAGATCGCCAGATCCCCATAGGAGAAATGCAGGTCCGAGACTTCGACCAGGTTGTCCGTGTCAGCCACCGATCACCGCAGGCGGGTCGCCAAGCCGCTATCGTAGCGCAGCGGTGCTCGCGGGCGGCGGCGCTACGCACCCCGCAGCGCCCGCTCCAGGTTGTCGATCAGCGCGCGCGTGCCCTGCTCGCGGCTGGCCTGTCCGTCCTTGCCGCTGTCGAGGTACGCGCCCTGCTCGGTGAGGATCAGGCGCGTGCCCGGCTTGCCGTCCACCCTGGCGGGCTCGAACTCGATCGTCGCGAGCGACACCGAGATCTTGCGGTCGTTCACGTACATGTTGTAGCTGTAGACGATGCGCCGGTCCGGCAAGATATCCTGGTAGACGGCGTGGAAGTCCGACGTCCGGCCGTCGTTCCACTCCCCGCGCAGGCGCTCCTTGCCGCCGACCCTGAAGTCCTGCTCGCGCGCGACCTCCTTCGCAAGGTGCGCCGGCGCCGCGAACCACTGCGCCTTCGCCTTCGGGTCTCCCCAGGCGGCGAAGACGCGCGCCGGCGCGTACGGAAACTCGCGCTCGATCGCGAACGTGCCGTGGCTGACCGTGCGCTCGCTCATGCCGGCGCCAGCACGATGACCATCCACGACACCCCGAAGCGGTCGGCGACCATGCCGAAGCGCGGCGAGAAGAAGGTCTTCGAGAGCGGCATCCGCACCTGCCCGCCCTTGCCGAGCGCGGCGAACAGCCGATCCGCCTCGGCCTCGTTCGCGGCGTTGACCGACAGCGAGAAGCCCTTGAACTCGGGCTTGCCGCCGGCCATGCCGTCCGAGCACATCACCACCGTCTCGCCGATGCGCATGGCGGCGTGCACGACCTTGTTCTCGGACCCCGGCGGGCACATGCCGGGCTGCGGGTCGGGGTTGTCCTTGAAGCGCATCAGCGTGTCGACCTTGGCGCCGAGCGCGCCCTTGTAGAACTCGATGGCCTCTTCGCAACGGCCGTCGAAAAACAGGTAGGGCTGGGTCTGCATGGTCTCTCCTTGTCTTGGTCGAGCGTCGCGGCCGGCGGCTATCCGGGAATGTCCGGCTCGACGAGCCTCGCCAGGCCCGCGAGCGACTCCTGCCAGCCGAGGTAGCACATCTCCACCGGGATCGCGTCGGGAATGCCCTCCTGGACGATGCCCAGGTCGGTGCCGCAGGAAACCGCCTTCAACGCGACCGTGACCTGCAGGGTTCCGGGCAGATTCGGATCGTCGAACTTGTCGGTGTAGCGGATCAGCGCCCCGGGAACCAGCTCCAGGTATTCGCCGCCGAAGGAATGGCTCGTCCCAGTGCCGAAGTTCGTGAACGACATCCGGAACGTTCCGCCGACCCGGGCGTCCATGTGATGGACCGTGCAGGTGAAGCCGTCGGGCGGAATCCACTTCGCCATCGCCGCGGCCTCGAGGAAGGCGCGGTAGACCTTCGCGGGCGGCGCGCGCAGGACGCGATGCAGGCGAACCGTATTGGCCATGTCACCGTTCCCCTGCCAGGAAGCGGCCGAGCTTGTCGAAGGTGCCGCTCCAGCCGCGCTTGTGGTTGTCGCGCACGGTCGCGTCGAAGAAGCGCTCCTGGCGGAACTCGAAATCGGTGCCGCCGCGCGCGGCGCGCAGCGTGATTGTCACCAGCGACTCGCGCTCGGGCGTCGTGCGCGGCCAGGTCCAGGTGAAGACCAGCCTGCGCCCGGGCACCACCTCGCGGTAGACGCCGGCGCACTCGTGCTCGTTGCCGTCGGCGCCGCCGAAGCAGATGCGGTAGCTGCCGCCGACGCGGACGTCGAGCTCGGCGCGCGACACGTTCTGCGGCCCGTCGGGGCCGAACCAGCGCCCTATCGCTTCCGGCTCGGTCCAGGCGCGCCAGACTTTTTCCGGCGCGACCGGGTAGTGGCGCTCGAGGGTGAGCGAGGGCTTGTCTGCGGTGCGAACTTGCTCGATTTCCATGACTGCAGTTCCTCCTGCTGATAGAGAAAGCGCCCGAGGGCGTCCAGCTTGTCGCTCCAGAACTTCCGGTAGTGCGCGATCCAGCCGGCCGCGTCCTTCATCGGCTCGGCCTGCAGCTCGCAGCTCACCACCCGGCCTGCCTTGGTGCGGGCGACCAGCCCCGCGTCCTCGAGCACTCGCAGGTGCTTGAGGAAGCCGGGCAGCGACATGTCGTGCGGCCGCGCCAGCTCGGTCACCGCCCGTCCGCCCTCGGCGAGCGAAGCGAGCACCGCCCGCCGCGTCGAGTCGGCGAGTGCGGCGAAGACCGCGTCGAGCTGCTCGTCCGAATACTTAACCATGTGGTTCAGTATCAGCCGCGGCGCCGCGCTTGTCAAGCGTTCGGCACAATGCCGGGGTGGCGGAAGACGGCAAGCGGCCCTTCGAAGGCCTGACCCCCGACGCGGTTCTCGATGCGCTGGAAAGTGCCGGGCTGCGAGGCGACGGCCGCCTGCTGGCGCTCAACAGCTACGAGAATCGCGTCTACCAGGCCAGCCTCGAGGACGGCGACCCGAGGGCGGAAGGCTCGGCGCCTTCCGTGGTGGTCGCCAAGTTCTACCGCCCGTCGCGCTGGAGCGACGGCCAGATCCTGGAGGAGCATGCGTTCGCGCTCGCGCTCGCCGGGAGCGAGATACCGGCCGTCGCCCCGATCGCGATCCGGGGCGAGACCCTGCATCGGCACGCCGGATACCGCTTCGCGGTGTACCCGCGCCGCGGCGGCCGGCCGCCCGAGCTGGAGGACCCGAAGGTGCTGGAGTGGATCGGGCGCTTCCTCGGCCGCATCCACGCCGTGGGCGCGGCGGCGCCGTTTCGCCAGCGGCCGTCGCTAGATGCGCGCACATTCGGCGCCGAGCCCAGGGAATGGCTGCTCGCCTCCGGCCTCATTCCCCAGGACCTCGGGGAGGTGTGGGACGGCGTGTCGCGGCAGGCCCTGGAGAAGGTCGAGAGCGCATTTGACGGCCCGGGCACCCGCGCCACCCTGCGCCTCCACGGCGACTGCCACGTCGGCAATATTCTCTGGACCGACGAGGGCCCCCATTTCGTCGACCTGGACGACGCGCGCATGGGACCCGCCGTCCAGGACCTGTGGATGCTGCTGCCGGGAGAGCGCGAGGCGGCGCAGCGCAGCCTGCAGGCGCTGCTCGACGGCTATCGCCGGTTCCGCGACTTCGACCCGGCTGAACTGCGGCTGATCGAGCCGCTGCGCACCCTGCGCCTGCTGCACTACTCGTCCTGGCTCGCGCGCCGGTGGGACGACCCGGCGTTTCCCGCGGCGTTCCCCTGGTTCGGCACCTCGCGCTACTGGCAGGACCGCATCCTCGAGTTGCGCGAGCAGACCGCGGCGATGGACGAGCCCCCGCTCGCCGCCTGAAAAACAGGGTCGGGCCACGTTTTTTGCCGCTGGCGCGGGGACCCGCTCAGCCCGGCAGGTCGTCGAGCGCGCCCTCGAGGTGGGCGATGTCCGCCCACGACACGATGCGCCAGCCCCGCGGCGCCGCCTCGACGCGGTTCAGCCCCGCGTTCGGGATGGCGAAATCGCGATGCGCGGCGACCGGCATCCCGGTGACGAAGCGATAGATCTCGTCGAGCACGCCGCCGTGCGTGAAGACGAGCACGTCCTCGCCCGGGTGGCGCGCGGCGATCTCGCCGACGACGCGGCGCGAGCGCTCGCCGAAGCCGGCCAGGCTCTCGCCGCTGCGGAAGCGGAAATCCGGGTCGCGCCGCTCGAAGCGCGCGTAGTCCTCGGGGAACTTCGCCTTCACCTCGGCGTAGGTCAGGGTCTCGAAGATGCCGTAGTGGCGCTCGCGCAGGCCCCGCTCCGGCACCACCGGCATCGCCAGCCGCCGCGCCGCGGGCTCCGCCGTCTGCCGCGCCCGGCCGAGGTCGCTGGAATAGATCGCGGCGAAGCGCGCCCCGGCGAGCGCGCGCGCCACCGCCTCGGCCTGGCGCAGGCCCAACTCGTTCAGCGGCACGTCGAGCTGGCCCTGCACGCGGTGCTCCGCGTTCCAGGCCGTCTCGCCGTGGCGGACGATGCAAAGGCGCGTCACCGTCGCATCGTCTAGGCGCGCCGGGCGCGCTCGCGCGCCCGGGCCGGCGACTCGAGGCGCACGGCGAGCGCCGCCTTGCGATCCACGGCATGCGGCTGCTTCGCGTCGGGCGGCGGCATCGCCGCCGCCGGGTAATACGCGATCTGCTGCGCCTTCGGCGGCCGGCCGGGCGACAGCCCGCGGCGGTTGGTCCCCTTCGGCGCAACCACCCGGCCGTCCACGATCTCGAGGTCGGTCCACCACGTCTTGGCCGGGTTGATCGAGCCGTTGCCGATGGCGTCGTCGAGCCGCACGATCCAGGCGCGCGTGAACGGCAGCCGGATCGCCGCCCAGAGGAAGGCGCGGTGCGCCAGCAGGCCCTCGTGGTTGTAGGGGCAGGTCTTCATGCAGCGGCCGCACGCCGAGCCGTGCGGATTGGTGACGCGATAGCGCGTGCAGCGCTCGACGTCGGGCTTCCACATCTCGTAGCCGTTGAACATCACCTTGTCGCCGAGCGGGATCGCGCTGCAGGGGCATTCGCGCGCGCACTTGAGGCACTTCGAGCACGTGTCCTGGAGGCCGAAGTCGATCGGCGCGTCCCGCTCCAGCGGCAGGTCGGTGGTGACCACCGCGCTCTTGAAGCGCGGCCCGACGAAGGGATTGAGCACCAACTCGCCGATGCGCGACAGCTCTCCCAGCCCCGCCAGCAGCACCAGCGGCAGTTGCAGCACGTCGGAGTCGGCGTTGGTCTGCGAGCGCGCGCTCCAGCCGAGCGAGCGGATGAACGCCGCCACCACGCCGCAGATCTCGCCGCCGCGCATGTAGGCGCGCATCGACTGCGCGCCCGAGATCCAGTCGTCGCCCGAGGCGCCCTCCATGGTCTCGAATCCCTGGTCGACCAGCATCACCACCGCGCTCGCGTGGTAGGGCTCGATCGGGCGGCCGTCGTCGTGGTGCGAGTACCAGCAGTAGCGCTTCGCCTCGCAGGCGCCGGCCATGTCGGCCCCGAGGTAGTACATCAGCGCCTTGACCGCCCTGGCGTTTGCGTCCGGGTTCATCCTTTCGTCCCGGACCCGCGGACCCGCTTCCCCGCCCTGCAGCGGCACCATGGCGCGGATCAGCTTCACGTAGGCGTCGGCGATCGGCGTCTTGTAGGCGAAGCGCCAGCGCTCGCGCTGCGCCTTCTCGCCGAGATCGCCGCTCAGCGCCCGCGTGAAGAAATTGGCGCGCTTCGGCACCCGCGGCACCTCGTCTTCCAGGATGAGCGTGGTGGTCTCGGCGACGCGGCGGATCTTCTCCATCGGGAAGCGGCTGCCGTGAGAGGGGCGCCGCGACGCGAGGCGCCGCTCCCACCAGGTCTCGGTGCCGCCGGCCCCGAGCCACCAGCCGGCGCCGCCTTCCAGCAGCCCGCGCTTCCCGGCGAGGGGCCGGTCGGCGGCGAGCGGCTCGGACGTGGTCACGATGCAGGAGGCGAAGCGCCGGCCGATGAACGGCGCACCGCCGTCCGCGTAGGCCAGGCCCGCCGCGGCGAGGACGGCGGCGTGGCACACGTCCGTGCGCTCGCGCGTGTGCGCGGTAGCCTCGAACCCGAGGCGCCGCAGGAACGCCGCCGAGATCATCGCGATCTCGGCCGCGCGCAGCAGCGCGCAGTCGTACTCGCTGCCGCGCACCCACTCCGCGGCGAGGTTGCCCGCCTCGGGATCGCGGCCGAACTCGACCACGATGGCGAGCGCGTAGCGATGCCCGGGCAGCGGCGCCGCGGTCCACGCCGCGGCGGGAATCTCGCAGCAGGCGGCGAGCGAGGCGTCGAGGAAGTAGCAGTTCGCCTTCAGCTCGTCCGCGAGCCGTTGCGGATCGGGCGGGTACGGCGCGCGCTCGGACGCCGGCGCCTCGGCGCGGAACTGCTCGAACAGCGCCACATACTGGTTGACGATGCGTCCGAGCGGCGTCGCGCTCGGCGGCGGGAAGGCGTCGCGCAGGCCGGCGCCATCGGGCATCGCCGCCGCCCGCGGCAGGCGCTCGAGCGGGAACGGCCCGAGGTGGACCGGACGGTCGCGATTCGAAAAAATCCTCACTCGGGCAAGGCTAACATGGCGAAAACTTCTCAAAAGGAGCGGCTCGTGAAATGGTTCGGTCTGGAAGGAAAGGTGGCGGTCGTCACGGGCGGCAACGGCGGCATCGGCCTCGGCATGGCGCGCGGCCTGGCCGCCGCGGGCGCCAAGGTGGTCGTCGCCGGCAGAAACGCGCACAAGAACGCCGCCGCGGCGAAGGAGATCGGCGGCGTCGCGATCGCCGCCGACCTGCTGCAGGAATCCGATTGCAGGAAGCTGATGCGGGAAAGCACGAGGCAGCTCGGCCGCCTCGACATCCTGGTGAACAACGCCGGCATCAACATCCGCAAGCAGCCGCAGGAATACACGCTCGAGGAGTGGCACCGGGTGCTCGACTCGAACCTCACCAGCGCTTTCGCCTGCTCGCAGGCCGCCTACCCCGAGATGGCGAAGGCGGGCGGCGGCAAGATCGTCAACATCGGCTCGATGATGTCCATCTTCGGCGCGTCGTTCACGGCGCCCTACGCCGCCTCCAAGGGCGGCATCGTGCAGCTGACGCGCGCGCTGGCCTGCGCCTGGGCGAAGGACAACATCCAGGTGAACGCGGTGCTGCCCGGCTGGATCGACACCGACCTCACGAAGCGGGCCCGGGAGCAGGTCGCCGGCCTGCACGAGCGCGTGCTCGCGCGCACGCCCGCCGGCCGCTGGGGCGAGCCGGACGACTTCGCCGGCATCGCGGTATTCCTCGCCAGCCGTGCCTCGGACTTCCTCACCGGCACCGCGATCCCGGTGGACGGCGGCTACTCCGTCCAGGGCTGAAAACAGGGTCAGGCCGCGCTTTTCCGGCTACAGCCTCAGCATCCAGTACTCGCCCACCAGCCTCTTGCCGAAGCTGCGGTGCGGCTCGCGCCGCACCAGCCGGAACCCTTCGCGCTCGTATATGCGCCGCGCCGCGGCGAGGTGGCTCTGGGTCCACAGCACCACGCGCCGGAAGCCGGCGCGGCGCGCGAAGGCGAGGCAGGCGCGCGTGAGGCGCCGCCCGAGGCTCTCGCCGCGCGCCGAGGGGTGGATGATGAGCAGGCGCAGCTTCGCGGTCGTCCTCGATTGCGCTACGAGGAACACGGACCCGACGACCTCGCCGCCGCGTACCGCGATCCAGGCGCGCTCGCGCCTCGGATCGAAGCGCCTGCGGAACCCCGCGACGATCTCGGCGACCAGCGCCTCGAAGGTCGTGTCGTAGCCGAATTCGCGCGCGTACAGCTCGCCGTGCAGGGCCACGACGCGGCCGAGGTCGCCAGGCCGGGGGGCCCGCAGCCCGATCGGCGAAAAACGTGGTCTGACCCTGTTTTTCAGGGGCATCGGGGGAAGCGCCGCGCCCTGATCAGAGGCGGGTGAGGAGCGACCAGAGGCCGTCGCCGCCGGCGGCGGCGGCCTCGCGCCCCAGCCGCGCCTGCCAGTGCAGCTCGCTGCCGAACTCGTCGCGCCAGGACCAGAGGCGCCGCGTGCTGTAGTGGAGCACGTGCTCGCGCGTGAAGCCCATCGCGCCGTGCACCTGGTGCGCGATCTCGGCCGCCTTGCCCGCGGCTTCGCTGATGCGCGCCTTCGCCACCGCCACCGCGAACGCGTCCGCCGCGGTGCTCGAGGCCTCCACCGCTGCGTCGGCCGCGGCGCTCGAGGCGGCGACGTGCGCCGCGAGCTGCGCCAGCATGTGCTGCACCGCCTGGAACTTGCCGATCGGCCGCCCGAACTGGACGCGCTCGTTGGCGTAGGCGAGCGCGAGCTCGAGCGTGCGCTCGAGCGCTCCCGCCATCTGCACGCCGCGCGCGAGGGCGCCCTCGCGCATCAGGCGCTCGCGCGCCTCCTTCAGCGGCACCACTGCCTCCAGCCGCGCGCCGTCGAAGCGCAGCGTCGGACGCGGCTCGCCCGCGAGGTTTTTCTCCGGCTCGGAGCGGCCCTCCTTCGCCGCAACCAGCCCGACCCGGTCTTCGGCGGCGACCAGCACG
>DATJXO010000058.1:0-17202 GCA_035500055.1 Burkholderiales bacterium | reverse complement strand
GACGCGCTGATGCGCCTCGCGCGCGAAAAGCGCGCGCCGCGACGGCTCGTGCGCACCCCCGAGATCCCGGCCTTCACCCGGCTGCGCCACCTGCCGCGCGACGCCTACTACTGCGGCGGCGAGCTGGTGCCGGTGCTGGACGAGAAGGAGCGCGTCAACCGCCGCCTCGCGCACCGCGTGTGCGCCGACGGCATCGTGCCCTACCCGCCCGGCATCCCGGTCCTGGTTCCCGGCCAGGTGATCACGCCCGAGATCACCGAGTTCCTGGCGGCGCTGCTGCGCTCGCAGAAGCGCACCGAGCTGCACGGCGTCGTCTACGAGGGATACCAGCCCTGCGTGCGCGTGCTGAAGCCGGCCGAGGAGCGCGGCTTGCGCCGCATCGGCTAGGTCATTAACATCCGCAGGACGGCGGCATGGGCCGCCGTTTTTCATTCTGGAGGCGCCTTATGAGCCACGTCATGAACACGTACGCCCGCCAGCCGGTCGCGTTCGTGCGCGGCCAGGGCGTCTGGCTGTGGGACGAGGCGGGCAAGAAATACCTCGACGGCCTGGCGGGGATCGCCGTCAACACGCTTGGCCACAACCACCCGCGCCTGACGCGCGCGCTCACCGAGCAGATCGGCCGCGTCATCCACGTGTCGAACCTGTTCCGCATCCCGCAGCAGGAGGCCGCGGCCGACCGCATCGCGGAGATCAGCGGCCTGGAGGAGGTGTTCTTCTGCAACTCCGGGCTGGAAGCGAACGAGGCGGCGATCAAGATCGCGCGCAAGTACGGGCACGACCGCGGCGTCAACGAGCCCGCGATCATCGTCATGGAGAAGGCGTTCCACGGCCGCTCGCTCGCCACGCTCTCGGCGACCGGCAGCCGCAAGGTGCAGGCCGGGTTCGAGCCGCTGGTGCAGGGCTTCGTGCGCGTGCCGCTCAACGACCTCGACGCCGTGCGCCAGGTCGCGGCGCACAACAAGAACGTGGTCGCGGTATTCGTGGAGCCGATCCAGGGCGAGGGCGGGATCAACGTCTCGCGGATCGAGTACCTGCGCGGCCTGAAGGAGCTGTGCGACGCCAACGAGTGGCTGTTCATGTCCGACGAGGTGCAGTGCGGGCTCGGACGCACCGGCAAATGGTTCGTCTACCAGCACGCCGGGTTCCTGCCCGACGTGCTGCCGCTCGCCAAGGGGCTGGCCGGTGGCGTCCCGGTGGGCGCCTGCGCAGTAGGCGGCCGTGCGCGCGGCGTGCTGAAGCCGGGAAACCACGGCTCCACCTTCGGCGGCAACCCGCTCGCGATGACCGGCGTCGTGGCGACGATCGACACGCTGAAGGACGAGGGCTTGCTCGAGAATTCGCGCCGCGTCGGCGAGGCCATGAAGGCCGGCCTCGCGGCCGCGCTGCGCGGCGTGAGCGGCGTGGCCGAGGTCCGCGGCATGGGCCTGATGATCGGCATCGAGCTCGACCGTCCCTGCGGTGAGCTGGTGAAGCGCGGCCTGGACGCGGGCCTGGTATTCAACGTCACCTCGGACAACGTGGTGCGGCTGCTGCCGGCGCTCGTCATCTCCGAGGCCGAGGGACGCGAGCTGGTCGAGCGGCTGGTGCCGCTGATCCGCGAGTTCCTCGTCCCCAGCACGGCGGCGCAGCCGCTCGCCGCGGCGCGCTGATCCCCCGCTGGGTTTCCGCGATGGCGAAGCTGCGCCATTACCTGCAGTTCCGCGACTTCTCGCTGGCCGAGTACCGGCACCTGTTCGCGCGCACCCGCTGGATCAAGGATCGCTTCAAGCGCTACAGGCGCTACTGGCCGCTGGAGGACCGGACCCTGGCCATGATCTTCGAGAAGCCGTCGACCCGCACGCGGCTGTCGTTCGAGGCCGGCATGCACCAGCTCGGCGGCGCCGCGATCTACCTTTTCACGCGCGACTCGCAGCTCGGCCGCGGCGAGCCGGTCGAGGACGCGGCGCAGGTGATCTCCCGCATGTGCGACCTGGTGATGATCCGCACCTTCGAGCAGTCGATCCTGGAGCGTTTCGCGCAGAACTCGCGCGTTCCGGTGATCAACGGCCTCACCAACGAGTACCACCCCTGCCAGACCCTCGCCGACGTCTACACCTTCCGCGAGCACCGGGGCGCCATCAAGGGCAAGACGGTGGCCTGGATCGGGGACTCCAACAACGTCTGCAACACCTGGCTGCAGGCGGCCGAGGTATTCGATTTCCACGTGCGCGTCTCGACGCCGCCGGGCTACGAGGTCGAGCCGGAGCGGGCAGGCGTCCACGGCACGCACTTCGAGCAGTTTGCCGACCCGATGGAGGCGGCCAAGGGCGCGCACCTGGTCACCACCGACGTCTGGACCTCGATGGGCTTCGAGGCCGAGAACGAGGCGCGCAAGCGCGACTTCGGCGACTGGCAGGTGGATGCCGAGATGATGAAGGTGGCGCGGAAGGACGCGCTCTTCATGCATTGCCTGCCTGCGCACCGCGGCGAGGAAGTCGCCGCCGCGGTGATCGACGGCAGGCAGAGCGTGGTCTGGGACGAGGCCGAGAACCGGCTCCACACCCAGAAGGCGCTGATGGAATTCCTGCTGCTCGGAAAAAAGGTGGGGCGCTAGCGCTTCGGCTTGCGCGCGCGCTTCGCTTTGGCGCCGCCTGCAGGCGAGGGCGCGCCAAGCAGCGGCACGCCGCCGGCGCCGCCCAGCAGCCCGGCCTCGCCGTAGACCCGGAGCTTCTGGCGCGTGTCGGCGATGTCGAGGTCGCGCATCGTAAGCTGCCCGATGCGGTCGGCGGGCGTGAAGAACACCTGCCTGCCCTTCTCCATCGTCAGCCGCTCGGGCTTGTAGCTGAGCGCCGGGCCGCGGGTATCGAGGATCGACCAGTCGTTGCCGCGCCTCAGCTCGAGCACCACCTCGCCGGTGACCGCCTTCGCCACCCAGCGCTGCGCGGTCTCCCGCAGCATCAGGGCCTGCGGGTCGAACCAGCGCCCTTGGTACAGCAGCCGCCCGAGCCTGCGGCCGTTGGCGCGATACTGCTCGATCGTGTCCTCGTTGTGGATCGCCGTGACGAGGCGCTCGTAGGCGATGTGCAGCAGCGCCATGCCGGGCGCCTCGTAGATGCCGCGGCTCTTCGCCTCGATGATGCGATTCTCGATCTGGTCGCTCATGCCAAGGCCGTGCCGCCCGCCGATCGCGTTGGCCTCCGCGAACAGCGCGACCGGGTCGCGGAAGGCCTGGCCGTTGAGCGCGGCGGGCACGCCTTCCTCGAACCGGACCGAGACCTTCTCCGCCCTCACCTTCAGGTCGTCGCGCCAGAAGGCGGCGCCCATGATCGGCCTGACGATCGCGAGCCCCCTGTCCAGCCGCTCCAGGTCCTTCGCCTCGTGCGTCGCGCCGAGCAGGTTGGCATCGGTCGAGTACGCCTTCTCAGCGCTCATCCGGTACCTGAGCCCCGCCTTCGCGAGGTACGCGGACATCTCCCTGCGCCCGCCCAGCTCGTCGATGAAGCGCTGGTCGAGCCAGGGCTTGTAGATCCGCAGCGAGGGGTTCGCCAGCAGGCCGTAGCGGTGGAAGCGCTCGATGTCGTTGCCCTTGTAGGTGCTGCCGTCGCTCCAGATGCCGACGCCGTCCTCGCGCATCGCGACCACCAGCAGCGTGCCGGTGACAGCGCGGCCGAGCGGCGTGGTGTTGAAGTAGGTCGCGCCTCCGGTCGAGATGTGGAAGGCGCCGCACTGGATCGCCGCGATGCCCTCCGCGGCGAGCTGGGGCCGGCACTCGATCAGCCGCGCCTTCGCCGCCCCGTAGGCCAGCGCCTTCTTCGGGATCGCGGCGAAGTCGGGCTCGTCCGGCTGTCCCAGGTTCGCGGTATAGGCGTAGGGGACGGCGCCCTTCGCGCGCATCCAGCGCACGGCGGCGCAGGTATCGAGCCCGCCCGAGAACGCGATGCCGACCTTCCTGCCCCTGGGAAGCGCCGCGAGAATCGTCGCCACGTTGCCGCTCTCCGAAATTGCGGATGATACGTAGAATGGGGACCGTGCGCATTCTCGCCGTCCCGCTCGCCGCGCTGCTCGCGGCCGCATCGCTCAGCTGCGCCGCGGAGCCGTTCGCGGTCCGCCTGGGCAGCGAGCGGATCGCCCTCGACACGCCGCCCGGCTTCTCCGACACCACCGACCTCGGCTCGCCGCGGCTGCAGGACCTAGCCGCGTCGCTCACGTCGGCCTCGAACCGGATCCTGCTCTTCGCGCTGACCGACGGCGACATGCGCAACTTCACCAACGGCGACAAGATCGATCTCAAGCGCTACCTGATCGCGGTAACGCCCAAGGGTATGGAGAACGACCGCGTCAGCGCCTCGAGCTTCGCGACGCTGGTTTCGGACTCGCTGCACGGCCTCGGCAAGCCCGCCGGGACCGCGGACGTCGTCAAGTTCCTCCAGGCGCGGCCGATCGGCGAGGCCGAACTGCTGGCCGAGCTCAAACGCCAGCCGGACCTGGTCTCGGTGCTGCAGGGGATGCGCCTGCCGCCGCTCCCGGGCGCGACGATGTGGGAAAAGGAGACGCCCCAGTACCTGGTTTTCACCACCACGCTGCTGCTGCTGCGCGGCAAGGCGCTGCGTCTGCAGGTGTACGCGCTGCTCGAGAGCAAGGGCGACATCGGCTGGCTCGAGCAGACGACCCAGCGCTGGCTCGACGAGCTGGCGCGGCTCAACCGCTAGGCCGCCATGCCGTCCTTCGACGTCGTATCGCAGGTCGACCGCCAGGAGGTGAAGAACGCGGTCGAGCAGGCCAACCGCGAGATCGCCAACCGCTTCGACTTCAAGGGCTCGGACGCCCGCATCGAGCAGGCCGAGCTCGCGCTCACCGTCTACGCCGACGACGAGTTCAAGCTCGGCCAGGTGCTGGACGTCCTGCGCGGCCGCATGACCAAGCGCAACGTCGACATCCGCTGCCTGGAGCTGGGAAGCGTCGAGAAGGTCACCGGCGACAAGGTCCGGCGCACAGTCACCGTCAAGGTAGGCGTGCCGCAGGAAAAGTCGAAGCAGATCCAGAAGCTGATCAAGGACGCCAAGCTGAAGGTCGCCGCGTCGATCCAGGGCGATGCGCTGCGCGTCTCGGGAGGCAAGAAGGACGACCTGCAGGCGGCCATGCAGCTGGTGCGCAAGTCGGTCACCGACCTGCCGCTGCAATTCGCCAACTTCCGCGACTGACGCGGGCACGAAAGCCCCCGGTTCCTCCCCTCAGGCGCGCGCCAGGCCCTCGGTCCAGCGCTCGTAGATGCGGTCGGCGGTGCGGTGCAGCGCGGCAATGCGCGCCTCGAGGTTGCGCAGGATCGCCTCCGGCTTCTGCACGCCGGGGCTCGCAGCGCTCTTCTCGATCTCGCCGGCGCCGCCGCGGCACCAGCTTCGCACCAGCTCGGGCGTCATCTCGACGTGGCACTGCAGGCCGAGATGGCGGCCGAGCGCGAACGCCTGATTGGCGCAATGGCCGTTCGTCAGCACGCGCGTCGCGCCGGGCGGGTTGCTGAAGGTCTCGCCGTGCCAGTGGAACGCCTCGAAGCGCCCGCCGCCGCCGAACCAGTCGCGCGCCACCACGTTGTCGGCGATCTCGACATCCCCCCAGCCGATTTCCTTGACCTTGGCGCGTGTCACCTCGCCGCCGAGCGCCTTCGACATGAGCTGGCCGCCGAGGCAGTGGCCGAGCACCGGCACGTCCTTGCGCGCGGCATCGCGCACCAGCTCGAGCGCCGGGCCGATCCAGGGCAGGGCGTCGTTCGCGCTCATCGGTCCACCCATGAACGCGAGGCCGGAGAACCGCCGCGCGTCGCGCGGCACGGCGCGGCCCTGATCGAGCGCATAGAGCTTCCACGGGATCTCGCGCCGCTCCAGGTAAGTGGCAAAATAGCCGGGTCCCTCGCTACGCGCGTGCCTGAATATCGCAACCGGCTTCATGCCTCGCCATTCTAGTGCCCTTTGGCTGCTCGCCGGCGCGCTGCTCGCGCTGCCCGCGCTTGCCGACGACGTCGTGCTGGTCGGCGTGTTCGGCAGCAAGGCCGCGGTGCTTGCGGTCGGCGGCGGCGCGCCGAAGACGGTGCGGGTCGGCCAGCGCCTCGGCGCGCTGACGCTCCTCTCGGTGGAGGGGGACCGCGCCACGGTAGAAGTGGACGGCAAGCGGCGCGTTCTGGTGCGCGGGCAGACCTACAGCACCTCTACGGCGAACGACCGGCAAAGCGTCACGCTCGCCGCCGGGCCGGGGGGCCACTTCATGGCCGAGGGCGAGGTGGACGGCGGCGCGGTCCGCTTCGTGATCGATACCGGCGCCACCATGGTCACGCTGCCGGGGGCCGACGCGCAGCGCCTCGGCATCGACTACCGCAAGGGCGCGATCTTCAGGACGCAGACCGCGAACGGCACCGCCAGCGCGTATCGCATTACCCTCGATACGGTGCGCGTGGGCGGCATCGAGCTGCACAACGTCGACGGCATCGTCATCGAGAATGGCCTCGGCATCGCGTTGCTCGGCATGAGCTTCCTCAACCGCGTCGACATGATGCACCAGGACGGCCGCATGACTCTTACGCGGCGATACTAGGAACAGGCGCCTCAGGCACCACCCTGGCGTCCGCCGCCCGGCACCAGGGGCACGAAGCGCACCGGCAGCACCTGCTTTTCCTCCAGCGTCCCGTCCTCGCGCTTGACGAGCAGCATCAGTACCTGCATCCCGCCCGGCGCGCCCAACGGGATCACCATGCGCCCCCCCGGCCGCAGCTGCTCGACCAGCCGCGGCGGTACGCGCGGCGCGGCGGCGGTCACGACGATGCCGTCGAAGGGCGCGCGCTCCGGCCAGCCCTGGTAGCCGTCGCCCGTCCGGAACTCGATGTTTCCGTAGCCAAGCTCCTTCAGGTTCTTCTCGGCAGTGCGCGCCAGGGAATCGAGCAACTCGATCGAGCAGACCTTCGCGACGATCTCGGCCAGCACCGCGGCCTGGTAGCCGGAGCCGGTGCCGACCTCCAGCACCGTGTCCCCGGAGCGAGGCGCGAGCAGGTCGGCGGACAGGGCGACGATGTACGGCTGCGAGATGGTCTGGCCCTGCCCGATCGGCAGCGGGTGGTTGCGGTAGGCGGCAGCACGCTCCGAAGCGGGCACCAGCCGGTGGCGCTCCACCTTCGCCATCGCCGCGCGCACCGCGGGCGAGATCGCGGCGAGGCCCGTCTCGCGCCGGGTCTCGGCGTACATCGCCTCGATCTCGTCGACCATGCGGGCGCGCTGCGCCGCCAGGTCCTGCGTGCCGACACCGGCCAGGGAGGCCCCGGGACCGCTAGGCGGCGCGCGAACCCTTCTCGCGCTTGTCGCGCTTGATCAGGGCGTAGGCCGAGTGGTTGTGGATCGACTCGAAGTTCTCCGACTCGACCACGTAGGCCGTGATGCGCTCGTCCAGGTTCAGGATCGAGGCCACGTCGCGCACCATGTCCTCGACGAACTTCGGATTGTCGTAGGCGCGCTCGGTGACGAACTTCTCGTCGGGTCGCTTGAGCAGCCCGTAGAGCTCGCTCGAGGCCTGCTTCTCGACCAGGTCGACGATCTCCTCGATCCAGACGAAATCGCTGGTGTGCGCGGTGACCGTGACGTGCGAGCGCTGGTTGTGCGCGCCGTAGTCGGAGATCTTCTTCGAGCACGGGCAGAGGCTGGTGACCGGAACCAGCACCTTCATCGCGAAGCACGGCCGGCCCTCGAGGATCTCGCCGACGAAGGTCACCTCATAGTCCATGAGGCTCTTCACGCCCGAGACCGGCGCCGCCTTCTCGATGAAGTACGGGAAGCTCATCTCGATGCGGCCTTCCGCGGCCTCGAGGCGCTCGACCATCTGCTTGAGCATCGCCTGGAAGCTGTCGACCGTGAGCTCGCGCTCCTGCGCGCTCAGGATCTCGACGAAGCGCGACATGTGCGTGCCCTTGAAATGGTGCGGCAGGCCGACGTACATGTTGAACGTCGCGATGGTATGTTGCGTGCCGCCGGCGCGCTCCATGATCCGCACCGGGTGGCGGATCGCCTTGACGCCGACGCGGTCGATCGCCAGCTTGCGCGAGTCGGGCGCGCTCTGCACGTCAGGGATATGTTGCAGGTCCTTCGCCTTCATGATTCGATTATAACTCCCGAGTAATTTACTCGGATATTACGTTTCGAATCGAATCCCGGATCCCCTCGCCGTCGAGCCCGACGCTGGCGAGCAGCTTGGCGGGGTCGCCGTGGTCGATGAAGCGATCGGGCAGGCCGAGCAGCAGCACCTTTGCTCCCGTCCGAGAAAGGGCCTCCAGCACAGCGCTTCCGGCGCCGCCCATGATCTGGTGCTCCTCGACCGTCACGACCAGCTCGTGCGTCGCGGCCAGCTCGCGCACCAGCCGCTCGTCGATCGGCTTCACGAAACGCATGTTGGCGACGGTCGCGTCGAGCGCCTCTGCGGCCTCGAGCGCGGGCTTGAGCATCGCGCCGAAGGCGAGGATCGCGATCTTCCGCCCCTGCCTCCTGATCTCGCCCCTGCCGACCGGGAGCGCGTTCATCGCCTGCTCGATTTCGCGCCCCGTTCCCGTACCGCGCGGGTATCTCACGGCGGCCGGCTGATTCAGGCAAAAGCCGGTGTAGAGCATCTGCCGGCACTCGTTCTCGTCCGAGGGCGCCATCACCACCATGTTCGGCACGGTGCGCAGGTACGCGTAGTCGAAGGCGCCGTTGTGGGTCTGGCCGTCGCCCCCCACCAGGCCGCCGCGGTCGAGCGCGAACAGCACCGGCAGGTTCTGGATCGCGACGTCGTGGATCAGCTGGTCGTAGCCGCGCTGCAGGAACGTGGAGTAGATCGCCACCACCGGCTTGAGGCCCTCGCAGGCGAGGCCGGCGGCGAAGGTTACCGCGTGCTGCTCGGCGATCGCGACGTCGAAGTAGCGCTCCCGGAACTCCTCGGAGAAGCGCATCAGCCCCGAGCCCTCGCGCATCGCCGGCGTGATGCCGACGAGGCGGGAATCGGCGCGCGCCATGTCGCACAGCCAGTCGCCGAATACCTGGCTGTAGGTCGGCTTGGCCGCGGCCGCCGGCTTGCGCAGGCCCTCGGCGGGATTGAATTTCCCGGGCCCGTGATAGGCGATCGGGTCCTCCTCGGCGAGCTTGTAGCCCTGCCCCTTGCGCGTCACCACGTGCAGGAACTGCGGCCCGCGGAGCTTCCGGATGTTGGCGAGCGTGGCCACCAGCGTGTCGAGGTCGTGGCCGTCGATCGGCCCGATGTAGTTGAAGCCGAACTCCTCGAACAGCGTGCCCGGCGTCACCATGCCCTTGACGTGCTCTTCGGCGCGGCGCGCAAGCTCGAGCATCGCGGGAACCCGCTTCAGGATGTGCTCGCTGGCGCGCTTGGCGGTGTCGTACATGCGCCCGGAGAGCAGCCGCGCGAGGTAGTTGGTGAGGGCGCCGACCGGCGGCGAGATCGACATCTCGTTGTCGTTCAGCACCACCAGCAGGTCGACGTCCATGGCGCCGGCGTTGTTCATCGCCTCGAAGGCCATTCCCGCGGACATCGCCCCGTCGCCGATCACCGCGACGCAGTGACGCTTGTCGCCGCGCAGCTTGGAGGCGACCGCCATGCCGAGCGCCGCCGAGATCGAGGTGCTCGAGTGCGCCGTGCCGAAGGTGTCGTACGCGGACTCGGATCTCCTGGGGAACCCGGAGATGCCGTCCAGCATGCGCAGGCGCGACATCTGCTCGCGGCGCCCGGTGAGGATCTTGTGCGGGTAGGTCTGGTGGCCGACGTCCCACACGATCCGGTCGTCCGGCGTCTCGAACACGTAGTGCAGCGCGATGGTGAGCTCCACCGTGCCGAGGTTGGACGAGAGGTGCCCTCCGGTCTGAGACACCGATTCCAGCACGTAAGCCCGCAGCTCGTCGGCGAGCTGATGCAGCTGCCGCCGGTCGAGGCGCCGCAGCTCGGACGGGTCGTTGACCGTCTTCAGCAGCGCGTACAGCGACGGGCTGTCGCCGTCGGCGGGAAGCTCTTCGGTAATGCTCGCCATACCTAGAATTTTCTCAGAACCGCGAAGTCCGCGAGCTGCCGCAACCGCAGCGCGCGGTCGCCGAAATCGGCGAGCGCGGCATGCGCCGCTGCCCGCAGCTCCTCGGCGAAGGCGCGCGCACGCGCCGCGCCCATCGCGGAGACGTAGGTCGGCTTGCCCTGCTTCGAGTCCTTGCCGGCGGTCTTGCCGAGCGTCGCGGTGCTCGCTTCCGCGTCCAGCACGTCGTCCACCACCTGGAAGGCGAGGCCGACCCGGTGGCCGTACTCCTCGAGCGCCGCCGGGCAGGGCCCGGCGCACAGCGCGCCGAGCTTGACCGCGGCGCTGATCAGCGCCCCCGTCTTGCGTACGTGCATGAACTCGAGCTCGGGCTGCGTCAACGCCTTGCCGGTGGACTCGAGGTCGATCGCCTGGCCGCCCGCCATGCCCCGCGAGCCCGCGGCGAGCGCCAGGCTGCGCACCATCTCGAGCTGAAGCGCCGCGTCCCCCTTCGGCCAGCGCTCGGCCAGCAACTGGAACGCCAGCGCCTGCAGCGCGTCGCCGGTAAGCATCGCCGTCGCTTCGTCGAACTCGACATGCACCGTCGGCTTGCCCCGGCGCAGCACGTCGTCGTCCATGCACGGCAAGTCGTCGTGCACGAGCGAATAGGCGTGGATCAGCTCCACCGCGGCGGCGGCGGCGTCCAGGCGCGCCTGCGGCGCGCCCGCCAGCTCGCCGGCGGCGAACACTAGCAACGGCCGCACGCGCTTGCCGCCCTCGAGCACCGCGTAGCGCATCGCGCGGTGCAGCCGCGCGGGGGCGTGCTGCGCGCCCGGCAGGGCGCGGGCGAGCGCCGCCTCGACGCGCGCCTGCACTGCGCCCATCCAGGCGGCAAAATCGGTCTCAGTCGTGCTCGCCAGCATCGGCGGCCGCGAGCGGCTTCAGGACCTCGCCCTCGAGCACGCGCACCTGCTGCTGCGCCGCCTCGAGGCGCTCGCGGCAGAGCTTCGCCAGTTCCAGTCCGCGCCTGTGCGCCGCGAGCGCCTGCTCGAGCGACAGCCCGCCGTCTTCCATCCGGGCGACGATGCTCTCGAGCTCCGCCAGCGCCTTCTCGAAGCTGGCCTCGGGCGTCTTCGCAGGCTTGCTCATAGGGGGTTGCCACCATAGCGGAGTGCGGCTGGCGGGTCAAACTCCGCCTCATGTAAAATGCCGCGCTTTTAAGCACTTACACGCACCCCCCGCATGCAGAACCTCGCCGCCCTGCCCCAGGTCCGGAGTACGCCCGCGCAACTCCCGGCCGCCTGGTATCTCGACCCGAGAATCTTCGCGCGCGAGAAGCAGCTGCTGTTCGACGCGGGGCCGGGCTACGTGGGGCACGAGCTGATGGCGCCGGAGCCCGGCGACTACCACACGCTCGCGTGGATGGACCACGCGAGAGTATTGGTGCGCAACGCCTCGGGCGTAGAGCTGCTCTCCAACGTCTGCCGCCACCGCCAGTCGATCATGCTCGAGGGCCGCGGCAGCGTGCGCAACATCGTCTGCCCGGTGCATCGCTGGACCTACGACCTGAAGGGCGAGTTGCTCGGCGCGCCGCTGTTCGAGGAGGCTCCCTGCGTGCGCCTGGAATCGACGCCGCTCGCGCGCTGGAACGGGCTGCTGTTCGCCGGGCCGCGCGACGCCCGCCGCGACCTCGCGGGGATGCTGCGCGGCGCGGATTTCGACTTCTCCGGCTATCGCCTCGACCGGATGCAGATCGACGACTACGCGTGCAACTGGAAGACGTTCATCGAGGTGTACCTCGAGGTCTACCACGTCGACTTCTACCACCCCGGGCTGGGCAACTTCACCGACTGCAACAACTTTTACGTCGAGTACGGCGAGCGCCACTCCGTGCAGGTGGTTTCGGCCAAAAAGGGCCTGACCGCGCCGGGAACGCCGGCCTATCGCCGCTGGCAGGAGGCCTGCCTGGCGCGCCTCGCCGGCGCGACGCCCAATTACGGCGCGCTCTGGGCGACCTACTATCCGGGAGTGATGCTGGAGTGGTACCCGAACGTGCTCGTGGTCTCGAGCCTCATTCCGCGGTCGCCCGAGCTCACCACCAACGTGGTCGAGTTCTACTACCCCGAGGAGATCGTGCACTTCGAGCGCGAGTTCGTCGAAGCGCAGCAGGCGGCCTACGCCGAGACGGCGCGCGAGGACGACGAGATCTGCCGCCGCATGGACCGGGGGCGCAAGGCGCTCTGGCTCCAGGGCCGCGAGGACG
This sequence comes from Burkholderiales bacterium, assembly GCA_035500055.1. Classification (GTDB taxonomy): domain Bacteria; phylum Pseudomonadota; class Gammaproteobacteria; order Burkholderiales; family SG8-39; genus RBG-16-66-20. The sequence goes on along the minus strand of DATJXO010000058.1, from coordinate 4,939 downwards.
CGGGGCCGTATCAGTCGCCGATGGAGGACGCGATGCGCCATTTCCACGAGTGGGTCCGGCGCGAGCTGGGGGCCACATGAGCGCGCCGCGGACGCTCGTTTCGACCAAGGAGCTCGCTGCGCACCCGGAGTGGCGCGTGTTCGACTGCCGCCACGATCTGGCGCGGCCCGACTGGGGCTTCGAGGCGTACGGCAAGGCGCACATCCCCGGGGCGCAATTCGCGCACCTCGATCGCGACCTCTCCGGCCCGCTCACCGGCGGCAACGGCCGTCATCCGCTCCCCGACCTGAAGGACTTCATCGCCTGGATGGGCGAACGCGGCCTCGGCCCGACCGACACTGTCGTCTGCTACGACGCCGGCTCGGGCGCGATGGCGGCACGCCTGTGGTGGATGCTGCGCTGGGCCGGCCATGAGTCGGCCGCGGTGCTCGACGGCGGCCTGGCGAAATGGGAGCGCGAGGGCCGGCCGCTGAGCGCCGACCTGCCCGAGCCGACGGCTACGCGCTATCGCGGCGAGCCGCGCAAATCGCTCTCGGTCGGCCTCGCGGCGCTCGAGCGCGGGCTGCGCAAGGCGGTGCTGCTCGACGCGCGCGCACCGGCGCGCTACCGCGGCGAGCAGGAGCCGATCGACCCGGTCGCGGGCCGCATCCCGGGCGCGCTCAACCGCTTCAACCACGACAACCTGCAGCCCGACGGCACCTTCAAGTCGCCGGAGGAACTCAAGGCGGACTTCCTCAAGGTGCTCGGCGAACGCCCGGCGGCGAAGGTGATCCACTACTGCGGCTCGGGCGTCGCCGCCTGCCATAACGTGCTGGCCATGGAGATCGCGGGCCTGGCCGGCTCGCGCGTCTACGCCGGGTCGTGGAGCGAGTGGTGCGCCGACCCCTCGCGGCCGATCTCGCGCAGCGCCTAGCCCTGGGGCCGGCCTCGCTCCGCCCAGGAGAACAGCTGAGCGAAGGCGGCATCGCGGATTTCGCGGCGCGACAGCACCAGGTCGTGCAGCCCGCCGGGAAAGGCGAGCACGCTGACATCCCGGCCCAGCGCGCGCGACCAGCGCGCGACGTCGCGCCAGTCGAGCACGATGTCGGCCTCGTCCGAGTGCATCGAGAGCACCGGAATGCCGAGGCCCAGCCCGCCGCGCACCCGCGCATGGGCGGCGCAGATCGCCCGTACCCAGCCGAAATACGCCGGGAACCCCATCAAGGGCTTCAGCCGCAGGTCGAAATCCCACTCGCCGTCCCAGTTTCGATGGATGCTCCGGACATACGCCGGCAGCACGGCGCGCGGGTTGTTCAAGAACGGGAAGAAGCGGCCGAGGAAGGACGCGATCGCGACTTGCCGCCGCTGCGAGCCGCGGGCGCGCCAGTCGAAGAACGGGCTGTTCAGCCAGAGGGCGCGAACCCGGCCCCGCTCCTCTCCGGATGCGGCGTACAGGGAGCACACCAGCCCGCCCGTCGAATGCCCCGCGAGCAGCACGGGGGCGCCGATCTCGCGTAGGGCGGCGTCGATGTCGGCGAAATACTCCGCGATGTCCTTGCAGAAGCACGGATGCTGGTGCGGCAGGAGCGAGCGGCCGTGCTTGCGCGTATCGAGCGCATAGAAGGCGTAGCCCTCGGCGGCGAAGCGCTCGGCCGTGTGGCGCTGGAAGAAGTAGTCGATGAAGCCGTGCACGTACAGGACGGTGCCTCGCGCCGCGCCGTGCGGCGCGAGCGACGCGGGCAGGCGCACCAGCGTCGCCACGACGCGGCCGTCGTAGTCGGCCGGCTGCTCGAGCTCGAGCGCCTCGAAGCCTTCGAGCAGCGGGTCAGGGCGCCACGCCATGGCGCTCCAGGGCCCAGCGCACGTGCTCGCGCACGAGCGGCGAAGCATGGCCGGACCTTGATTTCAATATCCTTATGACTTCTTCGGAACGGGGAGCATTGCCCAGTCCCACGGCAAGGTTGCGCAGCCACCGCTCGTAGCCGATGCGGCGGATCGGCGAGCCGCGCAAGCGCTCGTCGAACTCGCGCTCGCTCCAGCCGAACAGCTCGACCAGCGTCGCCCGATCGAGCCCGTTGCGCGCCTGAAAGTCGGGCTCGCCGGAGACGCCGGCGAAGCGGTTCCACGGGCAGGCGAGCTGGCAGTCGTCGCAGCCGTAGACGCGGTTGCCGACCAGCGGCCGCAGGTCCTCCGGGATCGCGCTCTTGTGCTCGATGGTGAGGTACGAGATGCAGCGGCGCGCGTCCAGCTGGTAGGGAGCACGGATCGCCTGGGTCGGGCAGACGTCGATGCAGCGCCGGCAGCTGCCGCAATGCTCCTCCGCCGGCGGATCCGCGGGCAAGTCCAGGTCGCAGTAGATCTCGCCGAGAAAGAACCAGGACCCCTCGCGGTCGAGCAGCAGCGTGTGCTTGCCGCGCCAGCCGACGCCGGCGCGCGCCGCGAGCTCGACCTCCATCACCGGCGCCGAATCGGCGAGCACCCGGTAGCGGAACGGCCCGTGCTCGGCCTCGATCCGGTCGGCGAGCTTCTGCAGGCGCGCACGCACCGTCTTGTGATAGTCCCTGCCCCGCGCGTACCGCGCGACGTAGGCGCGCGCCGGGTACGCCAGCTCTTCCCGCGGCGTTCCGGGGCGGTCGGCAAGGTAGTCCATGCGGCAGGAGATGACGCGCGCCGTGCCGGGCAGCAGCTCCGCCGGGCGCGCGCGGAGCGCGCCATGGCGCGCCATATAATCCATCTCGCCGTGCCACCCCATTCCCAGCCATTGGGCGAGGCGGCCCTCGGCGGCGGAGAGGTCGATATCGGCGATGCCGACCGCCTGGAACCCGAGCTCGGCGCCCCATTGCTTGATACGTCCTGCGAGCGAACCCATGGCGGAGCATCTTAGTCTGCCGGACGAGGCTGCCACCCGGCGACTCGGGGCGGCGCTCGCCGCGCCCGGGCCGGACCGCCTCGGCGGGCTTTCCCTGCACCTGTCCGGCGAGCTCGGGGCCGGGAAGACCACGCTGGTTCGCGGCCTGCTCCGGGCCTTCGGCTACGAGGGCAGGGTAAAGAGCCCTACCTATACCCTGCTTGAATCTTATGGCGTTTCGAGATTAAACTTATATCACTTTGATTTTTATCGGATCAAAGATCGGGCCGAATGGCTGAGCTCCGGATTCCGGGAGCACTTCAACGCGCAGTCGCTCTGCATCGTGGAGTGGCCGGAGCGCGCTGGGACGGCGCTCGGCGCGGCGGACCTGGAAATCCGGCTGCTGGAGGCCGCCCCCGGCCGTGCGGCGGAAATCACCGCGCGCTCGGCCGCGGGCGAGGACTGGCTGGCGTCGGCCTTGCGACGCTGGCGCTCTGGCTGAGCGGCGGGGCGGCGGCCGAAGCGCAGGTCCTCGCCGCGCGCATCTGGCCGGCGCCCGACTACACACGGGTCACGCTCGAATCGAAGTCCCAGATCAAGTACGCGATGTTCTCGCTGAAGAATCCCGGGCGACTGGTGCTCGACCTGGAGGACGTGGAGCTCGGGCCCGCGCTCGCCGAGCTGGACGGCAAGGTCGCCTCGGGCGATCCCTACATCGAGAAGCTGCGCGTGGCGCGCAACCGGCCCGGCGTGGTTCGCCTGGTGCTCGACCTGAAGACCGAGGTGAAGCCGCAGATCTTCTCTCTCGCCCCGGTCGCCGAATACGGCTACCGGCTGGTACTCGACCTCTACCCGCTGGTGCCGCCGGATCCGCTCGCGGCGCTGATCAAGGCCGACGGCAAGCTGCCGGCCGACGGCGCCGGCCCGGGCCCGGGCCCGGGCGACGCCCGGCCGCAGATCGACCGCCTCGCCACCATCGTCATCGACCCCGGCCACGGCGGCGAGGATCCGGGCGCGCGCGGCCGGCTCGGCACGCGCGAGAAGGACGTGACGCTGATGATCGCGCGGCGGCTGAAGGAGCTGGTCGACGCCGCGCCCGGCATGCGCGCGATCATGACCCGCGACGGCGACTACTACCTGTCGCTGCAGGCGCGGGTCGACAAGGCGCGCAGGGTGAAGGCGGACCTCTTCGTGTCGATCCATGCCGACTCCTGCACCCGGTGCAACGCGCACGGCTCGAGCGTGTTTGCGCTGTCGGAGCGGCGCGCGACCTCCGAAGCCGCGCGCTGGCTGGCGAAGAGCGAGAACGACGCCGACCTGATCGGCGGCGTGAACCTGGACGTCAAGGACAAGTACCTGGCGCAGACGCTGCTCGACCTGTCGCAGACGGCGACGATCGACCGCAGCCTGAGGCTCGGCAACGCGGTGCTCGACCAGCTCGGCCAGATCAGCGCGCTGCACAGCGGGCACGTAGAGCAGGCGGGCTTCGCGGTGCTCAAGTCACCCGACGTTCCCTCGATCCTGGTCGAGACCGCATTCATCTCCAATCCGACGGAGGAAAAGCGCCTGCGGGACGACGCCTACCAGGAAAAGATCGCGCGCGCCATCTTCGAGGGGATCAAGCGCTACGTCGCCAAGCACCCGCCGCGGCCGACCTCGCCGATCGCGCTGCACTAGGCGCGCCGCCGCGCCAGCCACGCCAGCAGCGCCGGCGAGATCGACAGCAGCACGATGACGAGGATCGCCGCGGTGAGGTTGTTCTTCACCACCGGCACGTTGCCGAACCAGTAGCCCAGCGAGCAGATCGATACCACCCAGGCGAGGGCGCCGGCGACACAGAAGCCGATGTAGCGCAGGTATGGCATGGCGCCGACGCCGGCGACGAACGGCACGTAGGTGCGCACGATCGGGACGAAGCGCGCGAGGATGATCGTCTTGCCGCCGTGGCGCTCGTAGAAGTCGTGCGCGCGCTTCAGGTGCGCAGGGCTGAACCAGCGCGAGCGCTGGTAGTGGAACACGCGCGGCCCGGCCCAGCGCCCGATCCAGTAGTTGCTGTTGTCGCCGGTGAGCGCGGCCGCGACCAGCACCGCCATGACCGTCGCCAGGTCCATG
>DATJXO010000057.1:0-19895 GCA_035500055.1 Burkholderiales bacterium | reverse complement strand
GCTGCTGACCGCGGCGAACTTCATCAACCAGAATTATTCCGGCCTCACCTTCGAGCAGGTGCGCGAGCGCCTGCACGACGAGTTGCGGGAGCTGCGGCAGGACATGATCGGCCTGATGACCGCGGCGCTCGACGCCGGCAGCAAGGCCGTGTCCGAGGGCGGCGAGCCGTACGTGATCTCGGGGGAGCGCAACCTGTTCGCGGCACAGGACCTGTCGCAGGACATGAAGCGGCTGCGGCAGCTGTTCGAGCTGTTCGAGCAGAAGACCTCGCTGGCGCGGATCCTCGACCTCACGCTGCGCGGCGAGGGCGTGCAGGTGTTCATCGGCGGCGAGTCCGGCGTCACGGCGCCCGAGGACGTCAGCGTCGTCAGCGCGCCCTACCGCGTGGACGGCGAGGTGGTCGGGACCGTAGGCGTGATCGGGCCGACGCGCATGGCCTACGAGCGCGTCGTGCCGATCGTCGACGTTACCGCGAAGCTGCTGTCTTCCGCGCTGTCGCACCCCTGAGCGGGATCCTCCTCGTCAACCTCGGCACGCCGGCCGAGCCCGCGGCCGGAGCGGTGCGGCGCTACCTCGCCGAGTTCCTGTCCGACCCGCGCGTGGTCGAGCTGCCGCGCTGGATCTGGCTGCCGATCCTTTTCGGCATCGTCCTGAGAACCAGGCCGCCGAAGACGGCCGCGAAATACCGGGCGATCTGGACCCCGGAAGGCTCGCCGCTCGCGGTGCACACGCGCCGCCAGGCGGAGCTGCTCGCGGCGCGCGAGCCGTCGCTCAGGGTCGAGTACGCCATGCGCTACGGCTCACCCTCGATCGCGGACGGCCTCGCGAAACTGGGCGCCTGTGGCCGCGTCGTCGTGCTCCCGCTCCACCCGCAGTACTCGCGCAGCACCACCGAGAGCGTCCGCGACTGCCTGCCGCCGGGCAGCGCGATGATCGAGAGCTTCCACGACCACCCGGCCTACATCGGCGCGCTGGCGGCGAGCGTGCGGCGGCACTGGGACGCGCACGGCCGGGGCGACCGGATGCTGATGAGCTTCCACGGCCTGCCGCGGCGCATGGTGGAGCGCGGCGACCCCTACGAGCGGCAGTGCCGCGAGACCGCGCGCCTGCTCGCGCAGGCCCTGGGCCTGGGCGACGGCGAGTGGACGGCGACCTTCCAGTCGCGCTTCGGCGCCGCGGAGTGGCTGCAGCCCTATACGCAGCCGTCCCTCGTCGCCCTCGCCGCACAGGGCGTGGCGCGCATCGACGTGCTCTGCCCGGGATTCGTCTCGGACTGCCTCGAGACGCTCGAGGAGATCGGCATCGAGGCGCGGCGCGCGTTCCTCGAGGCGGGCGGCCGCGAGTTCCACGTCATCCCCTGCCTCAACGAGTCCCCGGAATGGATCGACGCGCTCGCCGCGCTCGCCGCGCACGCGGCGTGAAGCGTCAGTCCAGGTACTCGGCGTAGTCCTTCGGCGCGATCCGGTGCAGCGCCGGATCGAACGGGCGGCGCGCCAGCGCTTCCCACGGCAGATCGTGCACCGAGGCGTCCGCGAGCTCGAGGCCGTACTTGCGCTGGAACTCCCGCAGCGCCGCCGCGACCCGCGCGTGGCGCCTGCGCACCTTCTCGAGGCGCTCCGCTTCCGGCAGGTAGTCGACGTTGGCGTCCCGCTCGTGAAAGGCGAACGCGCGCCGCTGCAGCGCGACGCGAAAGCCGGCGATGCGCGCGCGCAGCCCGAAGTCGCAGTCGCCGTAGTAGCCGCGGAACCGGGTATCGAAGGTGCCGATGCACGCCAGGACGCGCCGGGTCACGAGAAAGGCGTCGCCGACCAGGAAGCGATCGTCGAGCAGTGCGTCGCCGCGGTGCTGCGCAGCGATCCTCTCCGCGAACCGGAAATAGTCGTCGCGCGTCTCGCAGCGGCCGATCGCGACGTTATGATCGGCCGAGCCGTTGTCGACGAAATTCGAGCAGCCCCGCAGGATGCCGCAGTCCGGGTGCGCCTCGGCCGCGGCGAGCAGCTCGCGAAGGTACGCAGGCGAGGCGTGGATGTCGTTCGACAGGAACAGCACCCGGTCGCCGCGCGCGTGGGACAGGATCGCGTTGACGCTTTCGCAATATTCCAGGTTGCGGCTGAAGGCGAAGACGCGCGTGTTGGCGTGCCAGCGCCGGACTTCGCGGAACACCGCCAGCGTGTCATCGGGCGAGCAGTCGTCGACCAGCAGCAGCTCGAAGTCGCCGTTCGCGCTCACGAGCAGCGCCTCGAGCGCCCGCCGCGTGGTGGCGGAATTGCCGTGCGCGGCCATGCCGACGGAGACCGACGTGGCCAGGCGGACCGGCCGCGGCGAGCGCAGTTGCCTCAGAAGCCGTCCGAGCAATCGTATCCTCCTGTTTGCGCAGCACAAAAATCTGCGCTCGAGCACTTGAAACCGCTCTCGCCGCCCCAAATCATAAGGGCTGCATGACCGAACCCACGCCGCAGCCTACCCCGCCCGGGCCCGAAGACGGGACCCTGGAGACGCGCCTTTCGGAGGCCGAAGCCCGTCTCTCCGAGCAGCGCGAGGCCTGGCTGCGTGCGCTGGCGGACGCCGACAACGCGCGCAAGCGCGCCCAGGCGGACGTTGCGGCGGCCCACCGCTTCGCGGTGGAGCGCTTCGCGGCAAGCATGCTGCCCGTGCTCGACAGCCTAGAGGCGGCGCTCGCCGCGCCCGAAGGCTCGTCGCAGGCGCTGCGCGAAGGCGTCGAGCTGACGCTGAAACAGCTCGCCGCGGCCTTCGAGAAAGCCGGCATCTCGCCGATCGCGCCCGCCTCCGGCACCCGCTTCGATCCGAACCGGCACCAGGCGCTGGCGGCGGTGGAGTCCGAAGGCGAGCCCAACACCGTCGTCGCGGTGATGCAGAAGGGCTACCTGCTGGCCGACCGGGTGCTGCGGCCGGCCCTCGTCACGGTCGCCAAGGCCCTTGAAAGCGGCGCCGGAAACCCCATCTCGGACAGTAACTTGGAATCGAACTGAGGAACGCGGACATGGCAAAGATCATCGGCATCGACTTGGGCACGACCAACTCCTGCGTCGCCATCATGGAGGGCGGCAAGCCCAAGGTGATCGAGAACTCGGAGGGCGCCCGCACGACGCCTTCGATCGTCGCCTACACGGACGACGGCGACATTCTGGTCGGCGCCCCGGCGAAGCGCCAGGCGGTGACCAACGCGAAGAACACGCTGTTCGCCGTGAAGCGGCTGATCGGCCGCAAGTTCGACGAGCGGGAAGTGCAGAAGGACATCGGCCTGATGCCCTACCAGATCGTCAAGGCCGACAACGGCGATGCCTGGGTCGAGGTGCGCGGCAAGAAGCTCGCCGCGCAGCAGGTCTCGGCCGAGGTGCTGCGCAAGATGAAGAAGACCGCAGAGGACTACCTCGGCGAGGAGGTCACCGAGGCGGTGATCACCGTGCCGGCGTACTTCAACGACTCCCAGCGCCAGGCCACCAAGGACGCCGGCCGCATCGCCGGCCTGGACGTCAAGCGCATCATCAACGAGCCGACCGCGGCCGCGCTCGCCTTCGGCCTCGACAAGAAGGAGGGCAAGGATCGCAAGATCGCGGTCTACGACCTCGGCGGCGGCACCTTCGACATTTCGATCATCGACATCGCGGCGGTGGAGGGCGAGCACCAGTTCGAGGTGCTCTCGACCAACGGCGACACCTTCCTCGGCGGCGAGGATTTCGACCAGCGCCTGATCGACTACATCGTGGAGGAGTTCAGGAAGCAAAGCGGCGTCGACCTCTCCAAGGACCCGATCGCGCTGCAGCGCGTGAAGTCGGCCGCGGAACGCGCCAAGATCGAGCTCTCCTCGAGCCAGCAGACCGAGATCAACGAGCCCTACATCGCGATGGCGAACGGCGCGCCGCAGCACCTCACGATGAAGCTCACGCGCGCCAAGTTCGAATCGCTGGTCGACGAGCTGGTCGAGAAGACGATCGAGCCCTGCCGCATCGCGATCAAGGATGCGGGCATCAAGGTGTCTGACATCCAGGACGTGATCCTGGTCGGCGGCATGACGCGCATGCCCAAGGTCGTCGACAAGGTGCGCGAGTTCTTCGGCAAGGAGCCGAGGAAGGACGTCAACCCGGACGAGGCGGTCGCCATCGGCGCCGCGATCCAGGCCGGCGTGCTCAAGGGCGACGTCAAGGATGTGCTGCTGCTCGACGTCACGCCGCTCTCGCTCGGCATCGAGACGCTCGGCGGGGTGATGACCAAGCTGATCCAGAAGAACACCACCATCCCGACCAAGGCGCAGCAGGTGTTCTCGACGGCAGAAGACAACCAGACCGCGGTGACCATCCACGTGCTGCAGGGCGAGCGCGACGTGGCCGGCGGCAACAAGTCGCTCGGGCAGTTCAACCTGGCCGACATCGCCCCGGCTCCGCGCGGCCTGCCGCAGATCGAGGTGACGTTCGACATCGACGCCAACGGCATCCTGCACGTCACCGCCAAGGACAAGGCCACCGGCAAGGAAACGAAGATCAAGATCCAGGCGGGCTCCGGCCTCAGCGAGGAGGAAATCAAGCGCATGGTGAAGGACGCGGAGGCGCACGCCGAGGAGGACCGCAGGGCGCTCGAGCTGGTCAACGCGCGCAACCAGTGCGAGGCGCTGGTGCACACGATCAAGAAGTCGCTCGGCGAGCATGGCGGCAAGCTCGAGGCGGCGGAGAAGGAGAAGATCGAGGCCGCGCTGAAGGATGCCGAATCGGTCCTGAAGTCGGAAAGCAAGGCCGAAATCGACGCCAAGGCGCAGGCGCTGGCCCAGGCTGCGCAAAAGCTCGGCGAGAAGGTCTACGCCGACGAGCAGGCGAAGCAGCAGGCGCAGCAGTCGGCGCCGGGCGGCGCGCAGGGCGCCGAGGCGAAGAAGGACGACGGCAACGTAGTGGATGCGGAGTACACCGAGGTCAAGGACAAGAAGACCGGCTGAGCGCCGGTAGCGCGGGAGGTAGCGGCGGGTGGCGAAGCGCGACTACTACGAGGTGCTCGGCTTGAACCGGGACGCCTCCGAAGAGGATATCAAGAAGGCGTACCGCAAGCTCGCCATGAAGTGGCATCCGGACCGCAATCCGGACAACCCGAAGGCCGAGGAGCACTTCAAGGAGGCGAAGGAAGCCTACGAAGTGCTGGGCGATACGCAGAAGCGCTCGGCGTACGACCAGTTTGGCCACGCCGGCGTCGATCCGGCGGCCACGGCGGGCGCCGGCGCAGGCTTCGGCGGCGCCGGCTTCGGCGACATCTTCAGCGACATCTTCGGCGAGATCTTCGGCGGTGCGCGCGGCGGGCGCTCGGGGGTGTTCCGCGGCGCCGACCTGCGCTACAACCTCGAGCTGACCCTCGAGCAGGCGGCGCACGGCTTCGAGACCAAGATCCGCATCCCGACGGTGGCGGCCTGCGAGACCTGCCACGGCACCGGGGCGCGCCCGGGCACGCAGCCGCAGACCTGCAGCACCTGCCGCGGCACCGGCCAGGTGCGGATCTCGCAAGGGCCATTCTCCATCGCGCAGACTTGCCCGCGCTGCCACGGCAGCGGCAAGATGGTGGCGCATCCCTGCTCCGCCTGCGGCGGGGCCGGCCGCGTCAAGCACCAGAAAACGCTCTCGGTGCGCATCCCGTCGGGGGTCGACGAGGGCGACCGCGTGCGGCTCTCCGCGGAAGGCGAGCCGGGCGTGAACGGCGGTCCGCCGGGAGACCTCTACGTCCAGGTCCACCTCAAGCCCCACCCGGTGTTCCAGCGCGACCACGACGACCTGCACTGCGAGATGCCAGTCTCGTTTGCCACTGCGGCACTCGGCGGCGAGATCGAGATTCCCACGCTCGACTCGAGCGCGCGCATCAAGGTGCCGGCCGAGACCCAGGGCGGCAAGACCTTCCGCCTGCGAGGCAAGGGCATCAAGGGCGTGCGCAGCCCGTCGCCGGGCGACCTCTACTGCCACGTCGTGGTCGAGACGCCGGTCAACCTCACCGCGCGCCAGCGCGAGCTGCTGCAGGAATTCGAGTCGATCAGCCAGAAGGACTCGGCGCGCCACAACCCGCGCGCCAAGGGCTGGTTCGACAAAGTGAAGGAATTCTTCGAGGGCTGACCCGAAAACGGGGTCAGACCACGTCTTTCAGGCGCGGCGCCAGGTCGTGCCGCCCGGTCCATCCTCCAGGAGGACGCCGGCCGCCTCGAGTTCGTCGCGTATGCGGTCGGCCTCGGCGAAGTTCCGCGCCTTGCGGGCCGCAATGCGCGCCTCTATCTTGGCTTGAACCTCCTGCTCCGAGACCCCGCTCCCAGGGCCCGACTGAAGGAACTCCCTGGGATCCCGCTGGAGAATCCCGAGGACCCCGCCGAGCTCCTTCAAAAGGGATCCAGCGGCGGAAACCCCGTGAAAGACTTCATTGGCCAACCCTTGCAGCACGGCAACCGCGCCCGGAGTGCCGAAGTCGTCGTCCATGGCTTCCTTGAACTTCCGCGCGCGCGCTTCGCCCCAGTCGACGGCTCGATCCCTGATCTGCGCCGTCAGCAGCGCCGTGTACATGCGCGTCAGCGCCGCCCTGGCGTCGTCGAGGTGGGCATCCGAGTAGTTGAGCGGACTGCGGTAGTGCGCGCGCAGGATGAAGAAGCGCACCACCTCCGGGTCGTAGCGCTTGAGTATGTCGCGCAGCGTGAAGAAGTTGCCGAGCGACTTCGACATCTTCGCTTCGTCGACCTGGACGAAGCCGTTATGCATCCAGTAGTTGACGAAGCGGCCGCCGTTCGCGCCTTCGGATTGCGCGATCTCGTTCTCGTGGTGCGGAAACTGCAGGTCCTGGCCGCCGCCATGGATGTCGAAGTGGTTGCCGAGCAGGTCGCAGCTCATGGCGGAGCACTCGATGTGCCAGCCGGGCCGCCCTTCCCCCCAGGGCGACGGCCACTTCGGCTCCTCCGGCTTGGAGCGCTTCCACAGCACGAAGTCGAGCGGGTCGTGCTTCGCCGCCGCGGGCTCGACGCGCTCGCCGGCACGCAGGGCGTCGAGCGACTTGCCCGAGAGCCGCCCGTAGCCGGGAAACTTGCGCACCGCGAAGTTGACGTCGCCGTCCGCAGCGACATAGGCCAGCCCGTTCTTCCGCAGCCGCGCGATCATGTCCTCCATCTGGGGCACGTACCGGGTCGCGCGCGGCTCATGGTCGGGCTTCTCGACGCCGAGCGCGCCGATGTCCTCGTCCATGGCGCGGATGTAGCGCTCGGTGAGCGCGGCGACCGGCTCGCGATTCTCGGCCGCACGGCGGATGATCTTGTCGTCGATGTCGGTGATGTTGCGCACGAAGACGACGCGGTAGCCGCTCGCGCGCAGCCACCGGCGCACCATGTCGAACACCACCATCATGCGCGCGTGCCCGAGGTGGCAGAGGTCGTACACGGTCATGCCGCAGACGTACATCCTCACCTCGCCGGCCCGCAGCGGAACGAAGTTCTGCTTGTCCCGCGCCAGAGAGTTGTAGATACGCAGCATGCCGGGGGCCCTTGGACGCCTGTCGAGTTGTGATCGGACAGGGCTTAGTCTAGAATGCGCAAGTTAACGTAGGGCCTTGAAAAGTATAGCACAATGATTGGCTTCTCCGACCCGCGCCGGGCGTTGGGCGTGTTGCTCGCGGCCTCGGTGCTGGTGTCGGCGCCCGCGCGCGCCGACGATATACAGGACGCCAGCAGGCTGCTCAAGGCGGGACAGCATCAGCAAGCGCTCGAGCACGTCGACAAGGTCCTCGCGGCGCATCCGAAGGATCCGCAGGCCCGCTTCCTCAAGGGGCTGATCTACGCCGAGGACGGCAACTCCAAGGAAGCGGCCGAGATTTTCCTGAAGCTCACGCAGGACTACCCGGAGCTGCCGGAGCCGTACAACAACCTCGCCGTGCTCTACGCGGCGCAGGGGCACTACGAGAAAGCGCGCGCCGCCCTGGAGCAGTCGATCAAGACGCATCCGAGCTACGCCACCGCCTATGAAAACCTGGGCGACGTCTACGCCAAGCTCGCCAGCCAGGCGTACGACAAGGCGCTGCAGATCGACTCCGCCAATACCGGTGCCAAGAACAAGCTCGCACTGGTGCGCGAGCTGGTCGGCGCGCCTCCGGCGCCGCCGGCCAAGGCGGTCGCGGCATCGCCCAAGGAGCCGGCTGCGCCGCCAGTGGAGGCCGCGGCGGAGCCGGCGAAGCGGGAACCGGCGAAGGCTGCCGCCGAGCCGGGGAAGCCCGTCGTCGCCGCGGCGAAGCCCGCGACGAGCGTGGCCGCGGCCGAGCCGAAGCCCGCTCCGGAGAAGCCTGTCGCCGCGAGGAGCGCGGCGGCACCTGACCCGCTCGCCACCGTGCGCGCGTGGGCCAAGGCCTGGTCGGCGAAGGACGCGGACGCCTACCTCTCCTTCTACGCCAAGGATTTCAACGTGCCCGGCGGCGAGTCGCGCGCGCAGTGGGAAAAGGTCCGCCGCCAGCGCCTCACGGCGCCGAAGCGCATCAGCGTCGAAGTCTCGGCGCCCAAGGTGAGCGTCGACGGTAGCCGGGCCGAAGTCACGTTCCGCCAGATCTACCGCTCGGAAATCGTGAAATCGGCAGGCACCAAGATACTCACCCTGGTGAAGTCCGACGGCCGGTGGCTGATCGAGCAGGAAAGGTTCTCGAATTGAGCGCGCGCGCGAACGCGCTGCGCCGGGCGGCTGCGGGAGTCGTCGCGGCCGCGTTCCTCGCGCTCGCGCCAGCCGCCTCTGCCGGCGAGCCGGAGCGGGCGCTGAAGGGCGTGCTGGAAGCGATCGACGCGAACCGGCTCGATCTCGCGATGCGGCGGGTCGAGGCGCTGATCGCCGAGCATCCCAACTTCCGGCTCGCCTACCTGATCCGCGGCGATCTGCTGCTGGCGCGGGCGCGTCCGCTGCAGACCTTCGGCGACGTGCCCAAGACCGTGCCGCGGGACAAGGTCGAGGGCCTGCGCGAGGAGGCGCTGCTGCGGCTGCGCGCGCTCCGCGACCGGCCCGACGGTCGCGTGCCGAGCTACGTGCTGCAGCTCGGCCCCGAGCAGAAGCATGTGCTGGTGGTCGACTCGCACCGCTCGCGCCTGTTCGAGTTCGAGAACGTCGACGGGCGGCCTCGCTACGTCGCCGACTACTACGTGACGCTGGGCAAGAACGGCGTCGAGAAGACGCGCGAGGGCGACCAGAAGACACCGATCGGCGTCTACACCGTGATCGCGAGCCTGCCGCGCCAGAAGCTGACCGACTTCTACGGCGCCGGCGCCTACCCGATCAACTACCCGAACGCCTGGGACCGGAGCCTCGGGCGCAACGGCCACGGCATCTGGCTGCACGGCACGCCTTCGAACATGTACAGCCGCCCGCCGCGCGCGAGCGACGGCTGCATCGTGCTCGCCAACACCGATCTCGAGGCGGTGGCGCACACCCTGCAGATCGGCCTGACTCCTGTGATCATCGCGGACGACATCGAATGGACCAGCGCCGCCGCAGTGGAGGCCAAGCGCGAGTCGCTCGCCGCGGCGATCGAGTCCTGGCGCGCGGACTGGGAGAGCCGCGACACGGCGAAGTACCTCTCGCACTACGACCGCGCCTTCCGTTCCGACGACGAGAACCTGGCGGCGTGGTCCGAGCACAAGCGTCGCGTCAACTCGGGAAAGAGCTGGATCAAGGTGAAGATCTCACGTCTTTCGATGTTCCAGTACCCGCGCGAGCGCTTCATTGAGGTGAGCTTCGAGCAGGACTATCGCTCGAGCAATCTGTCCAACGTCATGCGCAAGCGCCAGTACTGGGTCAAGGAAGGCCCGAAGTGGCGCATTCTCTACGAGGGAGCAGGATGAGAAAACTGATCGCTTTCTGGCGGCCGCTGGTGCTCGTTTCGGTGGCCGCGGTCGCGCCCGCCGCACATGGGGCCGGCCCGCAGGTCGAGCTCAAGACCAACGTCGGCACCATCCGCCTCGAGCTCTATCCCGCCAAGGCCCCGAAGACGGTGGCGAATTTCCTGCAGTACGTGAAGGACGGCCATTACGACGGCACCATCTTTCACCGCGTCATCGACGGCTTCATGATCCAGGGCGGCGGCTTCGATGCGAAATACCGCCAAAAGCCGACCCGCGCGCCGATCGAGAACGAGGCGAAGAACGGCCTCAGGAACGATCTCGGCACGATCGCCATGGCACGCACCAGCGCGCCCCACTCGGCCAGTGCGCAGTTCTTCATCAACGTCAAGAACAACGACTTCCTCAATGCCGACCGGGCGCAGGACGGCTGGGGCTACTGCGTCTTCGGCAAGGTGGTGTCGGGCCTGGACGTGGTGATGAAGATCTCCAAGCTGCCGACCGGCGCGGGCGGGCCCTTCCCCACCGACGTGCCGCGCGAGACGGTGGTGATCGAGTCGGCGAGCGTGGTCGAGGCCGCGAAGTAGCGGCGTGACGCGGGCGCTGTTCATCTCCGACCTGCACCTTTCGGCGGAGCGCCCGGAAAAGCTCGACCTCTTCTTCCGCTTCCTCGATGCCGAGGCGCGCCGTGCCGATGCGCTCTATATTCTCGGCGACCTGTTCGAATACTGGGTCGGTGACGACGAGCTGAGCGATCCGCAGGGCGATGCGCTCGCGCGCCGGGTCGCCGACGGCCTGAGCGCCCTCGCGGGCAACGGGGCCCAGGTGTCGCTGATGCACGGCAACCGCGACTTCCTGCTCGCGTCCGGCTTCTGCCAGGCGAGCGGCGCGCGGCTGATCGACGACCCTGCGCTCGTCGTGCTCAACGGCGGCAAGACGCTGCTGATGCACGGCGACACGCTCTGCACCGACGACCATGACTACCAGGCGTGGCGCCGCATTGCCCGCTCGGCCGATTGGCAGCGCGATTTTCTGGCGAAAAGCCTGGCCGACAGGCACGAGGCCATCCACGACCTGCGCGCCAGGAGCAAGGAAGTCATCGCCGCGAAGCCCGCCGAGATCATGGATGTGAACCGCGACGCGGTGAAGGACGTCTTCCGCCGCCATGGCGTGAGGCGCCTGATCCACGGGCACACCCATCGCCCCGCGCGCCACGAGCTCGAGATCGACGGCACGGTCTGCGAGCGCTGGGTGCTCCCCGACTGGTACGGGCCGGGCGGCTACCTCGCGCTCGACGACGTCGGGCCGAGGCTGGTCGCGTTCTGAGCGCCTAGCCCAGCCCGCGCGCCAGATCGGCCTTCAGGTCCTCGAGGGCTTCGAGCCCCACAGCCACCCTAAGCAGCCCGTCGCCGATGCCGGCGGCGGCGCGCGCCGCCGGGGTTATCCGGCCATGGGTGGTGGTGGCCGGGTGCGTGATCGTCGTCTTCACGTCGCCGAGGTTGGCGGTGATGGAGATCAGCTTCGTGGAGTCGATGACCTTCCACGCCGCCTCGCGGCCGCCCTTCACTTCGAAGGAGAGGACGGCGCCGCCGGCGCGCTGCTGGCGCCCGACCAATTCGCGCTGCGGATGCGACCCCAGCCCCGGATAGAAAACCCGTACGACGTTCGGCCGCTGCTCCAGCCATTGGGCGAGCTTCAGCGCGCGTTCGGACTGGGCGAGCATGCGCAGCTCCACCGTTTCCATGCCCTTCAGGATCACCCAGGCGTTGAAGGGCGAGAGCGACGGGCCGGCGGTGCGCAGGAAGCCGTAGATGCCGTCCATGACGAGCGCCTTCGATCCCAGGACCGCCCCGCCCAGCACCCTGCCCTGGCCGTCGAGATACTTGGTCGCCGAGTGGATCACTAGGTCGGCGCCGTGCTGCAGCGGACGCTGCAGCGCGGGGGTGCAGAGCGCGTTGTCCACCGCGAGCACCGCGCCGCCCTGCTTCGCCACTGCGGCGAGCGCCGCGATGTCGGTAACCTCGCCCATCGGGTTCGAGGGGGTCTCGGCGAAGAGCAGCTTCGTGGCCGGCCGCAGCGCCCGGCGCCAGTCCTCGATCTTAGTGGGAGAAACGAACGTGGTCTCGACGCCGAAGCGCGCCAGGATCCCCGAATAGAGCTGGATCGTGGCGCCGAATACGGCGTTCGAGCAGATCACGTGGTCGCCCGCCTTGAGCAGCGCCATCGACGCGGCGAGGATCGCCGACATCCCGGAGGCGGTGGCGACGCAGGCCTCGGCGCCCTCGAGCGCCGCGAGCCGGTCCTGGAACATCGCCACCGTCGGATTGGTGAAGCGCGAGTAGACGTAGCCCGGCTCGCTGCCGCCGAAGCGCGCTGCGGCCTGCGCCGCGCTCTCGAAGACAAAGCTCGAGGTGGGAAACAGCGCCTCGGCGTGCTCGTTGAAGGACGTGCGCAACTGTCCGGCGCGCACCGCGAGAGTGGAAAGCTCGAATTGCCCGGCCATACAAAGACCCGGTCCTTTCTGCCACTGGAGCGGACCGGGTTTCTTTCGGCACGCTTTAGCTGGATTTGTAGCGCGCCCGCAAGCTGTGGCTCAAATCGGCGCGTGAGCCCGCACTATACCAAAAACTCAGCCGTTCGCCACCAGGTTGAGATCGAGCTGGGCACCCTCGTCGTCCTCGGCGTCGCGGTGCGCGTCGCGCCGGGTCTCGATGACGTGCAGGTAGTCGGCAGTAACGTCTCCGGTGACGTAGCGGCCGTCGAAGCACGAGGCCTCGAAAGTCTGCAGCTTCGGGTTTACGCGCTGCACCGCGTCGATCAGCGCCTCGAGGTCCTGGTAGATCAGCGCGTCGGCGCCGATCTCGGCGGCCACCTCGGCCTCGCTGCGGTGCGCCGCGATCAGCTCGGCCCGCGTGGGCATGTCGATGCCGTAGACGTTCGGAAAGCGAACCGGAGGCGCCGACGAGGCGAAGAACACCTTGCGCGCCCCGGACTCGCGCGCCATCTGCACTATCTCGTGGCTGGTCGTGCCGCGCACGATCGAGTCGTCCACCAGCAGCACGTTCTTGCCCTTGAACTCCAGGCCGATGACGTTCAGCTTCTGCCGTACCGAGCGCCGGCGCACGGCCTGGCCCGGCATGATGAAGGTGCGGCCGATATAGCGGTTCTTGACGAAGCCCTCGCGATACGGCACCCCCAGCGTCATCGCGAGTTGCAGCGCGGACGGGCGGCTGGAGTCCGGGATCGGGATCACCACGTCGATGTCCAGGTGCCGGTAGTCGCGGCGGATCTTCTCGGCCAGCTTCTCGCCCATGTGCAGGCGCGCCTCGTAGACCGAGGCGCCGTCGATCACCGAGTCAGGCCGCGCCAGGTAGACGTATTCGAAGATGCAGGGGTTGAGCGAAGCCCCGTCGGCGCACAGCTGGCTGAAGAAGTTGCCGTCTTCGTCGATGAACACCGCTTCGCCGGGCGCGACGTCGCGCAGCGTGCGGAAGCCGAGCGCCTCCACCGCCACCGATTCGGAGGCGACCATGTACTCCATGCCCTGCTCGGTCTCGTTGCATCCGATCACCGCCGGGCGGATGCCGTAGGGATCCCGGAAGGCGAGCACGCCGTAGCCTGCGATCATCGCGATCACGGCGTACGCACCGCGCACGCGCCGGTGCACGTTCGCGACTGCGGCGAAGATCGTCTGCGGGTCGAGGCGCAGCCGCACCGAGACCTTTTCCAGCTCGTGCGCCAGCACGTTCAGCAGCACCTCGGAGTCCGAATTGGTGTTGATGTGCCGGAGGTCCTGCCGGAACATCTCGTCCTTGAGCCGGTCCGAGTTGGTCAGGTTGCCGTTGTGCGCCAGCACGATGCCGAAGGGCGAATTGACGTACAGCGGCTGGGATTCAGCCGAGTTGAAGGCCGATCCGGCGGTCGGGTAGCGGCAGTGCGCGATGCCGATGTTTCCCGGGAGCGAGCGCATGTTGCGCGTGCGGAATACGTCGCGCACCATGCCGCTGCCCTTCTGCATGTGGAAGGTCTTGTGCTCGCTGGTGACGATCCCTGCCGCGTCCTGACCGCGGTGCTGCAGCAGCAGCAGACCGTCATAGAGCAGCTGGTTGACGGGCGAGCGGGCGACGATGCCCAGAATGCCGCACATCGGTTGGGGACTCCCGGTGTGTCTAGGCGCTAATCATAGCGCAAGCGCCCGGCCAGCGTCTCAGGCAGCCACGGCTTGAGCGCGAGGGCTGCGCGCGCCATCGGGCCGCCGCTCAACGAATCGCGCCAGAACGGCTGCTTCGGCGCGCTGGTCAGCCCCGCCAGCAGCGCGGCGGCGAGCACCATGAGCAAACCGCGCGCGGCGCCGAACAGCGTACCGAGCCCGCGGTCGAGGCCGCCCAGCCCGACCGCCTTGACGATCCTGGACAGCAGCAGGCCGGCGAGCGAGCTCGCGGCCAGCGCGCCGACGAAGACGACGACGAACGCGGCCGCGACGCGCAGGCCCGGCGTCGGGATCGACTGCGGCATGGCGGCGCCGAGCGGCCCGGCGAACAGGTTGGCGGCGAGGAAGGCGATCACCCACCCCAGAACCGAGATTACTTCCCGGACCAGGCCGCGCCAGATGCCCAGAGCCACGGACGCCGCGATTACGCCGAGCACGGCGTAGTCGAGCCACGTCATCTCAGGATTTCGTCTCGACCTTGCCGGTCTTCAGGCCCAGATCCTGGATCCGCTTCGCCGCTCTTTCGGCCGCCTCGCGGGTCGCGAACGGACCCGCGATTACACGCGTCACGGTGCCGTCCTTGATAGCGACCTTCTGCGTGGTGAACGGGATCTGCGCCGCCTTCAGCTTGTCGACGGCGGCCGCGGGGTCGAGGTAGGCGCCGGCCGGCACGAGGAACGGCCCGCCCTCCAGCGCCGCCTGGGCGCGCGCGCGCTCGGCTTCAGCCGCCTTGCTCTCCGGCTTGGCCGCAGCCGCCTCGGCAGCTTTGGCCGCCGGTTCCTTCCCCGCGGGCTTTGCCTCGGGCTGGGCGGCCGGCTTCTCGACCGGCTTTTCCGCCGGAGCCGCCCTCTCGGCGCTTGGCGTCGGCTCGGCCGGCATCGGGGCAGCTGGCGCCGGCTTGGGCGTGACCTTCGGGGTAAATGTGCTGTCTTCCTCGCCGGGAATGCGAACGCTCACCGGCGGCGCACTGCGCCTCGGCTCCGAGTCGAACACCATCGGAAGCACGATCACCGCGAGCAGAACCAGCGCGATGGCGCCGGCGAGACGACGACGCCCGCGGCGCTTCAGCGTATTGACGTCTTCGTTATCTGCCATAGGCGCCGGCGACGGTGAGGAACGAGCCGAACACGACGATTTTATCATCTTCGCCCGCTTCGCCCCTCGCCGCGGCGAGCGCTTCGCCTGCGCTGGCGTGCTCGCGAACCGAGCTTTCTATTCCTGCTTCCGCGAGGATCCGCCGCAGCTCGCCGGATTGCGCTCCGCGCGGTCCGGGCAGCGTCGTCAGGTGCCAACGCGTGACGCGAGGCGCCACCGCCCGCACCACGCCGGAGATGTCCTTGTCGCGCAGCATGCCGAGAACCGCGATAGTCTCGCGCGCGAAGCCGCTCTCCCCGAGATTCCGCGCCAGCACCGCCGCGGCATCCGGGTTGTGCGCCACGTCCAGTATGACCTGCGGCCGCCCGGGCAGCACCTGGAAGCGGCCGGGCAACTCGACTTCCGCCAGCCCTCTGCGAATCTCGTGCATGCCGACCGGCAGCCGCTCGCGCACCGCGTCAAGCGCCGCCAGCGCCGCCGCCGCGTTGCGCAGCTGCACCGCGCCGCGCAGGGCAGGATGCGCGAGGCCGGCGCGCTTGCCGCCCGGCCCCCAGTAGGACCACTGCGTCCCTTGGCTCTCGTAGCCGAAGTCCCGGCCGATGAGCAGCGCCGCGGCCCCGATCCTCCGGATTTCCTCCAGCACGCTCGCGGGCGGCCGGGGCTCGGCGATGATCGCGGGCTTCCCGGCCCGGAAGATGCCTGCCTTCTCCCGTCCGATTTCCTCGCGGGAACCGCCGAGGTATTCGACATGGTCGATGCCGACGCTGGTCAGTACCGCGCAATCGGAGTCGATCGCGTTTACCGCGTCGAGCCGGCCGCCGAGCCCGACCTCGAGAATCGCTGCCTCGATCCCTTCGTGCGCGAAGCGGTGCAGCGCCGCCAGCGTGCCGAACTCGAAATACGTCAGGGGCACGCCGGCGCGCGCGCGCTCGACCGCGTCGAAGGACTCCGCAAGGGCGGCGTTGCCCGCCTCCACGCCGGCGACCCGCACGCGCTCGTTGTAGCGCTGCAGGTGCGGCGACGTATAGAGGCCAGTGCGCAGGCCAGCGCAGCGTAGGATCGATTCCAGCATCGTGCAGGTCGAGCCCTTTCCGTTGGTGCCACCGACCGTGAGGACCGGGCAGGAAAGCGCGAGCTTCATCCTGCCGAGAACTTCGCCCACGCGCTCCAGGCCGAGCGCAATGGGCTGCGGGTGCTGGCGCTCTATGTACGCCAGCCAATCGGCGAGCGACCTGCCGCTCACGATGCCGCGTCGGAGGACTTTCCCAGAAGCAGCGCGAGCAGGACGTGCAGGCGGTCGCGCAGCTGGCGGCGGTCCACGATCATGTCGATCGCCCCCTTCTCCAGCAGGAACTCGGCGCGCTGAAAGCCCTCGGGGAGCTTCTGCCGCACCGTCTGCTCGATCACGCGCGGCCCGGCGAAGCCGATCAGCGCCTTCGGCTCCGCGACGACGATGTCGCCGATCATGGCGAAGCTCGCCGACACGCCGCCCATGGTCGGATCGGTCAGCACGGTGACGAACGGCAGCCGGCGCTGCGCTAGCTCGGAGAGCGAGGCCGTCGTCTTCGCCATCTGCACGAGCGACAGCAGCCCCTCCTGCATGCGCGCGCCCCCGGTCGAGGTAAAGCACAGGTACGGCAGCTTCTGCTCGACCGCCACACGCACGCCTCGCACGAAGCGCTCGCCGACCACCGAGCCCATCGAGCCCCCCATGAACTCGAACTCGAAGGCGGCACACACCACGCCGAGCGACTTGATCGAGCCCTGCATCACCACCAGCGCGTCGGTTTCGTCGGTCGCATGCCGGGCTTCCTCCAGGCGCTCGGTGTATTTCTTCGAGTCGCGGAACTTGAGGCTGTCGACCGGCAGCACCTCGGCGCCGATCTCGAAGCGGCCCTCCGGGTCGAGCAGCGCGTCCAGGCGCGCGCGCGCGCCGATCCGCTGGTGATCGCCGCATTTCGGGCAGACGTTGAGGTTCTTCTCAAGGTCGGTGCTGTACAGCACCGCACTGCACGCCGGACACTTGGTCCAGAGCCCCTCTGGCACCTGCTTGCGGGGCCCGGTGCCGCGCTGGATCTTCGGCGGCAGCAGCTTCTGCAGCCAGCTCATGCGAGCGCCTTCGCCGCCAGCCCATCCATCGCGGCACGGATCGGCGCGAGAAAGCCTTTCACGCGCGCGCAGGCCTGCTCGGCTCCGGCGGATTCGATCTCCTGGATTACCCGGCTGCCGATGATCACCGCGTCGGCGAACTCGGCGATCCTGCGCGCCGAGGCCGCATCGCGGATGCCGAAGCCGACCCCGATCGGCAGCTTCGAGGCCGCGCGGAGCCTCGGCAGATGCGTCGCAACGTCCGAGACGTCCAGGTGCCCGGCGCCGGTAATGCCCTTCAGCGATACATAGTAGAGATACCCGCTCGCCACCGCCGCGACCTCGCGGATGCGTTCGTCGGTCGAGGTCGGCGCCAGAAGGAAGATCGGGTCGATGCCGTTTGTCTTCGCAAGCTGTGCGAATTCCCTGCATTCCTCGGGCGGGTAGTCGACCACGATCACGCCGTCGACCCCGGCGTCCTTCGCTTCGCGCACGAAGCGCTCCGTTCCCATCGCCTCGATGGGGTTGGCGTAGCCCATCAGCACCAAGGGGGTGTTCCGATCTTTTTCTCTGAAGGCCTTTACGAGCTCGAGAACGTCCCCAAGGCTGACGCCATTCTTCAACGCCCGCTCGCCGGAGCGCTGGACCACCGGGCCGTCGGCCATCGGATCGGAGAACGGCACGCCGAGCTCGATCACGTCGCCGCCGCCCTCGACCAGCGCGTGCAGCAGCGGCACGGTCAGCTCGCGCGACGGGTCGCCCGCGGTAATGTAAGGCACGAGGGCCTTGCGGCCCGATTTGCGCAGGGCCCCGAAGCAGGCCTGGATGCGCGACATCGCTAGAGCGCCAGGCCCGCGCGCTGCGCGACCGTGTGCATGTCCTTGTCGCCGCGCCCAGAGAGGTTGACCAGCAGCAGCGCGCCCTTCGGCATCGAGGGCGCGATCTTCGCCGCGTAGGCCGCCGCGTGCGCGGATTCGAGCGCCGGAATGATCCCCTCCGTGCGGCAGAGGGCCATGAACGCCTTCAGCGCCTCGTCGTCGGTGACCGCGACGTACTCGGCGCGATGCTGGTCCTTCAACCAGGCGTGCTCCGGACCGACGCCCGGGTAATCGAGCCCCGCCGAGATCGAGTGTGTCTCAAGGATCTGGCCGTTGGCGTCCTGCAGCAGATAGGTCCGGTTGCCGTGCAGCACGCCCGGTCTGCCGGCGCACAGCGACGCCGCGTGGCGCCCCGAGGCGAGCCCTTCCCCGGCCGCTTCGACGCCGATCAGACGCACCTTCTCGTCGCCGAGATAGGGGTAGAAGATCCCCATCGCGTTCGAGCCGCCGCCGACGCAGGCGATCACCGCGTCGGGCTGCCGCCCCGCGAGCTCGGGCATCTGCACGCGGCACTCCTCGCCGATTACCGACTGGAAATCGCGCACCATCATCGGGTAGGGGTGCGGCCCGGCGACTGTGCCGATGATGTAGAAGGTGCTTTCGACGTTGGTCACCCAGTCGCGCATCGCCTCGTTCAGCGCGTCCTTGAGCGTCTTCGACCCGGACTCGACCGGGACCACCTGCGCGCCGAGCAGCTTCATCCGGTAGACGTTGGCTGCCTGGCGCTTCACGTCCTCCGAACCCATGTAGACCACGCATTCCATGCCGAAGCGGGCGGCGACGGTGGCCGCGGCGACGCCGTGCATGCCTGCCCCGGTCTCGGCGATCACACGCCTCTTGCCCATGCGGCGCGCGAGCAGCGCCTGACCCATGGTGTTGTTGATCTTGTGCGCGCCGGTGTGGTTCAGGTCTTCCCGCTTGAGGTAGATCTGCGCGCCGCCCAGTTGCTCCGACCAGCGGCGTGCGTGGTAGATCGGGGTCGGGCGCCCGACATAGTGCTTGAGCTCGCTCTTGAGCTCGTCGAGGAACGCCGGGTCGCGCCGGCTTTCCTCGTAGGCCTGGCGCAGCTCTTCCAGGGCCTGGGACAGCGTCTCGGCGACGAACACGCCACCATACGGGCCGAAGTGCCCGCGCGGGTCGGGCAGGTCATACATCCGCATGCCGCACCTCGGTGATGAAGGCTTCGATCATGGACTTGTCCTTGATCCCCTTGGCGGTCTCCACGCCGCTCGACACGTCCACCGCCCACGGTCGCACGCGCCGCACCGCATCGGCCACATTCTCCCGCGCCAGCCCGCCTGAGAGCACGATCGGCCGCGGCCGCTGCTGCGGGACCAGCGACCAGTCGAAGCGCTCGCCGATGCCGCCGTATTCCTCGACGTGGCTGTCGAGCAGCCAGCCTGCCGCGCCCGAGAACGGAGCGAGATATTTTAGCAAATCGACCCCTGGCCTCACGCGGCAGGCCTTGAGGTACGGCAGCCCGAATTGCGCGCAGTAGTCGGGCGTTTCCTCGCCGTGGAACTGCAGCACTGAAGGACGCACGCGCTCGATCACCGCTGCGACGTCCGCGCGCGGCGCATTCACGAATAGCGCGACCGGGGCCACGAACGGCGGCAGCGAGTCCCGAATCTGCCGCGCGCGCGCGTGGGCGAGGAAGCGCGGGCTCGGCGGATAGAACACCAGCCCGATGGCGTCGGCGCCGGCAGCGGACGCGGCCCGCGCATCCTCGACGCGGGTGATGCCGCAGATCTTGATTCGGGTCCTCACGGCTCGACCGGCAGCGCGATCGCGCGCGGC
>DATJXO010000056.1:0-2068 GCA_035500055.1 Burkholderiales bacterium | reverse complement strand
GACGAGCGGCGCCGCATCGAGCCGGAGCTGCTGCGGCACGTCGCGCTCAAGCCCGCCAACCTGGAGTTCGTGAAGCGCGCCATGGCCGCGGTCAACACCGAGGGCACCGGGGCACGCGCCTTCGCCGGCGCGCAGTACACGAGCGGCGGCAAGACGGGCACCGCCCAGGTGTTCGGCCTGAAGCAGGGCGAGAAGTACAACGAGAAGAGCGTCGCCGAGCGGCTGCGCGATCATTCGCTGTTCATCGCCTTCGCGCCCGTCGAGAGCCCGCGCATCGCGCTCGCCGTGGTGGTCGAGAACGGCGGCTTTGGCGCGCGCGCCGCCGCGCCGATCGCGCGCGCCGTGCTCGACTTCTACCTGCTCGGCAAGCTGCCGGAAGGCGACCTCGCGCCGGACGCCCCCGGCGACGACGCGCCGGAAGGCGCCTCGCAGCCGGGCAACGACTGATGGCGCTGGACGCGAGCGCGCTCGCGCCGCGCCGGCTGCTGGCGCGGCTCGGCGAGGGCATCGATGGCCCGCTGCTCGCGATCTGCCTGATCCTGTCGGCGCTCGGGCTCGCGACCCTGTATTCGGCCAGCTACGACCAGCCGCAGCGGGTCGCGGCGCAGCTTGTCAACCTCCTCATCGCGCTGGCGGCGATGTGGGTGACGGCGCAGGTGCCGCCGCAGACGCTGATGCGCCTCGCCCCGCCCGCGTACCTGCTCGGGCTGGCGCTGCTGGTCGCCGTCGCGCTCGGCGGCGACGTGGTGAACGGCGCGCGCCGCTGGCTGCACGTCGGCGTCACGCGCTTCCAGCCCGCCGAGATGATGAAGCTGGCCCTGCCGATGATGCTGGCGTGGTACTTCCAGCGCTACGAGGCGGCGCTGCGGCTGCGCGAATTCGCCATCGCCGCGCTGCTGCTCGCGCTGCCGGTGGCGCTGATCGCGCGCCAGCCCGACCTCGGCACCGCGGTGCTGGTCGCCGCGGCCGGGTTCTTCGTCATCTTCTTCGCCGGCCTGCGCTGGAAGGTGATGGCGGCGCTGCTCGCGCTCGGGCTCGCCAGCCTGCCGCCCCTCTGGGGAATGCTGCACGACTACCAGCGCAAGCGCATCCTCACGCTCATCGACCCTTCGCAGGACCCGCTCGGCGCCGGCTACCACACCATCCAGTCGACCATCGCGGTCGGCTCGGGCGGCATCGCCGGCAAGGGCTGGCTGCACGGCACGCAGGCGCACCTGGAGTTCATCCCGGAGCGGCACACCGACTTCATCTTCGCCGTGTACTCGGAGGAATTCGGCCTGCTCGGCAACGTGCTGCTGCTCGCGCTCTACACGCTGCTCGTCGCGCGCGGCCTGATGATCGCGGCCGGCGCCGCGACCTTCTTCTCGCGGCTGCTTGCGGGCTCGGTGGCGCTGATGTTCTTCACCTACGCCTTCGTCAACATGGGGATGGTTTCGGGCATCCTCCCCGTGGTCGGCGTGCCGCTGCCCTTCATCTCCTACGGCGGCACCTCGCTGCTCACGCTCTTCGTCGGCGTCGGCATCCTGATGAGCGTGCAGCGCCACCGGCGCCTGGTGCAGACCTAGCGTACGGTAGCGATATTGCGGGGCAGCATGGTTTTGAAACTGCCAGCATGTGTCGGTTGGCGTACCCACTTGCGCCATACCCCTATTTAGGGCCTAATTGGGGCCTATATAGGGGTCTACGGTGCGCGAGTGGCGGCAAGGGATACGAACGAAACAAAGCTGCTTAAGACCTGGCCCAACTTGGTCCAAATGGCCTACTTGGACCGCTTGAAAGGCAAAGGTTTATACGGAAATTCGAGGGCCGACGTACTACTAAGACTTGCCGACGAGCGGTTAAAACAAATGCTTAAGGACAACGAAATAGGAGAAGAAAAGCCGATCGAGTAGCGGTAGCATCATTTTGGGTGGAGGCGCTGGGATTTGAACCCAGGGGCCAGTCGTTGATGAGGCGCCGACCCGATACCTTCCGCCCCCGCCGCAAAGGCCTCAAGTTCGCTTGAGGCCTTTGTTTTTCGCGCTTTGCTCGGAGGGCGATCCAACCAAAGCTGGCTGGACTATACACC
>DATJXO010000055.1:0-2888 GCA_035500055.1 Burkholderiales bacterium | reverse complement strand
GTCGGCTCGCTGCTGGTGACCGTGAACGCCGTGCTGCAGCCCTCCGGCTTCGTGACCGCGGTCGCGCTCTGGCTCTGGTTCACGCTGCTGTTCGCCAACTTCGCCGAGAGCATCGCCGAGGGCCGCGGCAAGGCGCAGGCCGCCGCGCTGCGCGGCACGCGCGAGGAAATACGTGCCAAGAAGCTGCTCGAACCGCGCAAGGGCTCGACCATCGTGCTCACGCCGGCGACGCAGCTGCGCAAGGGCGACGCCGTGCTGGTCGAGCCGGGCGACCTCGTCCCCGGCGACGGCGAGGTCGTCGAAGGCGCGGCGACCGTCAACGAGAGCGCGATCACGGGCGAATCCGCGCCCGTGGTGCGCGAGTCGGGCGGCGACCGATCCTCGGTCACGGGCGGCACGCGCGTGCTGTCGGACTGGCTCGTGATCCGCATCGGCGCCAACCCGGGCGAGAGCTTCCTCGACCGCATGATCTCCCTCATCGAGGGCGCCAAGCGCCAGAAGACGCCGAACGAGGTCGCGCTCTCCATCCTGCTCGCCAAGTTCACGCTGATCTTCCTGCTTGCCTGCGCGACGCTGCTGCCGTTCTCGCTCTACTCGGTGAAGGCGGCCGGCCAGGGCAGCCCGATCTCGATCACGGTGCTCGTCGCGCTGCTCGTCTGCCTGATCCCGACCACCATCGGCGCGCTGCTCTCGGCCATCGGCATCGCCGGCATGGACCGCATGATCCGGGCCAACGTGATCGCGACCTCCGGACGCGCGGTCGAGGCCGCGGGCGACGTCGACGTGCTGCTGCTGGACAAGACCGGCACCATCACGCTGGGCAATCGCCAGGCCTCGGCGCTGATCGCCGCGCCCGGCGTCGCGGAGACCGCGCTCGCGGATGCCGCGCAGCTCGCCTCGCTCGCCGACGAGACGCCCGAGGGCCGCTCGATCGTGGTGCTCGCCAAGCAGAAATACAACCTGCGCGAGCGCGACCTTTCACAGCTCGGCGCGAAGCTCGTGCCCTTCTCCGCGCACACGCGCATGAGCGGCGTGGACCTCGAGGGCAGACTGATCCGCAAGGGCGCGGCCGACGCCGTCCGCGCGCACGTCGAGTCCCTCGGCGGCCGCTTCCCGGCCGAGATCCAGGGCGAGGTCGAGCGCATCGCGAGGCGGGGCTCGACGCCGCTCGTGGTGGCCGAGGGCGCGCGGGTGCTCGGCTGCATCGAGCTCAAGGACGTCGTCAAGGGCGGCATCAAGGAGCGTTTCGCCGAGCTGCGCCGAATGGGCATCCGCACCGTGATGATCACCGGGGACAACCGCCTCACGGCCGCCGCCATCGCGGCCGAAGCCGGCGTGGACGACTACCTCGCCGAGGCGACGCCAGAGGCGAAGCTGAAGCTGATCCGCGACCACCAGCACGACGGGCGCCTCATCGCCATGTGCGGCGACGGCACCAACGACGCGCCCGCGCTGGCCCAGGCCGACGTGGCCGTCGCCATGAACGCTGGCACGCAGGCCGCCAAGGAAGCCGGCAACATGGTCGACCTCGATTCCAACCCCACGAAGCTCATCGAGGTGGTCGAGATCGGCAAGCAGCTGCTCATCACGCGCGGCTCGCTGACCACGTTCTCCATCGCCAACGACCTCGCCAAGTATTTCGCGATCATCCCGGCGGCGTTCGCGACCACCTACCCGCAGCTCAACGCGCTCAACGTGATGCACCTTGCCACGCCCTCTTCGGCGGTCCTCTCCGCGGTCATCTTCAACGCGCTCATCATCATCGCCCTCATCCCGCTCGCGCTGAAGGGGGTGCGCTACCGCGCGATCGGCGCCGAGGGCCTGCTGCGCCGCAATCTACTCATCTACGGCCTGGGCGGCATCGTCGTGCCGTTCATCGGCATCAAGATCATCGACCTGATCCTGGTCGCGCTCGGACTCGCCTGAGGAAGCCGCCATGCTCAAGGAATTCCGCCCCGCCCTGCTCTCGTTCCTCGTGCTGAGTGCCGTCACCGGCGTCGCCTATCCGCTGCTCGTGACCGGATTCGCGCAGTTCTTTCCCGTCCAGGCCCGGGGCGACCCGTCGCTGATCGGCCAGCCCTTCAGCGATCCGAAGTACTTCTGGGGCCGGCCGTCGGCGACCTCGCCGCAACCCTACAACGGCGCCTCTTCTTCAGGTTCCAACCAGGGGCCCACGAACAAGGCGCTTGCGGATGCCGTCGCGGACCGCGTGAAGGCGCTGAGGGAAGCCGATCCGGCGAACACCCGCCCCGTCCCGGCGGACCTCGTCACCGCCTCGGGCAGCGGCCTCGACCCGCACATCAGTCCGGAGGCCGCGGATTACCAGCTCGCCCGCGTCGCGAAAGCGCGCGGCCTGGCCGAGGACAAGGTGCGTGCGCTGGTCGCCGCCCAGACCGAAGGCCGCAGCTTCGGGTTGCTCGGCGAACCGCGCGTCAACGTGCTCCGGCTGAACCGCGCCCTGGACGCCGCCAAGTAGCTGTTTGCGCGGGCGTTCGCGGCGCCCCGTTTCCTAACGCCATCCTAACGGCGCCGGCCCTACATTGATCATGAAAGGAGTCGCTCATGATCAAGCTACGCAAACTGCTGGAAAACCTGTCCGGATTCGTGCCGGGCTTGCTGCTCGCGGCGCTAGTGCTCGGCTGCGGCTACATCGCGCAGCAGACGTCCGCGCCCGCCGACGGTCCGGCCGTCGCCAGCGCGGCCCGGTGAAGACTTCGCGCCTGGGCCTGCAGCTGGCCGCGGCGGACGTCGCCGGGCGGGCCCATCCGCGCCCGGCGGCGCGCGCGCGCGGCTCGAACGCGCCGGCGCGCCGCAAGGAACGGCTGCGCAGCGCCGTGCGCACCGCGCTCGGCTGCGCCATTCTTCTGGCGGTTCTCGCGGCGGGACTC
>DATJXO010000054.1:0-6458 GCA_035500055.1 Burkholderiales bacterium | reverse complement strand
CGCCCGGCGTGCCGACCGGCACCGGCCGCCGCTTCGTGTCCAGCAGGTAGATGCGCGCGTTCGCTATCGGCCGGCCGATGGTCGGAAACTCGTCCCACGTGTCCGGATCGCCGGTAAGCGTCTTCGCCGTCGCCGCGTGGCATTCGGTCGGTCCGTAATGGTTATGCAACCGGCATCCACGATGGGATCCGAAGAAGCGAGCGATTTCAGGCGTGATCCGCAGCCGCTCGCCGGCGGTGATCAGGTCTTCGAGCGCAAGCGGCATCGCGCCAGTGCGCGTCGCTACCTCGGCCATCGCCTGCAATGCACTGAAGGGCACGAAGAACCGCTGCACCTCGTTCTTGCGCAGGGCGGCGATGAGCGCCGCCGGATCGCTGCGCGCCGCGTCCGGGATCAGCACCAGCGTGCCGCCAACCGCCAGCGTGCTGAACATCTCTTGGAACGCGACGTCGAAGCCCAGCGCCGCGAACTGAAGGGTTCGCTGCGCGTGCTGCACCGGCCAGCTGCGCCGCTGCCACTCGATCAGATTGACCAGCACCCGGTGGGGCATGGCCGTTCCCTTCGGCTGTCCCGTCGAGCCGGAAGTGTAAATGACGTAGGCCAGATCGGCCGGAGAGGCCGTGGCATCCTCGACATTGGCCGCATCGTGACGCGCGATTTCCGGCCAGTCGGCGTCGAGCATCACCAGCGTGGCGCTCGTTCGCGGCAGCTTGTCGCACAGCGACCCATCGGTCAGCATGATCGGCGGCGCCGCGTTCTCGAGCATGTACGCGAGGCGCTCGCGCGGGTACTGCGGGTCGACCGGCAGATACGCCGCGCCCGACTTGAGCACACCGAGGATGCCGATGACCATCTCGATCGTGCGGTCGACGCAGATGGCCACCACACGGTCGAATGAAGCGCCGTGCGCGCGCAGGTAGCGCGCGAGTTGGTTGGCCCGCCGGTTCAGCTCTTCGTAGCTGATGGAGCGGTCATCGCAGACCACCGCGACGCCAGATGGCGTCTTCGCCGCCTGTGTCTCGATCAGCTCGTGCACGAGCCGCGGCCCATCCCAGACGGCGACGGTGTCGTTCCACTGCCGCTGCAGCGCGAGCTCGTCGTCGGTGAGCAGCGTGGCGCGGCCGTGCCGGGCGTCGACATCCTGTGCGATCGCCGCGAGCGCCCGGTGGTAGTAGACCGACAGGCGCGCCGCCTGCTCCTCGTCGAGCGCTGCCGGATCGTAGGCCAACGAAAGCGACAACCCCTCGCCCGCCAGCGCGCGAGAGAAGACGACCATCAGATCGAAATTGGTCTGTTCGAAAGTGCGGCTGTTCGGCACCTTCACCATGCCGACCTCGAAGAGCCGCTGGTAGACGTGGAAGTGGACGTAGTTGAAGAGCGTGTTGATCAGCGGCTCGCCGCCGAGGAGCTGCTGCACCGCCTGCATCGGATAGCGGCGATAGGGCAAAGCCGCCTGCTCGAGGCGGTGCACCGCGCTCACCAGCCCTCGCCAAGAGCCGTCCTCCAGTTGCAGACGGAAAGGAAGGCTGTTCAGGTAGAGGCCGAGCGCGCGGTCCCCGTCCGCCTCCTCGAGGCGGCCGTTCGACACCAGTCCGGTCAGCACGTCGGAATGGCCGGAGGCGAGCGCCATCACCTTCAGATGCGCCGCGAAAAGCAACGTCTTGAGCGGAACTTTGAGCTCGCGAGAGCGCGCCTTCAGCCGGCCGCAAAGCCCTTCGTCGAGCTCCGAGTCGCAGGTGGCGACCTGGATGCCCTTCTGGCGCGCGCGCGCCTTCTCCGGCTCCGGCAGCTTCAGGCGCACCGCATCCGCGAGCAGACGCGTCCAGAACTCGCGTGCCTCGGCAGATTGCAGCGCCTGCTCCTCGAGCGCGATGTAGTCGCGATAGAGCGACTGCGGCGCCGCGATCGTCAACTCTCTTCCCGAATGCAGGGCGAGGTAATGCTCGAAGAGCTCGGTCTGTAGAGAGGCGAGGCTCCAGCCATCGAGGATCGCGTGGTGGAAGCTCAGAGTGAACTGGAACCGCTCCGGCGCGCGGCGGTGCACTACGACGCGGAACAGCGGCGGCTGGGTCCAGGGGAACCGGCGCCACTTCTCCTCCTCCATCCAGCGCTCGACGAACTGCTCCTGAACGGCCTGGTCGAGGTGCGAGATGTCGTGGACCGCGAGCGGAAGCGGGACGGCCCTGTGCACGGCCTGGACGAGACGATCGGCAACGCTGGTGTGGAAGCTGCTGCGCAGCATCGGATGCCGCGCCACCAGCGCGCTCAACGCCTGCTCGAAAAGCGCGACCGCGAAGCTGCCGCCGATGGAGAGGCTGAAGATGTCGTGATAGACACCGCTGTCGCGGTGCAGCTCGGAATGGAAGTACATCCCGGCCTGGAGCGCGCTCAGCGGATAGGCGTCCTCGATCCCGGGATCGTCGACGAACGCGGCGCGCTCCTCCGGCAGCAGCAGGGCGAACGGCTCAACGGGGACGCTCGCCGCCACCGTGGTGTGGCGTTCGAGGACGACCTGCGCCAGACGCGCCACGGTCGGATCGCGGAAGAGGTCCTCCACCGTGGTGGGCAGACCCGCGGCCCGCGCCTTCTCCACCGCGCGAAGGCTGAGGATCGAGTCGCCGCCGACGCCGAAAAAGTTGTCGTCGATCCCCAACTTGGGCAGACCGAGCACAGCCGCCCAGATCGCGCAGAGCGCCTCCTCGACCGCATTGCGCGGCGCCACGTAACGGCTCTCCATTGCCTGAGCGAAGTCGGGCCGAGGCAAAGCGCTCCGGTCGAGCTTGCCGTTCGGCTGGAGCGGCAGCACGCCGAGCTTCACGAACGCCGACGGCACCATGTATGTAGGAAGTTCCTGCGCGGCAAAGGTACGCAGCGCCTCGGGCGACGGCTCCTCGTCCCGGCAGGTGAAATAAGCCACGAGCTGTTGGGCGGCAGCGCCGTCCTCGCGCACGATGACCGCCACTTCATGCACCGCCGGAGCGCGGCGCAGGACGGCTTCGATCTCGCCGAGCTCGATGCGGAAGCCGCGGACTTTGACCTGGTGATCGTTGCGGCCCAGGTACTCGATCGCCCCGTCGGAGCGCCAGCGGCCGAGGTCACCCGTCTTGTAGAGGCGAGCCTCCGGATCGCCGCTGAAAGGATCGGCCACGAAGCGCTCGGCCGTGAGCTCGGGACGGTTCCAGTAGCCCCGGCCCACGGCTATCCCGCCAATGTAGATCTCCCCCGGAACCCCGACCGGCACCGGCTGGCGAGCGCCATCCAGGAGGTACAGGCGAGTGTTGGCGATCGGACGGCCGATGGGGACGCGGACGAGGCTAGAGCCCGACTGGCAGTCCCAAGAGCTAACGTCGACCGCCGCTTCCGTCGGACCGTAGAGGTTGTGAAGTGCCGCCTGCGGTAGAACCGCGAGGCACTGCTCCTGGAGCGCCACCGACAGCTCCTCGCCACTGGAGACGATGTGGCGCACCTTCGTGCACGCGGCCGACGCCGGAGCGTCGACGAAGGCCTGGAGCATCGACGGAACGAAGTGCAGGGTCGTCACGCGCGCCTCGCGGATCACCTGGCCGAGGTAGTGGGGATCGTGATGGCCGCCCGGACGTGCAAGAACCAGACGCGCCCCGGTCAGCAGCGGCCAGAACACCTCCCACACCGACACGTCGAAGCTGAGCGGCGTCTTCTGTAGCACGGCGTCGGCCGGGCCGAGGCGGTAGCTGTGCTGCATCCACTGCAGGCGATTGGCGACCGCACGGTGCTCGTTCATCGCCCCTTTCGGCTTGCCCGTCGAGCCGGAGGTGTAGATGACGTAGGCGAGACTGCGCGACGTCTGCGTGGCCCCTGCCAGGTCGCTCCCGTCGTAGCCGGCGAGCTCCGGCCAGCGTGCGTCGAGCGCGAAGACCTCCGCCTCCCCCACGGGGAGCTCCCCGGCGAGGTGCTGCTGCGTGAGGAGCACCGGCATCCCCGCGTCGGCGAGCATGAACGCGAGCCGCTCGCGGGGATAGGCGGGGTCGAGCGGAACGTAGGCGCCGCCGGCCTTGAGGATGCCCAGAAGCGCCACCACCATCTCGAAACTCCGCTCGATGCAGACGCCGACGACCCGGTCGGGGCCGATGCCGCGCGTGAGCAGGTGGCGCGCCAGTTGATTCGCTCGGCCGTTCAGCTCCGCGTAGCTCAGATGCCGACCCGCGAGCTCGACCGCCGGCGCGAGCGGCGTCGCCGCCGCCTGCGCCTCGAACAGC
Source organism: Burkholderiales bacterium (assembly GCA_035500055.1). Lineage (GTDB taxonomy): Bacteria > Pseudomonadota > Gammaproteobacteria > Burkholderiales > SG8-39 > RBG-16-66-20. The sequence goes on along the minus strand of DATJXO010000054.1, from coordinate 2,223 downwards.
CGGTGAACCAACGCGGGGCCGCCGTAGTCGGCGAACGTGTCGTTGAACTGCTCGACCACGACCTGCCGCTCACGGGCGGCGAGCAGCGGCAGCGCGCTGACCGAAGACGACGGTGTCTGCACCATCGCGGTGAGCAGGGTCTTGAAGTGATCGATCCAGCGGTCGATCGTCGCGCGATCGAACAGGTCGCTCGCGTAGTTCAAGGCGCCGGTCAGCGTGCCGCCGCTCTCCTCGAGCGACAGCGTGAGGTCGAAGCGGGCGGTGTCGATGCCGCCCGCGATGTACTCGCCGGTCGGACGAAGTACCAGACCGCCTTCTCTGCCACCGTCTGCGATCACGATGTCCTGTTGCGGCGCGTTCTGCAGCGCGAACAGAGTCTGGAACAGCGGGCTGTGGCTCAGGCTTCGCTCCGGACGCAACGCTTCGATCACCTCCGCGAACGGAAGGTCCTGGTTCGCGTGCGCGGCGAGCGTCGCCTCCCTCACCCGGCGGAGGACCTCGGTGACGCTCGCAGCGGCGTCGAGCCGCGTGCGCAGAGCGAGCGTGTTGACGAAGAGACCGATCAGCGGTTCGAGCTCCGTCCGCGGCCGGTTGGCCATCGGAACGCCCACGACCACGTCCTCCTCCCGGCTGAGCCGCGACAACAGGATCGACCAGCCGGCCAAGAGCGTCATGAACAACGTCGCGCCATGGCTGCGCCCGAGCGACTTGAGCTCCGCCGCCAGCTCTGGGGACAGCGTCAAGGGCACGCTGGCCCCAGCGTAGCTCTGCACGGCCGGCCGCGGGTGGTCGGTCGGCAGATCGAGCAGCGCTGGCGTCCCGGAGAGCTGGCGGCGCCAGTAGTCGCGCTGCTCCTGGAGCGCGCCGCCGGCCAGACAGCGGCGCTGCCACTGCGCGTAGTCGGGGTACTGCACCGCGAGCGGCGCGAACGGGGCCGGGCCGCCGCGGCGGTGGGACGCGTAGTGGGCGGCGAGCTCCTGCGCCAAGATGCCCAGCGACCAACCGTCGGCGATGATGTGGTGCATCGTCACCAGCAGCACGTGCTCCGCGGGGCCGACGCGCACCAGCAGCGCACGCCACAGCGGCGTGCGGCTGAGATTGAACCGGGCGTGTGCCTCACTCGCCGCGTGCGCCTGCACCGCGGCATGGCGCTGCGCCACCGGGAGGACGCTGATGTCGGCGGTCCCCAGCGTCCACTCGAGCCGCTCCGCGATGGACTGCACGGCAACGCCATCGCTGCTGGGCAGCGCGGTGCGCAGTGCCTCGTGGCGACGGACGATCGCCTCCAGCGCGGCCAAGAGCGCCGCGACGTCGAGATCCCCAGCGAGGCGGAACGCCCCCTGGAGGTTGTAGGCCGCCGCCGCGCCTTCGAGGCGGTCGATGAACCAGAGCCGTTGCTGGGCCAGCGACAGCGGCAGCGGCGCACTGCGGTCGGCGCGTTCGATGGGGGCGGCGCCAGGATCGCGCGCGGCGAGGAGCTTCAAAATCTCAGGTTTGTGCGACCGGAGAGCCGCGAGATCACCTTCGGTCAGAGCACCGGCAGGAGCGTCGTACGATATTTGGTCGTTGTCGACCCAGAGGCTGACGTCCTTCACCCGCAAAGCGTTCAACAACTCCAGAGCCGCGGTCATAGCACTCCCCTTTGTCTTGTCTTCTGGCCAACGGCTGCGCGCTCCGAAGGCAAATCACGCGCCCGCAGCCGATGGCGCGCCGCCAGCTGTAGAAGAGCCGCGATGCTCATCCGGTGATTTGCCAGGCGCTCTGCATCAGACCGTTGCGAGAAACGATGCGGTCGATGTCGTCGAGCCGACAAAGCTTCAGAAAATCCTGATCGTTGAGACGCTGCGCCCAATCGAGCGGCCGCTGCGCCTGGGCCGGGAAGCGCACCGCCGGATCGGCAACGGTGCTGGCATCGGCGATCATGCGCGCCGCCGCAGAACCGTCGTCGAGGATCCGCGTCATCGCTTCGATCTGTGCGGCGGCGATCCGCTCGGCGATGGCGTACGGCGAACCGTCGCCGCCGAAGCACGCCGCACGCGCGGCGATCCTGTCGTTGATCTTCGACGCGCCGCTGACGCCGCCTTCGACCAGCACGGCACGGATGCCGAGCGGCGCGAGCTCTTTGTTGAGATCCAGGGTCAGCGTGTGCAGCGCCGCCTTCGAGGCGGCGTACAGACTGAGCAGCCGCACTCCGGTGCGCGTCTGCGCTGATCCCGAAGAGAC
>DATJXO010000053.1:0-23268 GCA_035500055.1 Burkholderiales bacterium | reverse complement strand
CCCGACTGGCTCTGGCAGCGCCTCGTCGCCGAGCTCGGCGCGGAAGCCGCGGCGATCGCGCAAGGACTGCTTGGCGCGGCGCCGCTCGACCTGCGCGTCAACCTGGCGAATATCCCGCGCGAGCAGGCGCTCGCCGCGCTCGGCGCGCAGGCAGCGCCGACCCCGTGGTCGCCGGCCGGAATCAGGCTCAGGGACAAGCCGGCGATCAACCGCCATAGGCTGTTCCTCGAGGGCGCGATCGAGGTGCAGGACGAGGGCAGCCAGCTGCTTGCCTACCTGCTGGCGCCCCGGCGCGGAGAGATGGTGGCCGACTTCTGCGCCGGCGCCGGCGGCAAGACGCTCGCGCTGGCGATGCTGATGCACGGCGCAGGCCGGATCTACGCGATGGACGTGTCGCAGTCGCGGCTGCGCCAGCTGGCGCCGCGCGCCGCGCGCGCCGGCATTTCCAACGTCCATCCAATCGTGCTCGCGGGAGAGGACGACATCCGCGTGCGCCGGCTGGCTGGAAAGCTCGATCGCGTCCTGGTGGACGCGCCCTGCAGCGGCTTCGGCACGCTGCGGCGCAACCCGGACCTGAAGTGGCGCCATGACGCCGCTGCGGTGGCGCAGCTCGCCGCCAAGCAAACGCGCATCCTCGAGGCTGCGGCGAGGCTGGTGAAGCCGGGCGGGCGGCTGGTCTACGCTACCTGCAGCATCCTGCAAGAGGAGGACGAAGCCGTCGCGGACGCCTTCGCCGCCGCGCACGCCGAGTTCCGCGAGCTGAGCTGCGGCGAGCTGCTCGCCGCGCAGCGCATTCCGCTCGCGGCCGGAACGCGGTTGCGCCTGTGGCCGCACCTGCACGGCACGGACGGATTCTTCGCCGCCGCGTTCGAGCGCGTTCGCGCGTAATACTCGTTTGCTATATTCAGCCGGTGCTTCGTGCACCGGCGCTCGCGGCGGCAATCCTCGGGTCGACTGCGGCGCTCGCGGCGGACGAGGCGCCGTTCGAGCTGCATGCGCAAGCGACTTATGCGCGGCAGTACAAGCCGGGTTTCGCCGCGAACTATAGCGGGCCGAACAGCCTGCGCAGTACCCCGGAGACGAGTTACACGTTCACCGCGACCCTATACGCCGGCCTGCGCCTCGGCGAGGACAGCGAGCTCTATTTCAATCCCGAATTCGTTCAGGGAAACCCGCTGTCGGGATTGCACGGCCTCGGCGGCTTCACCAACGGCGAGGCACAGCGCGGGGCGGGGCCCGAGTTGCGCGGCTACCGTGCGCGACTGTTCCTGCGCCACACCTGGAACCTGAACGGCGCCGTCGAAGAGGAGCCGTCGGGGCAGAACCAGCTGCGGGCGCGCTACGCCGCGAAGCGGGTCGTGGTGACGGCCGGGAACTTTTCCGTCCTCGACGTCTTCGATGCGCTCGACTATAGCCATGACCCCCGGACGCAATTCATGAACTGGTCGTCACTGACTTACGGCGCCTGGGACTTTCCGGCGGACGCGCGCGGCTACACGTGGGGCGTGGCGCTGGAGTACCTCGCGCCGGGATGGCAGGCGCGCGCCGGGCGCTTCCTCGTGCCCCGCGAATCGAACGGGCTCGCGCTGGATCGGGAATTTGCGAGTCGCTACGGCGACGTCGCCGAGATCGCGCTGCCCTACGGGGTCGCCGGGCGGCCGGCGGTCGCGCGGGCACTGTTGTTCCGCAACCGCGTGCACGCGGGCGGCTTCGAGGACGCGCTCTCCGCGGCGGCCGGCGGGGGCCCGCCCGACGTCGCGCATGTGCGACGCGACCAGTCGAAGACGGGGCTCGGCGTCGGGACGCAGATCGAGCTTGGCGCCGGGCTCGGCGCTTTCGCGCGGGCCGGCTGGAACGACGGCAAGACCGAGACGTTCATGTTCACCGAGATCGATCGGTCGCTCGCTGCAGGAATCACCGCCAAGGGAGGTCGTTGGGCGAGGCCCGAGGATTCCGCCGGCGTCGCCGCCTACGCGAACGGACTATCGCAGCCGCATCGCGCCTACCTGGGCGCGGGAGGGCTGGGGTTCTTTCTCGGCGACCGGCAGTTGCGCTACGCGAGCGAGCGGATCCTGGAGGGCTATTACAGCCTGAACGTGGCGGGAGGCGCCTGGCTTTCGCTCGACCTGCAGCGCATCGCGAATCCGGGCTACAACCGTGACCGCGGTCCGGCGAGCGTGCTCGGATTCCGCCTGCACGGCGAATTTTGATACGCTGCCGGCGTGAGCGACAACCAGATCGGCCTGCTGCTGTCCGAGCTCCTGTCGGACCTGCGGGAACCGGCGATCGTCTGGGAGGCGGCCGCGCTCGCGCTCGGGGTGCTCGGGGCGTGGTGGCTCGCGCGCTTGCTGCAGTGGCGCGCTCCCGAGGAGAGCTCGCACGCGCTGAAGCGCGGCGCCGCGGCCCTGCGCCGGGTCGTCTTCCCGCTGCTCGCGATGCTCCTGCTTGCCGTGATCCGCACCGTGCTGCGGAACTGGGAGAGCGTGCACCTGCTGTCGGTCGCCATTCCGCTGTTCGGTGCGCTCGCCGGCATCCGCTTCGCGGTCTACCTGCTGCGCCTCGCGCTGCCCGAGGGCGGGGTGCTGGCGGCCTTCGAGCGCTCGATCGCGACTCTGGTGTGGGCGGCGCTGGTGCTGCACCTGACCGGGCTGCTGCCCGAGATGGTGCGCTGGCTGTCGGAAGCCCGCATCGCGGCGGGCGCTTCCAGCGTCTCGCTCTGGTCGCTGCTCAGCGCGGCGTTCTGGATCGCGCTCACGCTGCTGCTGGCGCTGTGGGCGGGCAGCGCGCTGGAGGCCCGGCTGATGCGCGCCGAAGGGCTGCATTCGAGCCTGCGCGTGGTTTTCGCGCGCCTCGGCAAGGCGCTGCTGCTGGTCGTCGCGGTGCTGGTGGTGCTGCCGCTGCTGGGCATCGATCTGACGGTGCTGTCGGTGTTCGGCGGCGCGCTCGGCGTCGGCCTGGGGCTCGGGCTGCAGAAGATCGCGTCCAACTACCTTTCGGGCTTCATCCTGCTGCTCGACCGGTCGATCCGGATCGGCGACCTGATCACCGCCGACGGCCAGCACGGGCAGGTGACGCGCATCACGACGCGCTACGTCGTGGTGCGCTCGCTCACCGGCGTCGAGGCGATCATCCCGAACGACACGCTGGTGACCACGACCGTGCTGAATCACTCCTACAGCGACAAGCGGGTGCGGCTGCCGATGCGGGTGCAGGTCGCCTACAAGACCGACCTTCCGCTGGCGCTGCGGGTGCTCGAGGAGGTGGCAACGCGGCATCCGCGCGTTTTGCGCGACCCCGCTCCGACCGCCTACGTGGTGAATTTTGCCGACAGCGGCATCGATCTCGAGCTCGGGTTGTGGATCGAGGATCCGGAGCAGGGCACGCTCGGAATCCGATCGGACGTAAGCGTCGCCCTGGTCGCGGCGTTCCGCGCACAGGGGATCGAAATTCCCTTTCCGCAACGGGAGGTTAGGCTGCTGCAGGGCACAAGCGGGCAATAGTGCAGGCACCTCACGTTCTTTGTCCTTGCGGGTCGGGGCGGTTCGCGTAGAATCCGCCCGGCCCGATACCATAGCCACTAGAAAAGGACGCGATGCTCCAATCCGGCTTGCTCGATCTTCCCTGGTGGGGCGTGGTGCTGGCGGCGCTGGGACTGACGCACGTCACCATCGCCGCAGTGACGATCTACCTGCACCGCAACCAGGCGCACCGCGCGCTCGAGCTGCATCCCGTGGTCGCGCATTTCTTCCGTTTCTGGCTCTGGCTCACCACCGGCATGGTGACCAAGGAGTGGGCGGCCATCCACCGCAAGCACCACGCCAAGTGCGAGACTGCGGACGATCCGCACAGCCCGCAGGTCCACGGCATCAATCGCGTGCTGTGGGGGGGCGTGTTCCTCTACGTGAAGGAGTCGCATCACGCCGAAACAATGGAGCGCTACGGTCACGGCACGCCCGACGACTGGGTCGAGCGCAACGTGTACGCGCGCCACACGGTGCTCGGCCTGACGCTGATGGGCGCCACCGACCTGGCGTTGTTCGGCCTGATTCCCGGCGCGCTGGTGCTGCTCACGCAGATCGCCTGGATCCCGTTCTGGGCGGCCGGCGTGATCAACGGCATCGGTCACTTCTGGGGCTATCGCAACTGGGACGTGCCGTCGCCGGACGCGAGCCGCAATATCGTGCCGATCGGCATCCTGATCGGCGGCGAGGAGCTGCACAATAACCACCATGCGTTCCCGGCCTCGGCCAGGTTTTCGCTCAAGTGGTACGAGTTCGATCTCGGCTGGCTCTACATCCGCGCGCTGGAGGCGCTCGGACTGGCGACGGTGAAGAAAGTCGCGCCGACGCCGCGCTTTGCGGCGCCGAAACCGGTGTGCGACGACCAGACGCTGCAGGCCGTGATCGCCAACCGCTACGACGTCCTGTCGCGCTACGCCAAGTCGCTGCAGCGCACCTATCATCAGGAGCTCGAGCGGCTGGGCCGCTGGTCGCAGGAGGCCGAATCGCTGAAGCCGCTGAAGCGCTATTTCAAGCGCGCGCAGGGCGTCACGGACGGCGAGCGCGCCCGCGTTGCGGAGGCGCTGAAGGCGTCGCGTGCACTTGCCACCGCGCTCGCCATGCGGGACGAGCTGGCGGCGCTGTGGGCGCGCTCCAGCGCCTCGCGCGAGCAGCTGCTGCGGCACCTGCAGGAATGGTGTCACAAGGCCGAGGCCAGTGGCGTCGCGCCGCTGGCGGAGTTCAGCCGCCGCCTGCGCTGCTACGCCTAGCGGACAGCCCGCAGGAACAAAAAGCCCGCGCGAGCGGGCTTTTTCGTTTGCGGCGCGGCGTCCCTATTTCAGCTTGGTTTCCTTATAGACGACGTGCTTGCGCGCCTTCGGATCGAACTTGCGGATCTCGATCTTGTCGGGCGTGGTGCGCTTGTTCTTGGTGGTGGTGTAGAAGTGGCCGGTTCCGGCCGACGACTCGAGCTTGATCTTCTCGCGCATGGGTCGACGCTCCTCAGGCCTTGCGGCGCGCCTTGATCTCGGCGAGCACGGCCTCGACGCCGAGCTTGTCGATGCGCCGCAGCCCGGCGGTGGAGACGCGCAGCCGCACCCAGCGGCTCTGGCTCTCGACCCAGAAGCGGCGGTAGTGCAGATTCGGCTGGAAGGTGCGGATGGTCTTGTTGTTGGCGTGCGAGACCAGATGACCTTTCATCGGCCTCTTGCCGGTGACTTGGCAGACGCGGGACATGGCGCGGGTTCCGTCGAAAAAGGGGCGAATTATAGCAATCCCCGCTCGGCAAAGGAAATGGCCTGGCTGCCGGCGACCACGAAGTGGTCCAGCACCCTGACTTCGACCAGCGCCAGCGCCTCGCGCAGGTTGCGCGTAAGGAGCTCGTCCGCCTGGCTCGGCTGCGCGGCGCCCGAGGGATGGTTGTGGGCCAGGATTACCGCGGCGGCGTTCGTCCGTAGCGCCGCCTTGACGACCTCTCGCGGATACACCGAAGTCTGCGTCAGGGTGCCGCGGAAGAGCTCCTCGCAGGCGATGACTCGGTGCTGCGCGTCCAGCCACAGGCAGACGAAGACTTCGTGCTCGCGCGCGCCGATCTGGAGCCTGAGGTAGTCGCGCACCGCGCCCGGCGAGGTGAGCCCGGCGCCGCGCCGCAACTGCGCGCCGAGCGAGCGCCGCGCCAGCTCGAACGCGGCCTCCAGCTGCGCGCGCTTCGCGGGTCCGAGCCCCTTGATGCCCGACAGGTCGGCCGCGAGCAGGCCGGCAAGGCCGCCGAGCCGGGCGAGCAGCTCGCGCCCCAGATCGACGGCGCTCTTGCCCCGCACGCCGGTTCGCAGCATGACGGCCAGAAGCTCTGCGTCGCTAAGAGCCGCGGCGCCTCCGGCCAGGAGGCGCTCGCGCGGCCTTTCCTCCCGCGGCCAGTCGGTGATCGCCATATGGGATTAGAATCCTGATCCCCTAACGCTCCGCCTGCGATTCCGGATGACGCTGAAAGGAAAGCGGATTCTGCTCGGCTTGACGGGCGGAATAGCCGCCTACAAGGCCGCCGAGCTGACGCGGCTGCTGGTGAAGGCCGGCGCCGACGTGCGCGTCGCCATGACCGAGGCGGCGGCGCGGTTCATCACCCCGACAACCCTCCAGGCATTGTCCGGCCAGCCCGTGTGGACCGATCTGTGGGACCAGCGAGTGCCCGACGCCATGGGGCACATCGAGCTCTCCCGCGACCGAGAGCTGATCTTGGTGGCGCCGGCCTCGGCCGATTTCCTGGCGAAGCTCGCGCACGGCCTCGCCGATGACCTGCTGTCGACGCTGTGCCTTGCGCGGCGCTGCCCCTTGATGGTGGCGCCCGCGATGAACGTGGAGATGTGGCAGAACGCGGCCACCGCGCGCAACGCCGAGGCGCTGCGCGCCGACGGCGTCACCATCTCCGGCCCGGCGTCGGGCGGCCAGGCGTGCGGCGAGATGGGCATGGGCCGCATGACCGAGCCCGCCGAGCTGCTCGCGGACGTGGAGTTTTTTTTTCGGCCGAAGGCGCTCGCGGGAAGGCGAGTCGTCGTCACCGCCGGCCCGACCGAGGAGCCGATTGACCCGGTCCGCGTCCTGACCAACTCCAGCTCCGGCAAGATGGGCTACGCGGTGGCGCGGGCGGCCCGCGAGGCGGGCGCGGAGGTGAAGCTCATCAGCGGGCCGGTCTCGCTGCCGACGCCGGCAGGAGTGGCCCGCGTCGACGTGCGCACCGCGCGCGAGATGTTCGACGCGGTGAAGAAGGACGTGAAGAAGGCCGACGTCTTCATCTCCGTCGCCGCCGTAGCCGACTACCGCGTCAGGAATCCCTCCGCGCAGAAGATCAAGAAGGCAAACGGACACCTCTCGCTGGAGCTGGAGCAGAACCCCGACATCCTGTCGTGGGTCGCGGCGCTGCCCAGGCCGCCGTTCTGCGTCGGCTTCGCCGCCGAGAGCGAGAACCTCGAGCGCAACGCCATGGCCAAGCTGGCGAACAAGAAGCTGCCACTGGTGGTCGGCAACCTGGCGCAGGAAGCGCTCGGCGCCGACGACAGCGCGATCGTCCTGTATGACCGGCGCGGCGGGCATCCGCTCGGCCGCGGGCCTAAGCTCGAGCTCGCGCGCAAGCTCGTGGCGCACGTCGCCGGCATAATGGCAAAGGCCAAGCGCTAGCTTGCGGCGCCTCGACGTCAAGATCCTCGACGAGAGGATTCGGCAGCTGCTGCCGAGATACGCTACCGAGGGCGCGGCCGGCCTGGATTTGAGGGCATGCATAGGACAACCCCTCGAATTGGGGCCCGGCGAGAGCCAAATGGTCTCCTCGGGAATCGCGATACACCTCGACGATCCCGGATACGCGGCGGTAATCCTGCCGCGGTCGGGGCTGGGTGCGAAGCACGGCATCGTGCTCGGCAACCTCGTCGGCCTGATCGATTCCGACTACCAGGGCCCGGTGACTATCTCGGTGTGGAACCGCGGCGCCGCGCCCTTCACCCTGCAGCCGCTCGATCGCATCGCGCAGCTGGTGGTGGTGCCGGTGGCGCAGGTGGAGCTGAACGTAGTGGAGGCGTTCGAGGCCTCGGCGCGGGGCGCGGGCGGCTTCGGCAGCACCGGCCGCTAGCCGGCGACCTCAGCCCAGCGAGTCCGCGAGGATCGTGCGCTCCCAGGCGCGGGCGAAGACTGCCTCCCGCGCGCTGCGCGCTGCCGACACCCCGCTCGAGCCCGGCACGATCCTGAGCGTGCGCTCCCTCCCGCTCCAGGCGTGCACCGACGTGACATGGATCGCCTCGTCGCGCGAGACGAAGCTGTAGCAGGTGTTGAGGATGCGCGGCTCGGGCTCGGGCGCGCGGCCGGCCAGCAGCTCGATGATCGCGGCTGCCGCGAGCTTGGCGTGGTTGTTCGCCATGCTGGCCGATTTCGCCATTGCCGGCGCGGCGAGCGTGGCGTCGCCGAGGAGGTGGACGCCGGGGACAGCCGTCGACTCCATGCTGCGCCAGTCGACGTCGCACCAGCGCCCGTTGTGGGTGACCACGCCAGCCTGCTGCGCGATCGCCGCGGCGCGCTGCGGCGGGATCACGTTCATGACGTCGCCGCGCACGTCCTCGACCTCGAGCTTCAGCGTGGAGCTGGCGGCGTCGAAGCCGACGGCGAGGCAGTTGGGCCGGTATTCGATCGTGCCCGCGTACAGATCGGCCCACGCCTTGCGAAACAGCGCGCCCTTGGACGTGATGTCGGGATTGGCATCGAGCACCAGCACCTTGGCGCGCGGATTCGCGCGCTTCAGGTATGCCGCGACGAGGCTGGCGCGCTCGTACGGCCCGGGGGGACAGCGGAACGGCGCCGGCGGAATCGAGATCACGAACACGCCGCCGGGACGCATCTGCTCGAGCTGGCGGCGCAGCGCCAGCGTTTGCTCTCCCGCGTCCCACGCATGCAGCACGCGGCCGGCGCGCATCGCGGCCTCGTAGCCCTCTATCTCGCCGTAGCTGAAATCGAGGCCCGGCGCGAGGACCAGCCGGTCGTAGGCGAGCTCGCCGCCGCGGGCCAGGCGCACGCGGCGGCGCGCGGCGTCGACCTGCGTTACGGCGTCGGCGATGACGCGGACCCCCTGGGCGGCGATCGCCGAGTAGCCGCACCGCGCTTCCTGCGGCGCCGCGAAGCCCGCCAGCACGAGGTTGGAGATCGGGCAGGCGTCGTAGGTCGCGGCACGCTCTACCAGGACCACCTCGGTCGCCGGATGCCACATCCGCAGGTATTTGGCCGCGGTCGCTCCACCGAAGCCGCCGCCGACCACCACGATCCGAGCGCGCGCCGTGCCGGGGGTAGCGCAGCCGGCCAGCAGCGCCGCGCCCGCCAGTTTGAGGATTTCCCTGCGCTTCACGCAGCGCTCAGCGCCTGCGCGCGGCGAACCAGGCCGCCATTGCCTCGACCTGCGAGTCGCTGTAGCCGCGGGCGATCTGGTGCATGACCGTCGCGGCGCGGGCATCCTCGCGGAACTCGCGCATGCGCCGGATGAATTGCGCTGCGGGCATGCCGGCCAGCGCGGGCATGTCGGCGCTGGCCGGGCGGCCGTCGGTGCCGTGGCAGATGGCGCAGCCAGCCGCGAGATCGCGTCCCGGCTGGCCTGCGGCGGGCGCCGCCAGGGGCGCGGCGAGCAGCGCCAGGGCGAGCGCCGCGCGCTTCACGCGGCGGCGCAGATCAGGCGACGGGCTCGGCGGCGGCGGGCGGCGCGGCCGGCGCTTCCTCCTCGAAGCGCAGCAGCACCTTCTCGTCGGCGCCGACATCGATGGTGACCTTGCCGCCGTGCACCAGCTTGCCGAACAGCAACTCGTCGGCGAGCACGCGCCGGATGGTGTCCTGGATCAGGCGCGCCATGGGCCGCGCCCCCATCTGCGGGTCGAACCCCTTCTTCGCCAGGTGCTCGCGCAGCTCCGGCGTGAAGCGCACCTCGACCTTCTTCTCGGTGAGCTGCTCCTCTAGCTGCATCAGGAACTTGTCGACGACGCGCAGGATGATCTCGTGGTCGAGCGCCCGGAACGAGATGGTCGCGTCGAGCCGGTTGCGGAATTCCGGCGTGAACAGCCGCTTGATCGCCTCCATCTCGTCTCCGGCCTTGGCCGAAGGCGTGAAGCCCATGCTGTTCCGGGTGAGCGACTCTGCGCCCGCGTTGGTCGTCATGACGATGACGACATTGCGGAAATCCGCCTTCCTGCCGTTGTTGTCGGTGAGGGTGCCGTGGTCCATCACCTGCAGCAGGATATTGAAGATGTCCGGGTGCGCCTTTTCGATCTCGTCGAGCAGCAGCACCGCGTAGGGCTTCTTGGTGATCCCCTCGGTGAGCAGGCCTCCCTGCTCGAAGCCGACGTAGCCCGGCGGCGCCCCGATCAGGCGCGACACCGCGTGCCGCTCCATGTACTCGGACATGTCGAAGCGGATCAGCTCGATGCCCATGCAGTAGGCCAGCTGCCGCGCGACCTCGGTCTTGCCGACCCCGGTCGGGCCGCTGAAGAGGAAGCTGCCGATCGGCTTCTGCGGGTTACCGAGTCCCGAGCGCGCCATCTTGATCGCTGCGGCGAGCGCGTCGATCGCCTGGTCCTGGCCGAAGACGACGGCCTTGAGATCGCGGTCGAGGTTGGCGAGTGCGCTGCGGTCGTCGCTGCTGACGCTCCTCGGCGGGATGCGCGCGATCTTGGCGATGATCTCCTCGATCTCGCCCTTGCCGATGACCTTCTTCTGCCGCGTCTTCGGCGCGATCCGCTGCGCCGCGCCGGCCTCGTCGATGACGTCAATCGCCTTGTCCGGCAGGTGCCGGTCGTTGATGTACTTGGCCGACAGCTCGGCCGCGGTGGAGAGCGCGTTGGCGGTGTACTTGACGCTGTGGTGCGCCTCGAACCGCGTCTTCAGGCCCTTCAGGATCTCGACCGTCTCCTCCACCGAGGGCTCGGTGACGTCGATCTTCTGGAAGCGGCGCGACAGCGCGTGGTCCTTCTCGAAGACGCCGCGGTACTCGATGTAGGTGGTGGCGCCGATGCACTTCAGCTGCCCGGTGGAGAGCGCCGGCTTGAGCAGGTTGGAGGCGTCGAGCGTGCCGCCCGAGGCCGCGCCCGCACCGATCACCGTGTGGATCTCGTCGATGAAGAGTATCGCGTTCGGGTTGTCGACCAGCTGCTTCAGCACCGCCTTGAGGCGCTGCTCGAAGTCGCCGCGGTACTTGGTGCCGGCGAGCAGCGCGCCCATGTCGAGCGCGTACACGGTACACTTCTCCAGCAGCTCGGGCACGCTGCCCTCGACGATGCGCCGCGCCAGCCCCTCGGCGATCGCGGTCTTGCCGACCCCGGCCTCGCCGACCAGCAGCGGATTGTTCTTGCGCCGCCGGCACAGCGTCTGGATGACGCGCTCGATCTCCCTGTCGCGGCCGATCAGCGGATCGATCTTGCCGGCGAGCGCGAGCGCGTTCAGGTTCTGGGTGTAGTTGTCGAGCGGACTGTTGGAGGACTCGGTCTGCGTCTCCTGCTCGGCCTCCTGCTCGTTCTTGGCGTGGTGCGGCTGCGGCGTCTTGGTGATGCCGTGCGAAATGTAGTTGACCACGTCCAGCCGCGTGATGCCTTGCTGCTGCAGGAAATAGACCGCGTGCGAGTCCTTCTCGCCGAAGATCGCCACAAGCACGTTGGCGCCGGTCACCTCCTTCTTGCCGGAGGACTGCACGTGCAGGATGGCGCGCTGTATCACGCGCTGGAAGCCGAGCGTCGGCTGGGTGTCCACCTCGCGCTCCGCGGCGATGCGCGGCGTCTGCTCCGAGACGTGCTGCGACAGGTTCTTGCGCAACTCGTCCATGTTGGCACCGCACGAGCGCAGCACCTCGGCCGCGGTGGGGTTGTCGAGCAGGGCGAGCAGCAGATGCTCCACGGTGATGAACTCGTGGCGCTTCTGCCGCGCCTCGACGAACGCCATGTGGAGGCTGACTTCGAGTTCCTGGGCGATCATGCTAGGTTTCCTCCATCACGCATTGCAGCGGATGCTGGTGCTTGCGTGAGTATGCCGCGACCTGCTGCACCTTGGTCGTGGCCACGTCGCGGGGGTAGACGCCGCAGACCCCGATGCCCTCCCGATGCACCTTGAGCATGACCTGGGTCGCCCGCTCCCGGGTCATGGCGAAGAACTTCTGCAGCACCAGCACTACGAATTCCATCGGCGTGTAGTCGTCGTTAAGCAGCATGACCTTGAACATCGGCGGCGGCTTGAGCTTCGCCTTCTTCGCCTCCAGTACCGCGTCGTCCTTGTACTGCATGCAGCTCCGTATTCAGGGGTCCGCCCGTCGCCTTGCGCGCTCCGTGTGCCCGGTGATTTCCATACTAATCAATGCGGCAAGCCAGCGCAAACCCCTGACGCCGCCGAAACCGGCGCTTGTCCATGCCGCGCGACGCGGCGGCGGCGAACCTGTCGGCCCCTTGACGCCCTGTCGGAAGGCGCGTAAAAGCCGCCGAATGTTTGGATTCAGGCTGTCAGTTTCGCCATCGAAGGGCGGCGCGGTCGTGAGTTTCAAGCATGGCCCGGGCGCACGCCCGGAACACCAACCAGAAGAGGGATGTTTCGATGGCTACAGGGACGGTGAAGTGGTTCAACGACGCGAAGGGCTATGGCTTCATTACCCCGGATGACGGCAGCGAGGACCTGTTCGCGCATTTCTCGGCGATCAACATGCAGGGCTTCAAGACCCTGAAAGAGGGCCAGAAGGTCAGCTTCGACGTGGTGCAGGGCCCGAAGGGAAAACAGGCCTCCAACATCCAGAAGGTTTAGCCGGCGCCGCCGGCGCGCAGAGAAGGCCGCCCCCGGGGCGGCCTTTTTTTCGGCCCTACATCCGTTCGATCATGGCCTGCCCAAAGCCGGAGCAGGACACCTGCTTCGCGCCCTGCATCTGCCGCGCAAAGTCGTAGGTGACGATCCTGTCGCTGATCGCGCGCTCCATCGAGCTGACGATGGCATCGGCGGCCGCGCTCCAGCCCATGTGGCGCAGCATCATTTCGGCGGAGAGGATTTCCGAGCCCGGGTTCACCTGGTCCTTGCCGGCGTACTTCGGCGCAGTGCCGTGGGTGGCCTCGAACATCGCCACCGTGTCCGACAGGTTGGCCCCCGGCGCGATGCCGATGCCGCCCACCTCGGCCGCCAGCGCGTCCGAAAGATAGTCGCCGTTCAGGTTGGTGGTGGCGATCACGTCGTACTCGGCCGGGCGCAGCAGGATCTGCTGCAGCATCGCGTCGGTGATGACGTCCTTGACCACGATGTCCGGCCCGCCCTTCGGGTTCCTGAAGCTGCACCACGGGCCGCCGTCGATGGGCTTGGCGCCGAACTCCCTCTGCGCGAGCTGGTACCCCCAGTCCCGAAAGCCGCCTTCGGTGAACTTCTGGATATTGCCTTTGTGCACCAGCGTTACTGACTTGCGCTTGTTGTCGATGGCGTACTGGTAGGCGCGCCGGATGAGGCGCTCCGAACCCTCGATCGACACCGGCTTGATGCCGATCGCCGAGGACCCCGGGAAGCGGATCTTCTTCACCTTCATTTCCTTGATCAGGAAGTCGACCACTTTCTGCGCCTCGGGCGACTTCGCCGGCCATTCGATCCCGGCGTAGATGTCCTCCGCGTTCTCCCGGAAGATCACCATGTCGACCTTGTCGGGCTCCCTGAGCGGGCTGGGCACGCCCTTGAACCAGCGTACCGGCCTCAGGCACACGTAGAGGTCGAGCTCCTGGCGCAGCGCAACGTTGATCGAACGGATCCCGCCGCCCACTGGCGTCGTAAGTGGGCCCTTGATGGAGACCACGAACTCCTTCGACGCCTCGAGCGTCTCGTCGGGCAGCCAGACGTTCTCACCGTACACCTTGCACGACTTCTCGCCGGCATACATCTCCATCCAGACGATCTTCTTCTTACCGCCGTAGGCTTTCTTCACGGCGGCGTCCACCACCTTCAGCATCACCGGCGTGATGTCGATGCCGGTGCCGTCGCCGATGATGTAGGGGACGATCGGGTTGTCCGGCACCGACAGCGAAAGATCCTTGTTCACCTTGATCTTCTCGCCCTCCGTGGGGACCTTGATGTGCTTGTACGCCATGGCTGCTCCTGCAGGGATGTAAGGAGTTTCTCGGGGGAGGCCGAATTTTAGTGTCCCCGGGCGCCGCCTGCGGGCTCGAAGGGTTCGCGTAAGGATCGCCTTATGAAACAAGGGTTTAGGTTGGTTTGATAGAAAAACCTCTTTTGTTTACAATAACTTGCGTGGGGAAACCCACAGGGAGGCAAGACGGGGTGGGCCGACGAAGTCGGTCAACCGGCCAAGGTTTCGCGCGTTTCTCGCTGCGGGGCAAGGCGGCAACTCGTTACGTCCCCCCGCTTACACATACCTACACCAGGAGATTGAAATGAAGAAGCTGCTGTCCATGATCATCGCCGCAATGTTCGCCGCGGTTGCCGTCAACGCGGTTGCGGCCGACGAGAAGATGGAGAAGAAAGAGCACAAGAAGATGGAACACAAGAAGATGGAGCACAAGAAGGCCGCAAAGAAGAAGATGGAGCACAAGAAGATGGAGAAGAAGGAAGAAGAGAAGAAGTAAGCTCTCTCTTCCGAGACGAAGGCAGGGTCGAACGCCCTGCCTTTTTTGTTTCTGCCATGCTCTCGCCAGTGCGCGCCGCGACCCTCCTCATCGGCCTGCTGCTTCCGGCGGCGGCGCTGGCCCAGTTGCCGGTGGTCGAGCTGGCCGCCGGCATGCACCGAATCCACGCCGAGGTCGCCGCCAGCTTCCCGCAGCGCCAGCAGGGCCTGATGCACCGGCGCGAGCTCGGGCAGAACGACGGCATGGTGTTCGTCTTCGACGAGAACGAGCGGCACTGCATGTGGATGAAGAACACGCTGATACCGCTTTCGGTCGCGTTCATCGACGCCTCCGGCAGCATCATCAACATCGAGGAGATGGCGCCGCAGACCGAGGACACGCACTGCGCGGCGCGCCCGGCGCGCTACGCGCTGGAGATGAGCAAGGGCTGGTTCGCGAAGCGCGGCATCAAGCCCGGCGCGAAGCTGCGGGGTCTGGACGGGCTCGAGCCCCAGTAGACGCAGCCGGCAGCGGGAAGAGGCGTCCGTGCCGGACGCCCCGTTCGGCGATGATGCGCTCCGCAAAGTGGCGCACCGCGTCGCTGCGCCCCTTCAGCACTGACACCTCCAGGCAACTCCGCTCGTCGAGATGCACGTGCATCGACGCCAGCGAGAGCTCATGATGGTGATGGAACGCCTGCGTCAGGCGACGCGATAACTGCCGGACGCGGTGGTCGTAGACGTAGGCGAGCGCGGCGACGCATTGGCGTCGATCGCCGGCCTCCTGCGTCGTCTCACGCAGCCCCGAGCGCACCAGGTCGCGCACCGCTTCGGAGCGGTTCTGATAGCCGTGCGCCTCGGCGAAGCGGCCCAGCTCCCGCATCAATTCGTCGTCCAGGGTAATCGTCACGCGTCGCATCGTTTCTCCCGGGTCGGGTGGATGGGTATGAGGAGTTATCAGATTCGTCTTACCATTGCCGCATGCGCGTCGGGGGGCTCGCGGTAGCGGTGATCTCGTGGGCGATCGCGGCGCCCGGCAGCGCGCAGCAGGAGTTCGCCGAGCCCACGCTCAAGCCGATGGTGGTGGAGGGCCACCTCGACAACTCGGTGGGTACGTCGGACGCGGCGAGCGAGGGCACTGTCACCTCCAGGCTGATCGAGGACCGCCCGGCGCTGCGGCCGGGCGAGGTGCTCGAGTTCGTGCCGGGCGTGATCGTGACGCAGCACAGCGGCGACGGCAAGGCGAACCAGTACTTCCTGCGCGGCTTCAACCTCGATCACGGCACCGACTTCGCCACCTTTCTCGACGGCATGCCGCTGAACATGCGCTCGCATGCGCACGGCCAGGGCTATACCGACCTCAACTTCCTGATTCCAGAGTTGATCTCCCGTATCGACTACCGCAAGGGACCGTATTTCGCCGACGACGGCGACTTTGCCAACGCAGGCTCGGCGCGCATCGGCTATGTCGGCAGCCTGGACCGGCCGTTCGCGTCGGCGGCGATCGGCGAGGATGGCTACCGCCGGCTGCTGGCGGCGGGCTCGAGGGCGGCCGGACCCGGCGCGCTGCTCGCCGCGCTCGAGGTCGGGCACAACAACGGTCCCTGGGATGTGCCGGAAGGATTCCGCAAGCTGAACGCAGTGCTGCGCTGGTCGATGGCGCGGGACGGCGACCGCGTGGGCGTCACTGCGATGGGGTACGGCGCGCGGTGGACCTCGACCGATCAGATTCCGATGCGCGCGGTCTCCGAAGGGCTGATCGGACGCTTCGGCTCGCTCGACCCGAGTGACGGCGGCCGGACCGCCCGCGTCAGCCTTTCCCTCGACTGGGCGCGCTCGCTCGCGGACGGCGCGTTCCGGCTGAACGCCTACGCCGTGCACTCGCGGCTTGACCTGTACAACGACTTCACCTACCAGCTGAACCACCCCTTCGATCTCGGCGACCCGATCGACGGGGACCAGTTCCACCAGTCCGAATGCCGGCTGATGACCGGGCTGTCGGCGACGCGGGCCTGGGCCGGCCGCCTCGGCAGCGCGGACATGACGAACCGTCTCGGCTTGCAATGGCGCTACGACCGCGTCGATCCGCTCGCGCTCACCGAAACCGTGCAGCGACAGTACGTCGACACGATCCGCAGCGACAAGGTGCGCGAGGGGAGCGTCGGGCTGTTCGTAGAGAACGCCGTGCAGTGGACGTCCTGGCTGCGCACCGTGGCGGGGTTGCGCTACGACCGCTACTCTTTTTCGGTCGACAGCGACAACCCGGTGAACTCCGGAGACGTCGACGCTCACATCGTGTCGCCGAAGCTGTCGGCGATCTTCGGGCCCTGGCGCAAGACCGAGTTCTTCGCCAACTACGGCCAGGGCTTTCACAGCAACGACGCGCGGGGCACAACGACCCACGTCGATCCGCAGACCGGTGCTCCTCTGGACCCGGTCACGCCGCTGGTGAAGACGCACGGCGCCGAAGTGGGCACGCGCACCGAGATCGTCCCCGGGCTGCAGAGCTCGCTGGCGTTGTGGCAGCTGCGCCTCGCTTCGGAGCTCGTATTCTCGGGCGACGCCGGCGATACGGAGGCGAGCCGAGCGAGCCTGCGGCGCGGCATCGAGTGGAGCAACCATTGGGTCCTGCGCCGCTGGCTGCTGCTGGATCTCGACCTGTCGGCCTCGCGCGCCCGCTTCACGCAGGACGATCCTGTCGGAAACTACATCCCCGGCTCGATCGGCCGTGCCGCGACCTTCGGCCTTACCGTTCCCGACTACCAGGGGTGGTTCGGCGCGCTGCAGTGGCGCTACTTCGGCCCGCGCCCCCTCATCGAGGACAATTCGCAGCGCTCCGCGTCAACCTCGCTCGTCTACCTGCGTCTCGGCCGGCAACTCGACCCGTCGACGCGCTTGACGCTGGACATCTTCAATCTGTTCAACCGCGAGGCGAGCGACATCGACTACTACTACGCGTCGCGCCTCGCCGGCGAGCCCGCCGCCGGCGTGGGCGACATCCATTTCCACCCTGTCGAGCCGCGCACCGCGCGGCTGACGCTGGTCGTGAGGTTCTAGCTCAGAAGCCGCCGTGCGAGAACGACGCCATGCAGTACAGCATCGGGATCGAGAGCATGGTGTTGATGCGTGAGGCCGCGCCGGCCATCTTCGCCGCGGCGGCCTTGGCGGGCGCCTCGGCCGGCACGATGCCGAGCACCTTCTTCTGGTTCGGCCAGATGACGAACCAGACGTTGAACGCCATGATGATGCCCATCCACATGCCCGCGCCGATTCCGGCATAGGGACGCTGGAGGCTGAGGGCGTGGCCGATCCAGCCGAACATTCCACCGAGCAGCAATCCCGTCACCAACGTCGAGAGCGCGGCCCAGCGGAACCAGAACAGCGCCGCCGGCGCGATCACCTTGCTGATCGCGGGCTTGTGCTCGTCCGGAATCTTCGGCATCGAGGGCGTCTGCACGAAGTTGAAGTACCAGAGCAGCCCGATCCACATCACGCCCGACATGATGTGCAGCCAGCGCATGAAGAACACCCAGTAGTCCATGCTCCCCATGCGGCCGAAGGTGCCGCCGATGGCGATCATGATGATGACGATGACGATGCCCGCGGTGATGGTGCGGCCGAGGGACTGGAAGAACGCAGCCATGGAAAGACCCTCCTCCGGTTGTTGTCGTTCTACGGACGAAAAAAACTATATCACACGGGCGCCGCGCTGCCGCTGCGCTGGCGCGCGCGCTCGAGGAACTCGAGCAGCAGCGGCGTGCAATCGAGCAGCTCCTGCGGCGCAGTGGCATGAAACTCGGGGTGCCATTGCAGGCCGACGACGTAGCCGGCGCTGCTCCAGCGGATCGCCTCGATCACCTGGTCGGCGCTGGCGCGCGCCTCGACCGCGAGGCCGCGGCCGAGCGCCTTCACCGACTGGTGGTGGATCGAGTTGACCGTGGCGCGCTTCACCATGCCGAAGAGCTTGCCGAGCGCCGAGCCGGGCACGATCTCGATCTCGTGGCGGTGCCCGTCGTAGGCCTCGCGGTCGACGTGGCGGATCGCGCCCGGGATCTGCGTCCCGATGTCCTGGTAGAGCGAGCCGCCGAAGGCGACGTTGATCAGCTGCGCGCCGCGGCAGATCCCGAGCACCGGCTTTTGCTGGATCACGCATTCCCACAGCAGGTCGATTTCGTAGAGGTCGCGCACCCGGTCGCCCGCCCACTCCGGTCGCAGCGGCTCCTCGCCGTAGCTGGTCGGGCTGACGTCGGCGCCGCCCTGCAGCACCAGGCCATCGAGCTCGCGCACGTAGTCCGCCATGCGGATCGCCGCGCGCGGCACCTGCGAGCGCGCCTCGATGGTCGGCACCATGAACGCGAGCGCGCCGTGCGACATCAGCCAGTGCGCGACCGATTGCTCGAGGTACTGCAGCGTCTTGCCGCGAAAGCCCATCTCGCGCGGCGGGTGGTGCAGCAGCCTCGCCGAGAGCCCGATCCGCGGAGCGCTCACTGCCCCTTCCGGAAACGCTCGACCTGGCGCCACACCAGGTCCGGCAGCGAGTCGCTGCCGGCGTACGCCTCGCGCATCCAGCGCGCGTCGTTGCCGCGCCGGGCGATCGCCTCGATCACCGCGAGCCCGTCCTCGGCCGCGAGCTCGCGCGCATGCACCCTGAGCGCCTCGAGCGTGGCGCGCACGTCGGCGTAGATCGGGCTGCGCTGCTCGGCGATCGGGTCGACCATCTCGCCGTCGAGGCCGAAGCGGCAGGCCTGGAACCGGTTGTAGGTGTAGGTGAGGTAGACGTCCTCGGTCAGCTTGTGGGGCCGCTCGACCAGCAGCCAGCGGGAGAGCGCCTGCGCGTAGGCGGCGAGCGCCGCGGCAGTGTCGACCGACAGCGGCGTGTCGCAGACGCGCAGCTCGATGGTGCCGAATTCGGGCTTCGGCCGGATGTCCCAGTAGAAATCCTTCATGCTCTCGACGATGCCGGCGCGCCGCATGCGCTCGAAGTAGCCGCGGAACTCGTCCCAGCTGCCGACGAACGGGGCGCGCCCCGAAAGCGGGAAGGCGAACACCGTATTCAGGCGCGAGCTGTCGAACGCGGTATCCAGCCCCTGGTAGTAGGGCGAGGCCGCCGAGAGCGCGATGAAGTGCGGCACGTAACGCGCGAGCGAATGCAGCAGGTAGAGCGCGTCGTTGCCGTCGGGGCAGCCGATGTGGATGTGCTGGCCGAACACGGTGAACTGCTTGGCGAGATAGCCGTAGAGCTGCGACACGTGCTTGAAGCGCGGATGGTCGACGATGCGCCGCTCGCCCCAGCGCTGGAAAGGGTGCGCGCCGCCGCCGGCGACGCCCACGTTCAGGCGGTCGGCCGCGGCGAGCAGCGCGCTGCGCAGCTCGCGCAGCTCCGCGCGCAGCGTGCCGTGCTGCGCGTGGATCCCGGTGCTCGCCTCGATCATGCTCTCGGTGATCTCGGGCTTGATCTCGCCGGGATGCTTCGCCTTGGCGATCAGGCCCAGCAGGTCGGTCGCCGCGCGCGTCAGGTCGCAGTCCCGGGTATTGACCAGCTGCAGCTCGAGCTCGACGCCGAGGGTGCGCGGCGCCGAGGGCTTGAATTCGAGCGATTCCATCTCAGCGACCCGCGTCCTCGGCGGCGTCGCCGGCCTTGATCAGCGCGAAGTGCGCGACCAGCGGCCCGAGCAGCTCGAGCATCACGGTCGCCGACACCACCACGGTGGCGAGCGAAACCCCGATCTTCGGGTACAGCTCCGCGGTCTGGCTGACCAGCACCACCGCGAGTCCCGACATCGGCATCAGCCCGAGCGACACCAGCGACGCCTTGCGCAGCGTCATCCCCGACGGGCGCGCGAACGCGAAGATGCCCAGGGTCTTGCCGAGGTAGCGCGCCGCGACCAGCGTTGCCCCGGCCAGGGCGCCGGCGGGCAGCAGGCGCAGGTCGAGGCTCGCCGCCGTGATCGCGAACAGCAGCATGACGAAGATGCGGCCGACGCGCCCGAAATCGAGCGAGACGAAATGCCGCCGCCGATCGATCGCGCGCAGCAGGGTGCCGTACCCGAGCAGCGTCAGGGTCACCGACAGCTTGAGCGCGCCCGCGGCCCAGACCGCGAGCACCACCAGCGCCACCGCCGAGATGAACTGCGCTTCGTCGCGCCGCCCGAGCAGCTGCAGCAGGGCGAGCGTCACGCCGGCCAGCGCGCCGGCGAGCGCGAGCGACCCGGTGATGAGGTAGAGGGGGTGCCCGAGCGCGATCCTCCAGCCGCCGGCGTACTCGTGCGCGAGCCACGCGAGCAGCATGCTTACCGAGAGAAAGGCGACGATGTTGTTGAGCGCCGTCAGCAGCAGGGCGCGCTCGGTGACCTGCCCCTGCGCGCGCAGGTCGCGCACCACCACCAGGATCACCGCCGGCGCCGTGGCGACGCCGATCGCCGCCGCCACGGCCGCGAGCAGGGGCGGCGCGTCGAGCGCCAGCAGGAGCACGAACATCGCCCCGAAGGAGAGCCCACACTCCAGCAGGCTCGCCGCCAGCAGCCAGGGATTGCGGCGCAGCCACTGCAGGTCGACGCGCTGGCCGAGCTCGAATAGCACCATGCCAATCGCGACCTCGAGCACGCCGCGCAGCCCCGCAAGGTCCTGCGCGCCGAGCGCGCCGCTGGCGTGAGGACCGAGCACGACACCGGCGACGATCCAGCCGAGCACGCGCGGCAGGCGCAGCAGGCGCTGCAGCGCCTCGCCGGCGATCGCTGCGGCGAGCAGCAGCAGCGCGTACCAGGGCAGCGCCTGGAGAGGCAGCGGCCACGCGGGCAGGAAGAACAGATCGGACACGGTCGGGCGCGGCCTAGAGCGGGAAGTAGCGCGGCAGCAGCAGGGCGTAGGAGGCGAGCATCAGCAGGAGCAGCGGCAGTCCCGCCCGGACGAAGTCCGCGAAGCGGTAGCCCGCGGCAGCCATCACCAGCAAGTTCGTCTGGTAGGCCATCGGCGTAACGTAGCAGAAATTGGCGCCGAACATGATCGCCAGGACCAGCGGCTCGGGCGACACGCCGAGGTGACGCGCGATGTCGACGGCGATCGGCGTGCCCACCGCGGCAGCGGCGTTGTTGGAGACGAAGTTGGTGAACAGTGCCATCAGCAGCATCAGCAGCGCGAGCATCCAGGAAGCGGGCAACGCTTCGGTCGCGCGCACGAATCCGTCCGCCAGCCACGCGGTGGCGCCGGTCTTCTCCAGGGCGGAGCCGAGCGCGAGGCTGGAGGCCACCAGCAGCACCACCTTCATCGACAGCGCCGCGGCGGCGTCCTCCCAGTCGAGGCAGCGCGTCAGCAGCATCGCGGCGACGCCGCCGAGCGCGGCGACCGAGATCGGCGCCAGGCCGAGCGCCGCCAGCGCCACCACGGCGGCGAGGATCGCGAGCGCGACCGGCGCGCGCGCGGTGCGCGGCAGCTCGTAGCTCTGGTCGAGCACCAGCAGGCGCGCTCGCTGCCGCAGCTTCGCGATCGCCTCCGCGGTGCCCTGCACCAGCAGCACGTCGCCCGAGCGCAGCACCGTGTCACCGATGTCGTGCCGGCCGAGCGTGGCCTGGGCGGCGGCGCGGTGCAGCCCGACGATCACCACGTCGTGGAAGTCGCCGAAGCGCGTGGCGCGCAGCGTCGAGCGGTGCAGCGGCGAGCTCTCGGTGACGACGACCTCGGCGAGCTGCTGGTCCTCGGCCTGGAGAGGGTGCTCCTCGTCCACCGCCTGCTCGTGCTCGTCGGTCTTGTGCAGCGAAGCGCCGAGCTGCCCGGCGAACTCGTGCAGATCCTTTGCGCTCGCAGTGAGATAGAGCCGGTCGCCGGCCTGCAGCACCAGCGTCGGCAGGCGAGCCAGCTCGAGCTTGCCGCGCAGCACGCGCGTCACGCGCATCGCGGCACCGGCCTTCTTCTGCGCCTCGGAGAGCGACTTGCCCTCGGCGAAGCCGCCCTCCGCGACGTGCAGCGCCGCGGCAAACACCTGAGGCGCCGCGTCGCCGAGCGGCGAGACGCGCTGCGGGATCAGCCGCGGCAGGACCAGCCAGAGGTAGACGATGCCGCCCACCGCGGCGAGCGCGGTGACGTGGATGAAGTCGAACATGCCGAAGCGCCGCACGCCCAGGTCGGCGGCGATCGAGACCACGATCAGGTTGGTGGAGGTGCCGATGGTGGTGCCCATCCCGCCCAGCAGCACTGCGAAGTTCATCGGCAGCAGGGTCCGGGCCGGCGAGGTCCTGGCGCGCAGCGCGGCGCCGACCAGCACCGGCATCATCAGCACCACGATCGGCGTGTCGTTCAGCACGCCGCTGGCGGCAGCGCAGATCACGAGCAGCGGCAGCATGGCGAGGGTCGGGTGGGCGCCGAGCATGCGCGCGAACAGGCGCGACGCGGGCTCGAGCGCGCCCGTGACCACCAGCCCGCGACCCAGGATCATCAGGCTGCAGATCGCCACCAGCGCCTCGTGGCCGAAACCGAAGAAGAAATCGGTCGACACGACGCGCTCGCCGCCGCGGGAGAAGGGAAAGACCTGGAAGCCCACCGCCAGCAGCACCAGCACGAGCAGGCTGGTGGTCTCGATCGGCAGCTTCTCGCTCGCGAACAGCGCAAAGGCGACGACGAGCAGCGCCAGGACGGCGACGGCATGCGGCTCTATCGGCACGACTTCCTCCGGAAGGACCGCCCCCGAACATACCTTATATTCGCGGCATGAAACGGATTGCCGACGCGCTCTCGGATTTCCTGAAGCTCGAGGCCGCGGGCGGCATCCTGCTCGGCGCCGCGGCGCTGGCGGCGCTCGCGCTCGCGAACTCCCCGGCGGCGCCCGCGTACGGCGCGTTCCTGGACACGCCGGTGGAGGTGCGCGTGGGCGCGCTGCGCATCGCCAAGCCGCTGCTGCTGTGGATCAACGACGGCCTGATGGCGGTGTTCTTCTTCCTGGTCGGGCTGGAGATCAAGCGCGAGGTGCTCGAGGGAGAGCTCTCGCGCCCGTCGCAGATCTTGCTGCCCGCGATCGCCGCCGCCGCCGGCATGGCGGCGCCGGCCGCGATCTACCTGGCGCTCAACGCGGGCAGCGCCGCGGCCGCGGGCTGGGCGATCCCTACGGCGACCGACATCGCGTTCGCCGTCGGCGTGCTGGCGCTGCTGGGCGCGCGCGTTCCGCCGGCGCTCAAGATCTTCCTGCTGACGCTCGCGATC
>DATJXO010000052.1:0-20483 GCA_035500055.1 Burkholderiales bacterium | reverse complement strand
GGAAGTTGAGCGACAGCGGATCGATCGGCGTCCAGGTCAGCGTGAGGCGGATCGTATCGCGGTCGCGGTCGATCAGGTTCAGCGGCGCGATCACGCCCGTGGTCGCCACGCCGTTGACCTGGGCGAGCGCCTGCGTGTTCCAGCTCGAGCCGCGGCGGCTGCTCTGCAGCAGCCCGATCGCGCCGATCAGCGAATCCGACATCGAGCGCCGCAGCTCGGCGCGCCACGTCGTCTCGTAGGTCTTGTCGCGGAAGTCCACCGAGACGAGCGGCGGATTGTTGCGCCAGATGCTCTCGTAGTCGGCGCCGCCGGTCAGGCGGAAGCCCATCGGCAACCGGTAGTTCGCCTCGAGCGTGCTCTTTTCCTTGCGGTAGCTCAGCGGCTCGTTGGTGCCGACGTTGGTACTCGTGGCACTGGCCGCCTGAGCGGGGAAATAGGTGTATACGGGCGTCTTGTCGTCATGGTTGTAGTAACGGTAGTCCGCGCGCACGGTCAGCTTGGAAGTGGCGCGCCAGTTGAGACCGCCCTGGATCTCGGTCGTGTCGACGACCGCGTTCAGGCTTGCCGGCAGCGTCGGCGTGGCCGTCGCGGCGACGAATGCATCGTTCTGCGTGGCGCGGCTGTACGAAGCCTTGAACGTGCCTCGCAGCGAGTCGCTGAAGTTGTAGCCGCCGCCGAGGTTCAGCCCGTTCGACTGGTTGCCGGGCGGCAGCGCGAACGGCTGCGTTGGATAGGCCGCAGGGTTGTTCTGAATGCTCAGCGCCAGGTTCTTGTTCGTGAACCAGGTGCCGTAGTAGCCGCCCGAGAGCTGGAGCTTGGCGGCGGTGTAGTTGAAAGTGACCTCGGCCTGCTTCGTGTTGTAGCTGATCGGATCGACGAGGAACGCCAGGTTGGTAAACGTCCCCTCGCCGAACAGGCGCGTGCCGTCCTTGTCCTCGTCGCGGAACCGCATCCGCACGCTCAGCCCCGGCAGCAGCCCCGTGAGCGATTTGTCGAAGCCGAGCGTCCAGGCCTTGCGCTTGGTGCCGAGCTCGTACTGCTGCGGCGTGGCGCTGCCGAGGATCTTCTCGCTATTCGTGCCGATTCCGGTCAGCCGCGTCGACACCGTGAACGGATCGTTGCGCGGCGTCTCGCTGAAGTCGATGAAATAGCCCCAGTTGCCCTGCCGCTCGTTCTCGAACCGCAGGTCCCGGCTGTCCAGCCCGAGATTGCGCCCGGTCAGCGTCACCCAGGTGCCGGTGTCGTCGTAGCGCTTGTTGATGTAGACGTCGAGCAGCCCGTAGCCGCCCTTGTCCTTCAGGCCGCTGTATTCGCCGAAATGCTGGTTGTCCTTCGACACGGATCCGACCCCGGCCGCGATGCTGCTCGCCGGCTCGCCGGAGTCCGCGTCGTCGTCCGCCGCGATCGCCACCCCGCTCGCCGCGAGCAGCGCCCCCGCCAGCGGCAGCACAACTTTTCTTCGCATCGCTTTCATGCCCGACTCCCCTGTTTCTGGTCAGTGCCGGAACGCGCGGCCCGAGTTGTCAGTCGGATTGTTGCTGCCGTGGATCTCGGTGTGGCAGTTGAGGCAGCCGCGCGCCATGATCACCGCCTGAGCGATCGCCGGATTGCCGCCATTGACCGGCGCAGCGCCGGGGATGGTCCCGTGATGCGACGTCGGCTGGTGGCAGGACTGGCACAGGAACGGCACCCGCACCTTCAGCAGGTTGGGATTGGTCGTGCCGTGCGGGTTGTGGCAGAGCGTGCAGTCCTCCTGCACCGGCTCGTGGTTGCGGATGAACGGCCCGCGCATCTCCATGTGGCATTGGTAGCAAGTGTCGTTGACGCTGTCGCGCACCAGCATGTGCTCGCCGGCAGAGCCGTGCGCGTTGTGGCAGTCGGAGCAGGCGACCTTGCCTTCCTTGATCGGGTGGCGATACGGCAGATTGAAGCCCGCGCGCTTGTCCCTGTGGCAGCTGAAGCACACGTCCGACTGCGTCAGCTTGTCGCGCACGTCGTCGTGCGCCGTGTGGATCATGTGGCAGTTGGTGCACGCCACCTCGTTGTTGGCGTGCGCGCTGCGATCCCAGTGGATGCGCTGGCCGCCCTGGTGGCAGGCGAGGCAGATCGCGTTCTTCGCCTCAGCCGAGATGGCGTGGTTGCTCCTGCCGGGGTTGACGATGCCGCCCGCGCCCTTGCCGCCGCCCGCCTTGACGTGCTCCGCGGCATTGGCGTGGCAGACGACGCAGCCGCCGTTGCTGATCGGCGTCCTCGAATCGGTGCGTACGCCGTGCTTGCTGGCGAAGAAGCTAGCCACCTTGTCGGCGTGGCAGGCCTTGCAGACCTCGGGTCCGGGCTCCTGCGCGAGCGCGGGAGTGACGCCGAACGCCAGGAGCGCAAGTAGCGCGGCAAGGCCCGCGCGCAGCGCGATTTGCGGACAGCCCATTCCCAACCTCCCCTTCCGATCGAAGATCAGAGCGCCGCTTTTTTGCGGCGTCCGCGCAGTGTTGCCGGACGCCCGATCTTTCTCAATGGGCAAGGGGTTGCGCGATTGACGAATATCAAAAGCCCCGACGGCGCCATGGGTTGCAGGAGCGTTGTTGAGGTGGATCAAATGCTGCATCGCACCGAAGGAGCAGGATTGGCGCAGTAGAAAAAGGCTCCAACCATGGCTGCCATCCTCCCCAACGGTAACGGCCGCGACGCGCGGTTGCTTGAGGGGTTGCTTTCGAACCTCCCGCTCTTCCGCGGCGTCCAGGCGCGCAACGTCCTGCAGGCCGCCGCGCAGTCGCGCAGCCAGCGCCTGCGGCGCGGCACCGTGCTCTACCGCAGGGACGAGCGCCTGCCCGGCGTGGTCGCCGTGGGCTACGGCTCGGTGAAGCTGGCCCTGCGTCGCAATGGCGGCGACGAGAAGGTGCTGCGCTTCGTGGGGCCGAACGAAACGTTCGGCGAGGCGACGGTGCTGCTCGACCGGCCGTGCCCGGTGGACATCGTCGCGCTCGCGGACACGATGGTGGCGCTGATCCCGCCGCACGCGGTGCTGAGGCTGATGGCGCAGGAGCTGTGCTTCGCGCGCAACGTGGCGTGCCTCGTCGGCGAGAGCTTCCTCGAGCTGGTCGGCGAGTTCCAGTCGAGCGTGCAGCGCAACGGCGTGCAGCGCCTCGCTGCCTACCTGGACTCGCTCGCCGAGCCGAACGGCGGCGCCGACACCTGGATCGTCCGGCTGCCGGCCAACAAGACCACCGTGGCGGCGCGCCTGGGCGTCACCAAGGAGACCATGTCGCGGCTGCTGCGCGAGCTCACCAACCGCGGGCTGATCGAGGTCTCGCGCCGCGAGATCGTGATAATCGACCGCGCGCAGCTGGCGCAGCTGCTCGCCGGCTGAGGCCGTTGACCAGGATCAAACACGGGCCGGCGCCGTCCCGGTACTAATGATCGCAAGGAGGCGCGGGTGTTCCAGGTGCGGATACACGGCCGGGGCGGCCAGGGCGTCGTCACCGCCGCCGAGATGCTCTCGATCGCGGCGTTCCGCGAAGGGCGCCACGCGCAGGCCTTCCCCAGCTTCGGCTCCGAGCGCACCGGCGCGCCGGTGGTCGCCTTCTGCCGCATGGACGATCGCGAAATCCGCCTGCGCGAGCCGGTGCTCGAGCCGGATGCGCTGATCATCCAGGACCCGACGCTGCTGCACCAGGTCGACGTCTTCGGCGGCCTGGCGGCCAGCGGCTACGTGCTCATCAACACCTCGCGCAGCTTCGAGGCGCTCGGCGTCGGCGAATTCGCGCGCAACCTGCGCCCGGAGCGCCAGTGCACGGTCCCGGCCACCGAGCTGGCGCTGAAGCACGTCGGGCGGCCGGTGCCGAACGCCGCGCTGCTCGGCGGCTTCGCCGCGATCACCGGGCTGATCTCGCTCGACGCGGTGGTCGCCGCGATCGGCGAGAAATTCTCCGGCGCGGTCGCCGCGGGCAACGCCGCGGCCGCGACCGAGGCCCATCGCATCGTGCGGCGCGGGATCGCGCAGGCGGCGCATGCTTAGGCAGATCGAGGGCTCGCACGCGATCGCGGAGGCGGTGGCGCTGTGCCGCCCAGAGGTGATCTGCGCCTACCCAATCTCGCCGCAGACGCACATCGTCGAGGGCCTCGGCGAGATGGTGAAGTCGGGCGCCCTCGCGCGCTGCGAGTTCATCAACGTCGAGTCCGAGTTCGCGGCAATGTCGGTCGCCATAGGGGCGTCGGCCGCCGGCGCGCGCGCCTACACCGCGACCGCGAGCCAGGGGCTGCTCTACATGGCCGAGGCGGTGTTCAACGCCTCCGGCCTCGGCCTGCCGATCGTGATGACCGTGGCCAACCGCGCCATCGGCGCGCCGATCAACATCTGGAACGACCACACCGACGCGATGAGCCAGCGCGACTGCGGCTGGATCCAGCTCTTCGCCGAGAACAACCAGGAGGCGCTCGACCTGCACATCCAGGCCTTCCGCCTCGGCGAGGAGCTGTCGCTGCCGGTGATGGTCTGCATGGACGGCTTCATCCTGACGCACGCCTACGAGCGCGTCGACGTGCCGGCGCAGGCGCAGGTGGATGCGTACCTGCCGCGCTTCGAGCCGCGCCAGGTGCTCGACCCGGCCGAGCCGGTCTCCATCGGCGCCATGGTGGGGCCGGAGGCGTTCATGGAGGTGCGCTATCTGGCGCACGCCAAGCAGATGCGGGCGCTCGAGCTGATCCCGGGCTGGGCGGACGAGTTCCGCGCCGCGTTCGGGCGCGAGAGCGGCGGCCTGCTGCATGCCTACCGCACCGAGGACGCCGACCTCGTCGTGGTCGCGCTCGGCTCGGTGCTGGGGACGATCAAGGACACGGTCGACGAGCTGCGCCGCGGCGGCAGCAAGATCGGCGTGCTCGGCCTGACCTGCTTCCGCCCCTGGCCGCTCGCCGCGGTGCGCGCGGCGCTGGCGCGAGCGAGGACCGTCGTGGTGATCGAGAAGAGCCTCGCCGTCGGGCTCGGCGGCATCGTCTCGTCCAACGTGCGCACTTCCTTCGAGGGCGCCCCCGACGCGGTGCACACGGTGATCGCGGGCCTCGGCGGCCGCGCCATCACGCGCGCCTCGCTCGCGCGCCTGCTGGCCGACGCGAGGGAGGGCCGCCTGAATGCGCTCACCTTCCTCGACCTCGACCAGCCGCTGGTCGAGCGCGCGCTGGCACGCGAGCGCGAGCAGCGCCGCTCCGGGCCGATCGCCGAGAACATCCTGCGCGACCTCGGCGTGGTCGCGGCGCGCCCCGGCTGAGAGGTCGCGGCATGTCCTTCCAGCCGGTCAAGTTCTACCAGACGGGCACCTTCACGGTGGGCAACCGGCTGCTCGCGCCGGAGGAGCGCTCGGTGCAGGCCAATATGCGGCGCACCAATTCGCTCAACTCCGGCCACCGCGCCTGCCAGGGCTGCGGCGAGGCCCTCGGCGCGCGCTACGCGATCGACGCCGCGATGGAAGCGACGAGCCGGCAGCTGATCGCGGCGAACGCCACCGGCTGCCTGGAGGTGTTCTCGACGCCCTACCCCGAGACCTCGTGGCAGATTCCCTGGATCCACTCGCTCTTCGGCAACGCCGCCGCGGTGGCGACGGGAATCTCTGCCGCGATGAAGGTCAAGGGCCGCCGTGACGTGCGCGTGATCGCACAGGGCGGCGACGGCGGCACCAGCGATATCGGCTTCGGCTGCCTCTCGGGCATGTTCGAGCGCAACGACGACGTGCTCTACATCTGCTACGACAACGAGGCCTACATGAACACCGGCGTGCAGCGCTCCTCCGCCACGCCGCCCGCGGCGCGCACCGCCACCACCATGGCGGTGGGCGACGAGCCCGGCAACGTCTTCGGCCAGGGCAAGGACCTGCCGGCGATCGCGCTGGCGCACGGCATCCCGTATGTCGCCACCGCCACCGTCGCCGAGCTGCACGACCTCGAGGCCAAGGTGCGGCGCGCGATGGAGTTCCGCGGCGCGCGCTACCTGCACGTCTTCGTGCCCTGCCCGCTCGGCTGGGGCCATGCCTCCGAGGACACCATCCGCATCTCGCGGCTCGCCAAGGAGACCGGCCTGTTCCCGGTGTTCGAGGCCGAGCACGGCGAGGTCGCGGCGGTCTCGAAGATCCGCCGGCAGCTGCCGGTGACCGAGTACCTCCGGCCCCAGCGCCGCTTCGCGCACCTCTTTTCGCCGCAGCCGAGGACGGAGGTGATCGCGAAGATCCAGGCGATCGCGGACCGCAACATCCGCAGATACGGGCTGGCGGGACAGGCGCGCGATGCGTAAGCCGTTCGCCATCACGCTCGACCCGGGCTCGAGCCTCGCCAACCACACGGGGACCTGGCGCACGCTGCGTCCGGAATACGTGGACCGGCTGCCGCCGTGCAACCACGCCTGCCCCGCGGGCGAGAACATCCAGGGCTGGCTGTTCCACGCCGAATCGGGCGACTACGAGGAAGCGTGGCGCGTGCTCACCGACGACAACCCGATGCCGGCGGTGATGGGGCGCGTCTGCTACCACCCCTGCGAGACCTCGTGCAACCGGGCGCAGCTCGACACGGCAGTGGGCATCAACTCGGTGGAGCGCTTCCTCGGCGACGAGGCCATAAGGCGCGGCTGGCGGTTCGCGGTTCCCGAATCCCTTTCCGGGAAGAGGGTCCTCGTCGTAGGGGCCGGGCCCTCGGGCCTCTCGGCGGCGTACCACCTGGCGCGCCTCGGGCACGCGGTCACGATCCACGAGGCGGGCCCGGTGGCCGGCGGCATGATGCGCTTCGGCATCCCCAAGTACCGGCTCCCCCGCGACGTTCTCGAATGCGAGATCCAGAGGATCCTGAAGCTGGGCGTGGTGCTGCGGCTCAACGCCAAGGTCTCCAACATCCTCGAGACCCTCAAGCAGGGCCGCTTCGACGCGGCGTTCCTCGCCGTGGGCGCGCACATCGCCAGGCGCGCCTACATCCCCGCCGGGAGCGCGGCAAAGGTGCTCGACGCGCTCTCGGTGCTGCGCTCGATGGAGGGCGAGGATAAGCCGCTGCTCGGGCGGCGCGTGGTGGTCTACGGCGGCGGCAACACCGCGATCGACGTCGCGCGCACCGCGAAGCGCCTCGGCGCCGACGAGGCGGTGATCGTCTACCGCCGCACGCGCGAGAAGATGCCGGCGCACGACTTCGAGGTCGCGGAAGCGCTGCAGGAAGGCGTGCTGATCAAGTGGCTCTCTACGATCCGGCAAGCCGCCGAGGGCTCGATCACGGTGGAGAAGATGGCGCTCGACGCGAGCGGCTTCCCGCAGCCCACCGGCGAGCTGGAGACGCTCGCCGCCGACTCGGTGGTGCTGGCGCTCGGCCAGGACGTGGACCTGTCGCTGCTGGAAGGCGTGCCCGGGCTGGAAGTCAAGGACGGCGTGGTGCAGGTGGGCCCGAACATGATGACCGGGCACGCCGGGATCTTCGCCGGCGGCGACATGGTGCCCGCCGAGCGCACCGTCACCGTCGCCATCGGGCACGGCAAGAAGGCGGCGCGCCATATCGACGCGTGGCTCAAGGGCGGGACCTACGCGAAGGATCGAAACCACGAGGCGGCGACGTTCGACAAGCTGAACACCTGGTACTACTCGGACGCGCCCAAGAGCGTGCGCCCGGTGCTCGACCTCGTGCGGCGCCAATCCACCTTCGACGAGGTGGTCAAGGGTCTGGACGAGTCGAGCGCGCAGTACGAGGCGCGCCGCTGCCTGTCGTGCGGCAACTGCTTCGAGTGCGACAATTGCTACGGCGTCTGCCCGGACAACGCGGTGATCAAGCTCGGCCCCGGCCAGCGCTTCCGCTTCAACTACGACTACTGCAAGGGCTGCGGCCTGTGCGCCGCGGAATGCCCCTGCGGTGCGATCCGCATGGTGCCCGAGGAGATCTGACCCGGCCGCGGCTGGGTCCTCAAATTTCCAGCCACTCCTTGCGCATCGCTGCGTTGGTGCGGACCTCGTCCGGCCCGCCCTCGAACACGATGCGGCCGTGGCCCATGACGTAGACGCGCTCCGAGATGTCCAGCGCGATGGCGAGCTTCTGCTCGACCAGCAGGATCGAGACGCCGCGCTTGCGGATCTCTCGGAACAGCCGCGCCAGCTGCTCGACGATCCTCGGCGCCAGCCCCTCGGTCGGCTCGTCGATCATCACCAGGTCGGGATCGCCCATCAGCGTGCGGCACAGCGTCAGCATCTGCTGCTCGCCGCCCGAAAGCACCCCGGCCGGGACCTCGGCGCGCTCGCGCAGCAGCGGGAAGATCTCGAACATCTGCGCCTCGCTCCAGCGCTTGCCCGGCATCGAGCGCTTCATGCCGAGCGCGAGGTTCTGCCGCACCGTGAGCGTCGGGAAGATATCGCGGCTCTCGGGCACGTAGCCGAGGCCCTTGTGCGCGATGCGGTAGGTCCGCAGCCCGATCAGCTCCTCGCCCTTGAAGCGCACCGAGCCGCGGCACTCGACCATGCCCATGATCGCCTTGACGGTGGTCGAGCGCCCGACGCCGTTGCGCCCGAGCAGCGAGACGATCTCGCCCTCCTTCACCTGGAGCCGCACGCCGCGCAGGATCTGGCTCTTGCCGTAGAACGCCTCGAGGTCCGCGACCCTAAGCACCTGCGGCTCCCCCGCCCGGGTGCAGCCCGCCGAGATACGCCTCCTGCACCGCGGCGTTCGCCTGCACCTCCTGCTGCGTGCCGGTGGCGAGCACCTCGCCGTACACCAGCACCGAGATGCGGTCGGCGAGGCCGAACACCACGCCCATGTCGTGCTCGACCATGACCAGCGTCCGGCCCTCGGTGACGCCGCGGATCAGCTCGATCGCGCGCTCGGTCTCCGAGCGGCTCATCCCGGCGGTCGGCTCGTCGAGCAGGATCACGTCCGCGCCGCCGGCGATGGTGATGCCGATCTCCAGCGCCCGCTGGTCGGCGTACGACAGCAGGCCCGCCGGCACGTCGCGCTGGCCGGCAAGGCCGATGCGCGCCATCACTTCCTCGGTCCGCTCGGCGATGTGCCTCAGGCCGCCGACGCGGTGCCAGAACGAATAGCGGTAGCCGGCGGCCCAGAGCACGCCGCAGCGCACGTTCTCGTACACGCTCAGGTTGTGGAAGATGTTGGTGATCTGGAAGCTGCGCGACAGCCCCCGGCGGTTGATCTGGAACGGGCGCAGCCCGGTGATCGCCTCGCCGTTGAGGAGGATTTCCCCGGCGCTGGGCTCGAAGCGGCCCGACATCAGGTTGAACAGCGTGCTCTTGCCGGCGCCGTTCGGCCCGATCACCGCGTGCCGCTCTCCCTTGCGGATCTCGAGCGAGACGCCGCGGATGATGTCGGTCTTGCCGAAGCTCTTGCGCACCGCGCGCAGCTCCAGCGCCGCGGCCGCGCTCATGCGCGCCTCCCCGGCGCCGCGCCGCCCAGGACGGCCTGAACCGCGCGCCAGCGCGCCGACACCCGGCGCGACGCGCCGCGCAGCAGCGCGAGCCCGGCTGCGAGCGTCAGCCCGAAGCCGATCCAGGGGGCCGCCGCCCGGGCGTGGAACGTCAGCCCGAACAGCGTCATCTGGGGGCTGAGGCTGGCGTCCGAGACGCGATAGATCATCTCGACGACGCCGACCAGCCCGAGGATCGCCACCGCGGCGGCTCCCGCCGCCGCCAGGTAGGACGGCAGCAGCTCGCGGAGGCGCCCGGACCGGATCACCGGGAACTGCATCGCGATGAGCGAGGCGATGCCGCCCGGCGCGTACAGCACCATCACGACGAAGAACAGCCCCAGGTAGAGCAGCCACGCCTGGCTGAAGCCGGAGAGCGCGCCGACGAAGAACACGTACACGATCGCGCCGATCACCGGCCCGAAGAAGAATGGCGTGCCGCCGATGAAGGCCGCGACCAGCACGCCGCCCGAGCGCACCGCCGAGACGTTCTCGGCGGTGACGATTTCGTAGTTGATGCACGAAAGCGCGCCCGAGACGCCGGCGAAGAACGCCGACAGCACGAATTGCAGGAAGCGCACGTGCTGCGTGTCGTAGCCGACGAACTCGGCGCGCTCGGGGTTGTCGCGCACGGCGTTGGCCATGCGCCCGAGGGGCGTCTGCGTCAGCGCGAACATCGCGATCATGCTGGCGAAGCACCACGCCGCCGCGAGGTAGTAGACCTGGATCGCGGGGCCGAGCGTGACGCCGAGATGCGCGCCGCCCGCGGTGCGGTTGGTGCTGATCCCGCCCTCGCCGCCGAAGAAGCCCGGCAGCATCAGCACCATGGCGTACACCAGCTCGACGATGCCCAGCGAGATCATCGCGAAGGTCGTGCCCGCCCTCCGGGTCGAGACCCAGCCGAACAGCGCGCCGAACAAGGCGCCGGCGAGGCCGCCGACCAGGGGCAGCAGCGACACCGGATAGCCGATCGCCCCCTTGGCGACGAGGTTGAGGGCGTGCACCGCGAAGTAGGCGCCCAGCCCCGAGTACACCGCGTGCCCGAACGACAGCATGCCGCCCTGGCCTAGCAGCATGTTGTACGAGAGCGCGAAGATGATCATGATCGCCATCTGCGTCATCAGCGTCAGCGCGAAGCCGCCGGAGATGACCTGCGGCGCGAGCGCGAGGGCGAGCGCCGCCCCGCCCCATGTCGCCCACCGTCCGCGTGT
Source organism: Burkholderiales bacterium (assembly GCA_035500055.1). GTDB lineage: Bacteria > Pseudomonadota > Gammaproteobacteria > Burkholderiales > SG8-39 > RBG-16-66-20. The sequence goes on along the minus strand of DATJXO010000052.1, from coordinate 9,857 downwards.
CATCGGCACGCCCATCGCGCCTCAGCCCTCGCGGGTCCCCATCAGGCCGCGCGGCCGGAGGATGAGCATCAGCACCATGAGTAGGTACGGCAGCGTCGGCGCCGCCTGCGACAGCTTGATGTTCCACAGGGTGGCGAGCGGGGTCTGGGGGGTCACGGCAAGGCCGAAGCGCGCGAACAAATCCGCAAGCCTCCAATCGAGCGCCACCGAGAAGGTCACCAGGCAGCCGATGATCAGCGAGGCGTAGAACGCGCCCGCGAGCGAGCCCATGCCGCCGGTGACGACGATCACGAAGATGATCGGCCCCAGCGCCGCGGCCATGCCCGGATCGGTGACGAAGGCGTTGCCGCCGACGACGCCGGCGAGCGCGGCGAGCCCGACGCCGCCGCCGAATACCAGCATGAACACGCGCGGCACGTTGTGGCCGAGCGCCTCTACGGTGCCCGGATGCGTCAGCGCCGCGGTGATGACGAGGCCGATGCGGGTGCGCGTCAGCACCAGCCAGATCGACACCAGCATCGCCACCGCGATCAGCGCCATGAAGCCGCGGTAGACCGGGAACTGGGTGCCCATGATCGAGAACAGCGGCCCGTCGAGCTCGGGCGGGATCTTGTAGTTGACCGCCGAGCGGCCCCAGATCAGGTGCACCGCCTCCTCGACCAGGTAGGCGAGGCCGAAGGTGAACAGCAGCTCCGCGACGTGGCCGTGCGGGTGCGCCCGGCGCAGGCCGAAGCGCTCCACCAGCATGCCGAGGCCGGCGGCCGCGAGCGGCGCGATCACCAGCGCCGGCCAGAAGCCGACCAGGACGCTCGCCTGGTAGGCGAAATACGCGCCGAGCATGTAGAAGCTGGCGTGCGCGAAGTTGAGCACGCCCATCAACGAGAAGACCAGCGTCAGCCCCGAGGCGAGCATGAACAGCAGCAGCCCGTAGCTGATGCCGTTCAGCAGCTGGACCAGCACGAAATCCACGTTCCCTCCTCGCCCCCGGGCCGGCGTCGCGCGCGGCGGCGCCGGCCGGTCCCCGCTACGGCCGCGCCATCTTGCAGGTGGTGGGCAGCGCCGTGTCCTTCGCCTCGATACGGGCGTCCGTCTTGAAGCCGTAGTCGGTGCCCTCGACCCCGTACTTCACCTCGGCCGGGCCGCCCTTCGCCGCGACCCTGTAGATCGTCGACAGGTACAGCGGCTGCACCAGCTGGTGGTCGTCCTTGCGCATCACCACGCCGCCGGTGTCGGAGGCGAAGTTCATCCCCTCGAGCGCGTAGGCGACCGCCTTCGGCTCGACCGACTTCGCCTTCTTGGTCGCCTCGGCGAACATCTGCAGCATGGTGCGCACGCGCAGGTAGTAGAAGTCGTCGCCCTTGGCGGGGAATTTCTTCCAGTACTCCTCGGCGAACGCCAGGCTCTTGTTGGGCTGGATGTTGGTGTGGTACTCGGTGACCTGCTTGACGCGGCCCACCGCGGCGTCGCCCAGCGCCGGCATCACGCCGAGCCCGCCCCCGTAGTAGGTGAAGAACGGCGCCGTCAGGCCGCCGTCCTTCGCCGCCTTGATGAGCAGCGTGATGTCGTTGCCCCAGTTGCCGGTGATCACGGCGTCGGCCCCGGACTGCTTGATCTTCGCCACGTAGGGCGCGAAGTCCTTGACCTGGCCGAGCGGGTGCAGGTCGTCGCCGACGATCTGCACGTCGGGGCGCTTCTTGGCGAGCAGCTCGCGCGCCATCTTCGCCACCGACTGGCCGAACGAGTAGTCCTGGTTGATCAGGTACACCTTCTTGATGTTCTTGTTGGGCAGCATCCAGTTGGTGAGCGCCTCCATCTTCATGTCGCTGTTGGCGTCGAAGCGGAAGTGCCAGAAGCTGCATTTTTCGTTGGTCAGCACCGGGTCGACGGCGGCGTAGTTGAGGTACACGATCTCCTTGCCCGGGTTGCGCTCGTTGTACCGGTTCACGGCGTCGACCAGCGCCGCCGCCACAGAGGAGCCGTTGCCCTGGCTGATGTAGCGGATGCCGGCGTCGATCACGCGCTTGAGCTGGTTGAGCGCCTCCTGCGGGCTCGTCTTGTCGTCGAACGGGACGATCTCCAGCTTGCTGCCCTGGTACAGGCCGCCGTGCGCGTTGATCTCCTCGGCCATCAGCTGGAAGTGGTGCAGCCCCGACTCGCCGACGTTCGCGAACGCGCCCGAGAGCGGGTCGATGTAGGCGATGCGCACCGTGTCGGCGGAATGCGCAGTGAAAGGAAGGACGCAGGTCGCGGCGAGCAGCGCCGCGCGTACGAACCGTGTTGACATGTGGTTTCTCCCTCGGTCGATGTGACAGCGTGTCGCGCCAACTTGGCACGTCGGCGCGGCCGTCGTTTGACGTGCGTCAAGGCGCCTGCGCGGACGAGCGAACCACGCCCGGCGCCCCGCCCTTCCAGGTTGATGAACGTCAATTCCGCGCGCCGTGGCGGCGCGCGTCAGGCCCGCGCGGCCCTCTCGATGGCGCGCTTGACCGCGGCGGCGTCGGGCTCGATCACCTCGAAGCGCTGCGGCCGCGATTCCAGGTTCTCGAAGCCGGCGGGCCGCCCGGGGTCGGCGCCCAGCGCCTCGCGGATGGTCTCGGCGAACTTCGCCGGCAGCGCCGTCTCGAGGCAGATGAGGGGGACGCCCGGCTCGCGGTGGGCGAGCCCTATCTTCACGCCATCGGCCGTGTGCGGGTCGATCGTGACGCCGTACTTCGCGTGCAGCGCGCGGATCGTGGCGACGCGGTCGGCGTGCGTGCTGCGCCCCGAGACGAAGCCGGCGCGCGGAATCGCGGTCAGATCGAATTCGCCGTTCTCTTCGAGGCTGCTCCAGAGGCTTTTCAATTGATTTGAATTTCGATTCAAGAGATCAAAGGCATAGCGCTCGAAGTTGGAAGCCTTGGAGATGTCCATCGAGGGGCTGGAGGTCGCCACCGCGGACTTGCGCACCCGGTAGCGCCCGGTGCGGAAGAACTCGTCCAGCACGTCGTTCTCGTTGCTGGCGAGGATCAGGCGCCGCACCGGCAGCCCCATCTGCCGCGCCACCCAGCCGGCGTAGATGTTGCCGAAGTTGCCGGAGGGGACCGCGAACGCGACCTCCTCGGCATCGCGCCTCGTCGCCGCGAAGTAGCCCTTGAAGTAGTAGACCACCTGCGCGGCGACGCGCGCCCAGTTGATCGAGTTGACCGCGCCGATGCGGTGCTTCGCCTTGAACGCGGCGTCGGCGTTGACCTGCTTCACCAGGTCCTGGCAGTCGTCGAACACGCCCTTCACCGCGAGGTTGTGGATGTTCGGGTCCTGCAGGCTGTACATCTGCGCGCGCTGGAACGCGCTCATGCGGCCGTGCGGCGAGAGCATGAAGACGCCGATGCCGCGCTTGCCGCGCAGGGCGTATTCCGCCGACGAGCCGGTGTCTCCGGAGGTCGCGCCGAGGACGTTCAGGGTTTCATTCCTGGAATTCAAGGCCTGCTCAAAAAGGAGGCCAAGCAGCTGCAGGGCGATGTCCTTGAACGCCAGCGTAGGTCCGTTCGACAGGCCGAGCAGGTGCAGGCCCGGCTCGAGCGTCCTCAGCGGCGTGATGTCGTCGCTGCCGAAGACCGCTATCGTGTAGGTCCGCGCGACGAGGTCCCGCAGCCGCTCGACGTCGTCCATGTAGAGGGAAAGAATGGCGAACGCGAGCTCGTGATACGCCAGCCCGCGCCAGGCCGCGAGGTCGGCCTTCGGGTACGACTCCGGCACGTACAGGCCGCCGTCGGGGGCGAGGCCCTCCAGCAGGATATCGCTGAAGCGCCGCGCCGGCGCGCCGCCGCGGGTCGAAACGTAGCGCATCGCTACAGGAGCTCTTCCAGGCGGATGCGCGTGACCTTGCCGATGACCGTCTTCAGCCGCTCGATGCCCGCGATCGCGGCGTCGACGTTCTTCTCGCGCGCGAGGTGGGTCAGCAGCACGATGTCGACGCGGCTCTCGCCGTGCCCGGGCTCCTTCTGCACCATGGCGTCGATCGAGATGCGCGAGTCGGCGAGGATGCGGGTGATGTCGGCGAGCACCCCGGGCCGGTCGGCCACGCGCATGCGCAGGTAGTACGAGGTCTCGATCTCCCGCATCGGCAGGATCGGCGTGCTGGAGAGCCGGTCGGGCTGGAACGCGAGGTGCGGCACGCGGTGGCCGGGATCGGCGGTGATCAGACGCGTGACGTCGAGCAGGTCCGCCACCACCGCGCTCGCGGTGGGCTGCGAGCCGGCGCCGGCGCCGTAGAACAGCGTCGGGCCGACCGCGTCGCCCTTCACCAGGACGGCGTTCATCACGCCCTCCACGTTCGCGATCAGGCGGCGCGCCGGGATCAGCGTCGGATGGACGCGCAGCTCGATTCCCTTGCCCGTCTTGCGGGTGATGCCGAGCAGCTTGATCCGGTAGCCGAGCTCCTCCGCGTAACGGATGTCGTCGGCCGTCAGCTTCTGAATTCCCTCCACAAAGCATTCTTTCAACTGCATCGGGATGCCGAAGGCCAGCGCCGCCAGGATCGTGAGCTTGTGAGAGGCGTCCACGCCCTCGATGTCGAAGGTCGGGTCGGCCTCGGCGTAGCCCCGCTTCTTCGCGTCCTGCAGCGCCGACGCGAACGGCAGCCCCTTGTCGCGCATCTCCGAGAGGATGAAGTTCGAGGTGCCGTTGATGATGCCGGCGATCCACTCGATGCGGTTCGCCGCCAGGCCCTCGCGCAGCGCCTTGATGATCGGGATGCCGCCGCCGACCGAGGCCTCGAACGCGACCATCACGCCTTTTTTCTGCGCCGCGGCGAAGATCTCGTTGCCGTGCGTGGCGAGCAGCGCCTTGTTGGCGGTCACCACGTGCTTGCCGTGCCGGATCGCCTCCAGCACCAGCTCCTTCGCCACGGTGTAGCCGCCGATCAGCTCGACGATGATGTCGACGTCGCGGCTGCGGGCGACCTGGAAGGCGTCGGCGACCGTCACCGCCTGCTTGCGCACCAGCTTGCGCGCCTTCTTCAGGTCCTTGTCGGCGACGATCGAGATGCGGATCGCCCTGCCGGCGCGGCGCTGGATCTCGTCGGCGTTGCGGTTGAGGACCTCCCAGACCCCGCCGCCGACCGTGCCGATGCCGAGCAGCCCTACCGAAATCGGCCTCATGGCGCCTTACGCGGCGCCTTTCAGCAGGCCGTCCTTTCGGAACATGTCGCGCACGCCGCGCAGCGCCTGGCGCAGGCGGTGCTCGTTCTCGATCAGCGCGATGCGCACGTGGCCGTCGCCGTAGTCGCCGAAGCCGACGCCGGGCGACACCGCCACCCTGGCCTCGTCCAGCAGCCGCTTGGTGAACTCGAGCGAGCCCATCTGCGCGTAGTAGTCGGGGATCTTCGCCCAGACGTACATCGACGCCCTGGGGTTCTCGACCATCCAGCCGAGATCGTGCAATCCCCGGACCATCACGTCCCTGCGCTTCTGGTAGGTCTCCCGGATGGAGGCAACGCAATCCTGGGGCCCGTCCAGGGCGACGATCGAGGCGACCTGGATCGGCGTGAAGCTGCCGTAATCGTGGTAGCTCTTGATGCGCGCCAGCGCGTGCACCAGGTCGCGGTTGCCGACCATGAAGCCGATGCGCCAGCCGGCCATGTTGTAGCTCTTCGACATGGTGAAGAACTCGACCGCGACGTCGCGCGCGCCCGGCACCTGCAGGATCGAGGGCGCCTGGTAGCCGTCGAACACGATGTCGGCATAGGCCAGGTCGTGCACCACCAGGATGTCGTGCTGCCGCGCCAGCGCCACGATGCGCTCGAAGAAGCCGAGGTCGACGCACATCGCCGTCGGGTTCGATGGAAAGCCGATCACCAGCATCTTCGGCTTCGGGATCAGCTCGCGGATCGCGCGCTCCGTCTCGGCGATGAAGTCGGCGTCGGGCGTCATGCGCACCGAGCGGATGTCGGCGCCGGCGATGATCGCGCCGTAGATGTGGATCGGGTACGACGGGTTGGGCACCAGCACCGTGTCGCCGCGCTCGAGCGTCGCCAGCATCAGGTGCGCGAGGCCCTCCTTCGAGCCGATGGTGACGATCGCCTCGGCGTCCATGTCCAGATCGACCGAGTAGCGCCGCCGATACCATTCACAAATGGCTTTTCTTAATCTGGGAATTCCCCTGGAAACAGAGTACCCGTGCGTATCCTGCCGCTGCGCCGCCTCGACCAGCTTGTCGACGATGTGCTGCGGCGTCGGCCCGTCGGGGTTGCCCATCGACAGGTCGATGATGTCCTCGCCGCGCCGGCGCGCCGCCATCTTCAGCTCGTTGGTGATGTTGAAGACGTACGGCGGCAGCCGCTTGATCCTTGAAAACTCACGCATTGTAGAATTCTAGCAGTGAAGCTCCACGCCCCAGCGCCGAGCGCGCTCAACGCCTTCTCGGGCTACGGCGAAGGCTACGTGACGATCAACGGCCGGCGCCACGACGCCGGCGCCTCCGGCTCGCTGATCGTGACGCCCGAGCAGGTGCTGCCGTGGGACGCGGCGGCGTTCGACGCGCTGGAGGAGGCGCACTTCGGCGTGTTCCTCGAGATGGGCCTGGAGGTGCTGCTGCTCGGCACCGGGCCGCGCCAGCGCTTTCCACACCCGCGCCTCACGCGCGCGCTCGCAGCGCGGCGGGTCGGCATCGAGGTGATGGACCTGCAGGCCGCCTGCCGCACCTACAACATCCTCGTGGCCGAGGGCCGGCGCGTCGCCGCGGCGCTGCTGTTCCGGTGAGCGCCCTCAGCCTCTCGTACATCCTGCTCGCGGTCCTGCTCGGCACGGCGGCGCAGCTGCTGCTGAAGGCCGGCACCAACGCCACGCCGGTCGGGATCGGCCTGGCGCTCGAGCCGCGCATCCTCGGCGGCATCGCCTGCTACGCGGTGAGCCTGGTCGCCTGGGTCCTGGCGCTCTCGAAGACGCCGGTGAGCGTCGCCTACCCGATGGTGTCGCTCGGCTTCGCGCTGAACGCCGTGCTCGCGTGGTGGCTGCTCGGCGAGGCGCTGACGCTGCAGCGCGCCGCCGGCATCGCAGTCATCATCGCGGGCGTCTTCCTGATAGCGAGGTCCTGAATGCTGTTCAAGAAGTTTTCCGGCAGGAGAATCAGGACGAGCGGTGCGACCATCAACCTCGTCGCCGGCGGCGCGGGCCCGCCGGTGCTGATGCTGCACGGCTATCCCGAGACCCACGCCATGTGGCACAAGGTGGCGCCGAAGCTGGCGCGCGACTACACCGTGGTGTGCGCCGACCTGCGCGGCTACGGCGACTCGTCCAAGCCGAAGGGCCTGCCGGACCATTCCAACTACTCCAAGCGCGCCATGGCGCGCGACATGGCCGAGGTCATGAGCGCGCTCGGCCACCGCCGCTTCCACCTCGTCGGACACGACCGCGGCGGCCGCGTGGCGCATCGCCTGGCGCGCGACCACGGCGATCGCGTACGGACCCTCGCCGTGCTCGACATCTCGCCCACCGCGAAGGTGTTCTCGCAGGTCGACAAGGGGCTCGCCACGGCGTTCTACCACTGGTTCTTCCTGATCCAGCGCGCGCCGATGCCCGAGCGCATGATCGCCGGCTACCGCCGCGAGTACCTGCTCGGCCGGATCGGCCGCGGGCCGAACGGCCTGCGCGACTTCCCGCCGGCGGTGCAGCGCGAGTACCTGCGCTGCTTCGACGCGCGCGGCATCCACGGCAGCTGCGAGGACTACCGCGCCGCGGCCTCGATCGACCTGGTGCACGACGCGAGGAACCGCGGCAACAAGCTCGCCATGCCGGTGCTCGCCCTGTGGGCAAAACACTCGCCGGTCGGCACGATGTTCGACTGCCTGGCCGACTGGCGCGCGGTGGCGCGCGACGTGCGCGGCCGCGCCCTCGACTGCGGCCACTTCCTGCCGGAGGAGCGGCCCGCCGAGGTGCTGCGCGAGCTGCGGCGCTTCCTCGCCGCGCATCCCTGAGCGTGGGCGAGCCGGCGCACCGCGAGCTGAGCCGCCGCGGGCTGCTCGGCCCGGAGGACGGCTGGTCGCTCGCCCCGGTCGGCGCCTGGCTGATGATCGAGGGGCGCCACGTCGGCGACCCGAAGGCGCTGCTCGAGCAGCTCGGCGCGCGGCTCGCCGCGGCCGGCGCCGTCGTGGCGCGCATCGGCTTCACCATCCGCACCATCCACCCGCAGCTGGTCGCATGGGGCTGCTACTGGACGCGCCGCTCCGGGTCGCAGCTGTTCGCCGGCCGCCACGGCACGCAGAACAGCGACGCCTACGTCGGCAGCCCGGTGCAATTCGTCTACGAGAACCAGCGGCCCTATCGGCGGCGCCTCGAGGCGCTCGACGAGGAGCGCGACCCGAAGCTGCTGCACGAGCTGCGCGCCGACGGCATGACCGACTACTACGCCATGCCGTTCTGGCTCGGCTCGGGCGAGGTGAACTTCATGGCCGTGGCGACCGACGCGCCGGCGGGCTTCGGCGACGCCGACCTGGAGCGCTTCGAGGCGCTCGCCAACCTGCTCGCCCCGCTGCTGGAGGCGATCCACGCCCGCCGCATGACGCTCGGCCTGCTCGACGCCTTCATCGGGCCGCGCATCAGTGAGCGCATCCTGCAGGGCCAGGTGAAGCGCGGCGACGGCGACCGCATCGAGGCGGCGTTCTGGTACTCCGACCTGCGCGGCTTCACCGCGCTGTCCGAGTCGCTGGCGGCCTCGCAGCTGCTCGCGCTGCTGAACGACTACTTCGAGAACTGCGCCGCGGCGGCGTACGCGCGCGGCGGCGAGATCCTGCAGTTCATCGGCGACGCCATCCTGATCGTGTTCGAGATCAGGCGCCCCGAGGACGAGGCCGCGGTGTGCGAGGCCGCGCTCGACGCCGCCATCGACGCCTTCGATTCGATCGCGGTGGTCAACCACCGGCGGCGCCACACCGGGCTGCCGGTGATCGACTTCGGCCTCGGCCTGCACCTCGGCACGGTGACCCATGCCAACGTCGGCTCGCCGGGGCGCCTCGCCTTCAACGTCGTCGGGCCGGCGGTCAACCGCACCGCGCGCATCCAGGCGCTCAGCAAGGAAGCCGGCGTGCCGCTGCTGGTCTCGAAGGAGTTCGCCGAGCGCCTGGCGCGGCCGATGCGCTCGCTAGGAAGCTTCGACCTGCGCGGCGTGGCGGGAACCCACGAGGTCTTCACCCCGGCTTGAGCCGGGCGAAAAAGACCGCCAAATCAGTCCACTAGGGTCGTTACAGGCGACGCTTGCGGGAGTTTGGAAAAACGTGTTCAATGAAGACGTTGCGACGCACAGCTAAGACGGGTTGCTAACAACCTCGGCGAATGGCGGGTAAGGCGGTCAAGGACTTCTCGGTTCCTTCGACCGGCGGCGAGTTCCGGCTTTCGGAACACCGCGGCAAGACGCTGGTTCTGTACTTCTACCCCAAGGACAACACCCCGGGCTGCACGCAGGAGGGCGCGGATTTCCGCGACCTGCACAAGGAGTTCGCGCGCGCCGGCGCCGAGGTCTGCGGCGTGTCGCGCGACTCGCTGAAGTCGCACCAGGGCTTCAAGGCCAAGATGAAGTTTCCCTTCGAGTTGCTCTCGGACGCCGACGAGGCGGCCTGCAAGCTCTTCGGGGTGATCAAGATGAAGAACATGTACGGCAGGCAGGTCCGCGGCATCGAGCGCAGCACCTTCGTCATCGACGGCGAGGGACGCGTGGCGCGCGAATGGCGCGGGGTCAAGGTTTCGGGTCACGCACAGGAGGTATTGAACTTTGTTAAAGCCCTATGATGTCGAGCCGGCCGACGCGGCCGAAGCCCCCGCCCCCACCCTCTCCGAAGCGATGCCGAAGCAGACGCGCAACCCCCGAAAACCCAAAGTGAAGAAGCT
>DATJXO010000051.1:0-62138 GCA_035500055.1 Burkholderiales bacterium | reverse complement strand
CCCCCCCCCCCCCCCCCCGCGCCGGTAGATCTGCCACAGCGACCAGCCGCTCGCGGCCCAGCGCAGCACGCGCCGCGGGCGCAGCGCGGCGAGCGTCGCGACCGCGATCGCGATCCACCACGGCCGGCGCCGCATCGCGCGGCCGAGGTCCATGCCGAGCCCGACCCAGCGCTCGACCTGCTCGGAGCGCTGCAGCAGCGCCCCGACGCGTGCCCGCTCCTCGGCCGCGCGCAGGGAGAGCGCCGCGCGGCGCTCGCGTATCTCGAGCAGGCGCTCCCGGATCACGGCTCGCGCGGCGGGCTGCCGCCGAAGCGCTCGCGGTCCTTCTCCAGCTCCGCGAGCGTGGCGCCGAAGAGCGGCGGGCGCTCGGCGAGCCGCCGCCGCGCGAACAGCACCGCGCCGGCACCCGCGCCGAGATAGACCAGCGTCAGCAGGCCGGCGGCGAGCAGCCGGCTCGAGTCCCAGGCCGCCAGCACGATCAGCACCGAGGCGAAGACCAGGGCGAGGCCGAGAAAGAACAGCGCCGCGAGCGACCAGAGCGCGATCTCGAGAAAGCGGAGCAGCTGCTCCTCGAGCTCGCTCGCCGCGATGCGGGTTCGGGTCTGCGCATATTCGAGGAGCGTGCGAAGCAGGCCGCGCAGCGGCGAGCGCGGGGCGCGATCGCCCGCCGGTCCGGCCGGCGGCATCGCGCTAGCGGCGGCCGATGAGGATGCCGATGGCGAGGCCGGCGAGCGCGGCGATGCCGACCGACTGCCAGGGATGCTCTTGCACGTACTCGTCCGTGGCGCGCGCCGCGATCTTGGATTTCTCCGCCAGAGCGCGCTCGGCTTCCGAGAGCTTCACCTTGGCGGTGCCGAGGGAGGCCTGCACGCGCTCGCGGGCGGCGGCGAGCTTCTCGCCGGCCTGGCCCGCGCTCGCGCGCAGCAGCTCCTCGCTGTCGTGGATCAGCAGCTTCAGGTCGGCGACCAGTTTGTCCTTGCTCACGGCGGATGCGGCGGTTTCGGTGGTCATGGGGGATTCCGAATGCGAGAGTGGATGAGGATCGGCGCCCGGCGCCGATCGAACCGGGGGTGAAAAGGTACCCTGAATACTGCACCGCCGCAACGGGGCTTCAGTCTGCCGCTACAATCCCCCGCGCATGGGGTCGAATCGGGCGTGAGCGGCGGCGGGCTCGCCAGTCTGCGCGGGCGGTTGCCGGAAGGCGTCCGCCCCTATCTCGAGCCGGCCCCGGTCGCGGCGCTGCTCCTCGGTATTTCTTCCGGCTTCCCGTTCGCGATGATCGGCGCGACGCTGACGACCCGGCTCGCGCAGCACGGCATCAGCAAGAGCACGGTGACCGCGTTTGCTCTCACGATCCTCGCGTACAACCTGAAATTCCTGTGGGCGCCGCTGGTCGACAACCTGCGGCTCCCGTTCAGCGGCCGCCTCGGGCAGCGGCGCAGCTGGCTCTGGCTGGCGGGCGCCCTGGTGGCCGCGTCGGTCGCGCTGCTCGGCGCCGCGGACCCGGGCCAGTCCCTGCCCGGGGCCGTGATCGCTGCGGTCGCGGTCGGGATCGCCGGGGCCACGTTCGACATCATCATCGACGCCTACCGCATCGAGCTGCTCGAGCCCCAGCAGCTCGGGATCGGATCGGGAATGTCGCAGTACGGCTGGCGCATCGGCTCGGCCGCGGCTGGCGCGCTGGCGCTGGTGGTCGCGGCGCGCCTCGGGTGGCTCGCCGCGTACCTCGCGTGCACCGTGTTCGCGCTGCCGGCCCTGCTGGTCGGCCTGTTCGCGGGCGAGCCCGCGCGGCACCGCGAGCCGGCGCCGCGGCGCGGGCCGCTCGAGGCGCTGGCCGCCTATTTCGCGCCGCTCACCGAATTCGTGCGGCGCCAGGGGGCGCTCGTCGTCATGCTGTTCGTGCTGATCCACAAAATCGGCGACACGCTCGCCAACCTGACGCTGCGGCTGCTGTTCCAGGACCTCGGCTTCAGCAACGACGAGATCGCCTACTACGATGTCGGCGTCGGCTTCGCGGCGCTGCTGGCGGGGATTTTCGTAGGCGGCGTGCTCTACGAGCGCCAGGGCATGAAGCGTTCGGTGATGGTGAGCCTGGTGCTCATGGCCGTCTCCAACCTCGGCTTCGCGGGCCTCGCGCTCGCCGGCCACACCAACGCCGGCATGGCCGCGGCGGTGGGCTTCGAGAACTTCGCCAGCGGCGTCGGCGGCGTGACCGTGGTCGCGTACCTCTCGGCGCTGTGCAACCTGCGCTTCACCGCCAGCCAGTACGCGCTGCTCTCGGCGCTGGCGAGCGTCGCCGGGCGCTTCCTCAGCGGCACCACCGCGGGCGCCCTGATCGGCGAGATGGGCTATGTGAACTTCTATCTGCTGACGACCGTGGTCGCGCTGCCGGGCATCTTCCTGTTCCAGTTCATGGTGCGCTCGGGGCTCGCCGACCTGCCGCTCGGCTCCGCAGGGAAGGAAGGCGCCTAGGGCGCCCCCGCGAGCCACTCGCCCGCCACCTGATTGAAGCGCTCGGCGCGCTGCAGCATCACCCAGTGGCCGGTATCGAAGCCGACCGCCTTGCTCCCGGGGCGCCGGTTCAACGCTTCGACCCAATCGCTGGCGTGGAACATGAAGAGCTTGCGCTCACCGTAGATGAAGAGCATGGGGCAGGACGGTTGGAAGCGCCGGGTCTGCCGGCCGAACGACTGGCTGCCGCCGAACCACGTTAGGTAGTACGGGTAATTCATCCGCGAGCTGACGAAGCGCGGGTCCGAGCGGGCCCGGACCCAGCGCGCCATCCGGCGCGTCATCCAGTCGCCCAACCGCCCGCCGATCTTCCACGCCAGGGCGAGCCACACCTGATAGGCGAGGATGTAGAGCTTTTCGCGCGCCCCGAGCGCCTGCCGCAGCCCGCGCACGTCGCCGATGTCCACGCCGACGATGCGGGCGACGAGCTCCGGGTGGCGCATGTAGAACTCGTAGCCGTAGATGCAGCCCCAGTCGTGCAGCATGAGCGTCACGCGACGGCCCGGGCTGAGGTGCACGATCACCTGCCGCAGCAGCCCCGTGACCTCGTCCACGGTGTAGGCGCGGCGCGGCCGCGTTTCGTCGAAGCCGGGCAGGGTGAAGCGGATGCAGCGGTACCCGGCCTTGAGGAACTCGACCTGCGCGTCCCACAGCCGATACGTGTCCGGCCAGCCGTGCACCATCACGATCGCCGACGCCGCTTCGTCGCCGTCGACGTGCACGTCCGTGCCGGCGATGGAGACGATCATGCGAGCTTCGCGCCGCGGTCCTTCAGCAGCCGCCGCAGGATCGAGCGGTGGCAGCGCGACTCGTCCTCGCAGTAGCAGCCGACGGACAACTCGGTGCCGTGGGAAAGCGCCGCCAGCAGGTCGAGCAGCCGGCTCGCCACCGCGCCCTTCATCTCCTTCTCGTAGCGCCTGGCGAACGCCTTCCACTCGGCGTCGGTCTGCGCCTTCTGCCCGAGCTTGACCGTCGCTTCGCCGGGCGACAGGTCCGGCAGCCAGACGTCGTACCAGTTGCCGGAGGCGAACCTCGCCTTCGGCACGCCGCGCGGCGGGCGGCGCACCGTGCCGATCCGCAGCCCCTCTCCGGGCAGGCGGCGGGTTCCCAGCCTCACGACGGCAATCGCCACGGCCTCAGGCGCTGACGCGGTAGGCGGCGATGGCGCCGAGGAGGTTCGGCAGCGTGCCGACCGGGCGGCCGCCGGTGAGCACCGCGCGCTCGAGGATCCTGAAGCCGAGCCTCGCGCACAGCGCCTCGAAGTCGACCAGCGTGCAGTGGTGGACGTTGGGCGTGTCGTACCACTGATACGGCAGCTCCTTCGAGACCGGCATGTGGCCCGAGAGCGCGATCTGGATGCGCGCGCGCCAGTAGCCGAAGTTGGGGAAGGACACGATCGCCTCCCGCGCCACGCGCAGCATCTCCTTGAGCAGCGGCTCCTGGCGGTGGATCGCCTGCAGCGTCTCTGAGAGGATGGCGACGTCGAAGGAGCGGTCGGCGAACGCGGCGAGGCCGTCCTCGAGGTCCATCTGCAGCACGTTGACGTCGTTCCTCAGGCACTCGAGCACGTGCGCGTCGTCGATCTCGACGCCGTAGCCCGGCACCTGGCGCTCGCTCCAGAGGCGCTTCAGCAGCGAGCCGTCGCCGCAGCCGAGGTCGAGCACGCGGCAGCCCGGGGCCACCCAGCGCAGGATGGTGTCGGCCTCGGTCACAGCGGGATGTTCTCGAAGTAGGCGCGCAGCGCCTTGTGGTAGCGCGGATCCTCGAGCAGGAACGCGTCATGCCCCTGCGGCGCGTCGATCTCGAGATAGGACACGACGCGCCTGTTGTCCAGCAGCGCCCGCACTATTTCGCGCGAGCGCTCGGGCGAGAAGCGCCAGTCCGAGGTGAACGAGACGACCAGGAAGTCGGCCCTGGCGCGCGCGAAGGCTTTCGACAGGTCGCCGCCGAAATCCGCCGCCGGGTCGAAGTAGTCGAGCGCCTTGGTGATGCGCAGGTAGGTATTGGCGTCGAAGTAGGTGGAGAACTTGTCGCCCTGGTAGCGCAGGTACGACTCGATCTCGAAGTCGGTGCCGAAATCGAAGCCGAGCGCCTCGCGCCGCAGCTGGCGCCCGAACTTCTCCATCATGGCGTCGTCCGAAAGGTACGTGATGTGCCCGATCATGCGCGCGATGCGCAGCCCGCGCGCCGGCACCACGCCCTTGTCGTAGTAGTGCCCGCCGTGGAAGTCGGGATCGGTCATGATCGCCTGGCGGGCGACTTCGTTGAAGCCGATGTTCTGCGCCGAGAGGCGCGGCGTGCAGGCAATTACGATCGAGTGGCGCACGCGCTCGGGGTAGTCGAGCGCCCATTGCAGCGCCTGCATCGCGCCGAGCGACCCGCCCATCACGGCGGCGAAGCGCTGGATGCCGAGGCGGTCGGCGAGCCGCGCCTGCGCCGCGACCCAGTCCTCGACGGTCACCACGGGGAAATCCGCCCCCCAGGGCCTGCCCGTCGCCGGGTTGACCGACGCCGGCCCGGTCGAGCCGAAGCACGAGCCGATGTAGTTCGAGCCGACGACGAAGAAGCGGCCGGTGTCGAGCGGCTTGCCCGGTCCGACCATGTTGTCCCACCAGCCGACGTTGTCCGGCTGGTCGGCGTAGAAGCCGGCAACGTGGTGCGAGGCGTTGAGGGCATGGCACACCAGCACTGCGTTCGAGCGCTCGGCGTTCAGCTCGCCGTAGGTCTCGTAGGCGAGCTCGAACTCCGGCAGCACTGCGCCGCTCTTCAGGCGCAGAGGCTCCGCGAAGCGGGCGCGCTTCGCCGCTACGGCACCGACGGAAGATGGATCGAGGGTCTGGCTCACGCGTCTCTTTAGCCGGATTTGTAGAGCGCCCGCAAGCTGAACATCAAATCGGCGCTATCTGAGAATAGTCTAGCATGCCGGGAATCCCCTGACCGCCTCGCCGCCATGTTCACGGATGGGCCGCTGCGCCGCAGACCGCCGGAGAAGATCCGCTACGGCACGGGCAAATGCCGCCTCGGCGCGTTGCTCGTCGCCTCGAGCCCGAAGGGCATCGTCTCGATCATCGTGCGCGGCGAGGGCGTGCGCCTGGTCGAGGAGCTGCGGCGCCGGTTTCCGAAGGCGGAGCTGGTTCGCGACGAAAAGGGCGAGCGGGTCGTCGTCGCGAAGGTCGCGCGCTACATCGCGCTGCCGCTGGGGCGCTTCGCGCTGCCGCTCGACCTGCGCGGCACCGAGCTGCAGAAGCGCGTGTGGAACGAGGTACGCGGAATTCCGTTCGGCGAGACCTCGACCTATACGGCGATCGCCGCCGCCATCGGCGCGCCCAGGGCGATTCGCGCGGTCGCGGCCTCGTGCTCGCGCAGCTGGCTCGCCTTCGCCGTCCCGTGCCATCGCGTCCTGCACAAGGGCGCGGAGGACGCCGCGCGCCGGCAGCGCAAGGGCGGCGTGCAGTACCGCTGGGCGGACTACGAGGCGAGGCTCGCCGCGCGGCGGCGCTGACCCGGCTGGCGGCTCGTTCAAGGGCCGGCGCGCGCGGCCCCGGACGCAATCATGCCGTCTATCGCCGTGTCGCTGTAGCCCGCCTCTCGCAGCAGCTCCCGCGTGTGCTCGCCGAGGCGCGGCGCGTGGCGCCGGTACTCGGGCGCCGACTCGGACCACTCCGACGGCACCGCCATCGCCCGGATGCGGCCCTCGCTGGGATGCTCGACTTCGCGGAAATACCCGATCGCCGCGAGGTGCGGGTCGGCGAGGATGTCGGCGAGCGAGTTCATGCGCTGGACCGGAATGTCGGCGGCCTCCAGCGACGCGAGCCACTCGGCGGTGGTGCGCTTCCTCATCTCCGCCGCGATCAGCGCGTACGCGGATTCGAAGTCCCGGCTGCGCGCCTCCTGCGTCGCGAAGCGCGGGTCCGCGGCGAGCTCCGGCCGCCCGATGAGGGCGAAGAACTCGCGCCACTGCTTGTCGTTGTAGACCAGCACGCAGACATAGCCATCGCGGGTCTTGTACGGGTGGCGTCCCTTGGCGAGCATGCGGCCGTAGCCGAGGCCGCCCTCGGCGGGAAGGTAGGTCTCGCCGGCGAGGTGCTCGCCGAGCACCAGCTGCAGCAGGCTCTCGAACATCGGCACGTCGATCCTCTGGCCGCGCCCGCTCTTCTCGCGCCAGTACAGGCCCGCGCAGACCGCGTTGGCGAGGTGCAGCCCGGTCGAGCGGTCGGCGACGATCGCGGGCAGATAGCGCGGTGCCGCGCCCCCCGCCTCGCGGTAGAGCCAGGGCAGGCCGACCGCACCCTGGATCAGGTCGTCGTAGGCGGCCTTGGCCGCGTACGGCCCGCGCTGCGAGTACCCGTAGGCGCCGACGTAGAGCAGGCGCGGGTTGGCGGCCCGCAGCGCCTCATAGCCGAGCCCGAGCCGCTCCATCGCCTGCGGGCGGATGTTGTAGACCAGCGCGTCGGCGCCCTTCGCCAGCGCGAGGCAGGCCGCGCGCCCTTCCTCCGTCTTCAGGTCGAGCACGATCGAGCGCTTGTTGCGGTTCGCGTTCATGAAGATGTGCCCCATGCCGCGCGCGCGCATCGGCGCGTTGTGCCGCATGACGTCGCCCTCCGGCGGCTCCAGCTTCACTACGTCGGCGCCGAGGTCGGCGAGGATCTGCGTCGCATAGGGACCCATCACCACGGTGGTGAGGTCGAGGATGCGGATGCCGTCGAGTGGCCCTGCCATGGGAAAAATGGGGTCCGACCCTGTCTTCAGCTGTTGAGTTTCGCCAGCAGCTCGCGGGTCTTCGCCGGGTCGGTCTGGCGCAGCACGCGCTGCGCGAGGGGCTGCGCCTCGGCGAGGTTGGTACGCAGAACGCGCTCCTTGATCGCCAGCAGCTGCTGCGGGTGCATGGAGAAGTTGCGCAGGCCGAAGCCGAGCAGGAGCCGCGTCAGCAGCGGCTCGCCCGCCATCTCGCCGCACACCGCGACCGGCGTGCCGCCGCGGTTCGCGGCCTGGATCGTGTGCGCGATCAGGTGCAGCACCGCCGGATGCAGGGGATCGTAAAGGTGCGCCACCGCGTCGTCGGTACGGTCGATCGCCAGCGTGTACTGGATCAGGTCATTGGTGCCGAGCGAGAGGAAATCCAGCTTGCGCATGAACATCGGCAGCGCGAGCGCCGCGGCCGGCACCTCGATCATGCCGCCGACCTGGACGCCGCGGTCGAATGCGACGGCCTTGGCCTCGAGCTGCTGCCGCGCCTGCGCCAGCAGCGCGAGCGACTGCTCGATCTCGTGCGCGTGCGCGAGCATGGGCAGGAGGATCCTGACGCGGCCGTAGCTGGAGGCGCGCAGGATGGCGCGCAGCTGGACCAGGAACAGCTGCGGCTCGGCGAGGCAGTAGCGGATCGCGCGCAGGCCGAGCGCCGGGTTGGGCATCTCGGCGATGCCGTCGGAAAAGGCCTTGTCGGCGCCGATATCGAGGGTGCGAATGACGACTGGCCGCCCCTCCATGGCGCGCGCCACCTCGCGGTAGGCCTCGAACTGCTCGTCCTCCGACGGCAGCTCGCGGCGGTTCATGAACAGGAACTCGGTGCGGAACAGGCCGATGCCCTGCGCGCCCGACTCGTGCACGTCCGCCATGTCCTGCGGCAGCTCGATGTTGGCGAACAGCTCCACCGGCGTGCCGTCGAAGGTCGCCGAGGGCGTCGAGCGCAGGCGCTTGAGCTTCTGCCGCTCGAGCTCGTGCTGCGACTGCCGCAGCCGGTACTCGGCGAGCACCAGCGGGTCCGGATCGACCACCAGCACGCCCTGGATGCCGTCGACGATCAGGACGTCGTTCTCGCGGACCATGTCGCGCGCGTGGTGCAGCCCCACCAGCGCCGGGATGTTGAGGCTGCGCGCCACGATCGCGGTGTGCGAGGTCACGCCGCCGGCGTCGGTGACGAAGCCGCCGAAGCGGTGGCGCTTGAACAGGATCATGTCCGCCGGCGACAGGTCGTGCGCCACGACGATGAGATTGCGCTCCACCGAGCCGGGCGGCTCGGGGGACCCCCGGCCGCCGCCGAGCGCCTTCAGCACCCGCTCCACCACCTGCTCGATGTCCTGGCGCCGCTCGCGCAGGTAGGCGTCCTCCATCTTCTCGAACTGCTCGACCATTTTTTCCATCTGCTGCACCAGCGCCCACTCGGCGTTGCAGCGCCGCTCGCGGATCAGCTCCCTCGGCGCGTGCGACAGCGACGAGTCGGCGAGGATCATGCGGTGCAGGTTGATGAAGGCGCCGAACTCGCCCGGTGCGTCGGCGGGAATCTGGCTCTCGACGGCGGCGAGCTCCTGGCGCGCGCGCGCGATCGCAGCGTCGAGCCTGAAGATCTCCGCCTGGACCTTCGACTCGGGGATCTCGTAGTGCGCCGCCTCCAGCCGCGCGCTGGAGACCAGGTGCGCGTGGCCGATGGTAATGCCGGCCGAGACCGCGGCGCCGTGCAGCACGAAATTCACCGCCGGCCCCTATTCGCCTTCGTCGAAGCGGTCGGCGATCAGCTTGCGCAGCGCCTCGATCGCGGCGTCGGCGTCCTCCCCGGTCGCCTCGACGGTGATGGTCGCGCCCTTGCCGGCGGCGAGCATCATGACGCCCATGATGCTCTTCGCGTTCACCTTGCGGCCGTTGCGCGTGATCCAGATGTCGCACTTGAAGCCGCTCGCGACCTGCGTCAGCTTGGCCGAGGCGCGCGCGTGGAGCCCCAGCTTGTTGACGATCAGCAGCTCAGCGCTCGCCATTGCACTTGTCCGCGGTCATATGTACCACGCCCTCGGCGCCGCCGGAGAGCGACTTCTCCACCGCGACCGCGAGTCCCTTGTCCCGGTATGTCAGCGCCCGGATCAGCATCGGCAGGTTGACCCCGGAAACGCCTTCGACCCGTCCCGGCTCGAGCAGCTGCAGCGCAATGTTGCCCGGCGTGGCGCCGTAGATGTCGGTGAAGACGAGCACTCCGTCGCCGTCGTCGAGCTGGCGCACCAGCTCCTGCGCCAGCGGCAGTACGCCGTCGGGCTCGTCGTGCACCGTCACCCCGACCTGGCGCACCTTCGCCGGCCGCTTGCCGAGCACGTGGCTGGCGGAATGGATCAGCGCCTCGCCGAAGGCGCCGTGCGAGACGATGAGGATGCCGATCATCGGCGGCCGCCGGCGGGCGCGGCCCGCAGCGCCGCCTCCAGCGCTTCGACGAACAGGCCGGAGACGTCGCACCCGGCCTGGTCCTGGATCTCGCGGAAGCAGGTCGGGCTGGTGACGTTGATCTCGGTGAGCCAGTCGCCGATCACGTCCAGCCCGACTACCAGCAGCCCGCGCGCGGCGAGCACCGGCCCGAGCGCCTCGGCGATCTCGCGGTCGCGAGCCGACAGCGGCTGCGCGACGCCGCGGCCGCCGGTGGCGAGGTTGGCCCGCGTCTCGCCCTGCTTGGCGATGCGCGCCAGCGCGTAGGGAACCGGCTTGCCCCCGACCAGGATGACGCGCTTGTCGCCCGCCTTGACCTCGGGAATGTAGCGCTGCGCCATGATGCTGCGCGCGCCGCGCTCGGTCATCGTCTCGACGATCACGTTGCGGTTGGGGTCGGCCTGCGTGACGCGGAAGATGCTCTCGCCGCCCATGCCGTCGAGGCGCTTCAGGATCACGTCGCGATGCTCGTCGATGAAGGCGTGCACCCTCGCGGGATCGCGCGTCGCCAGCGTCGGCGCGATCAGCTTCGGGAACTCCAGGATGCCGAGCTTCTCGTTGTGGTCGCGCACCGCCGCCGGGCTGTTGAAGACACGGGCGCCTTCGCGCTCGGCCTGCGAAAGCAGCCAGACGCTGGTCAGGTATTCCATGTCGAAGGGCGGATCCTTGCGCATCACGATGGCGTCGAACGCTGTCGCCGGCGCCTCCTCCGGGGCGTGCGCGCGGTACCAGTCCTCGTCGTTGTCGGTGAGCGCGAGGCGGCCGGCGGCCACCAGGACCCGGCCCTGCCAGCGCAGGCCGTCCTGCGCCGCGTAGTACAGCTGGTGGCCGCGCGCCTGGGCGGCGCGCATCATGGCCACGCTGGTGTCCTTGTAGGCCTTGAGCTCCTCGAGCGGGTCGAGGATGAAAACGAGCTTCACGCGAGCGGGCGGCCGCGCCGGGGGCGCGTGCCGGCTACTTCTTGCCCTTGCCCTTGGCCCTGCCCTCGTCCGCGGCGGCGGCCTTGGGCGCTTCCGGCTCCTTGAAGCTGCCGCCGGACTTGTCCGCCATGTAGACGATGGCGCGCTCGAGCTCGAGGTCGGACAGGTTGGTGCCGCCGCGCGGCGGCATCGCGTTCTTGCCCTTGATGGCGAACTCGAGCATGTCCTTCAGGCCGACCTTCATGCGCGGCCCCCAGGCAGCGTTGTCGCCGATCTTCGGGGCGCCGGCGGCGCCGGTCAGGTGGCAGGCGCTGCACACGGCCTGCACGATCTCCTCGCCCGTCTTCGGCGCGGCCGAGGCCGCCGGCGCGGCAGCGCTTGCCACGGCGCCCTCCGCGGCGGCCTCCGGGCTGCCCGCGAAGACGACCCTGCCGAGGGGCTGCAGCCGCGCCGCCACCGCCTCGGGCGTCAGCGCCTCGGGCTCCGCGTGCGGGCCGCCGGTGACGAGGTGCACCAGCATGACGATGCCGAAGATCGGCAC
The DNA here is from genome assembly GCA_035500055.1 of Burkholderiales bacterium. Taxonomy (GTDB): domain Bacteria; phylum Pseudomonadota; class Gammaproteobacteria; order Burkholderiales; family SG8-39; genus RBG-16-66-20. The sequence goes on along the minus strand of DATJXO010000051.1, from coordinate 50,984 downwards.
GACGAAGGCGAGCAGCACCACGGTCACCAGCTGCTGCGGAGTCTTGATGAAGGAGGAATGCTCGTCGTGCTCGGCCATGCGCCCGTCCCTGACTCGGTGGCTGGTAAAATGTTGATTCTAACGTCAAACCGCGGCTGGACGCAGTCCGCGGCCGAGCGCCCGTAGCTCAGCGGATCAGAGTATTGGCCTCCGAAGCCAAGGGTCGTGGGTTCGAATCCCGCCGGGCGCGCCACAACCGCATGCCGTAGAAGCGAAAAGGCCGCCCGCGGGCGGCCTTGTCTCGCCCGGAGCCGCGGGCGGCTACTTCACCGCGCCGCCGGTGATGCCCGCGATGAAGCGGTCGAGGAAGAAGTTGTAGGCGATCGCCACCGGAATGCTGGCGATCAGCGCGCCGGCCATGATCTCGCCCCAGTAGAAGATGTCGCCGCGAATGAGGTCGGTCGCGACGCCCAGGGTGATCGGCTTCTGGTTCGACGACGAGATGAAAGTCAGCGCGTAGACGAACTCCTGGAGCGTCAAGGTGAAGGTGAAGATCACCGCCGTCAGGATCCCGGGCAGCGACAGCGGCAGCGCCATCTTGATGAAGGCGCCGAACAGGCTGCAGCCGTCGACGACGGCCGCCTCCTCGATCTCGGGCGGCATGGCCTTGAAGAAGCCCATCAACAGCCAGGTGCAGAACGGGATGGTGAAGGTCGGATAGATCAGCACCAGGGACCACATCGAGTTCTGCAGGCCCAGCACCGCGATGACGCGCGACAACGGCAGGAACAGCAGCGTCGGCGGCACGAGATAGGTCAGGAATATGCCGATCCCCAGGGTCTCGCCGCTGCGGCCCGTCATCCGCGCCAGGCTGTACGCGGCCGGAAGCGCGGTGACCAGCGTGATGGCGACCACGCACAGGCCGATGATCAGGGAGTTCAGCAGCCAGGTGGCGAACAGGGTCTTCTCGAACAGGTAGCGGAAATGCTCGAGGGTCGGCGGGTCGTTGAACCAGAACGGGATATGGGAAACGTTATAGAGGTCGGAATTGGTCTTGAAGGAGGTGATCACCATCCAGTAGAACGGGAACGCGGCGAGGATGAAGAAGAACGCGACCGCCCCATAGAACGAGGTCTCCTGCACCGCCTTGGCGAGGGCGCCCTGCCGCACGCTCAGATCTCCCGCCGCCGGATAAAGCGCAGCATGAAGATCACCACCACGAGCAGCACCGGCAGCATGAACAGCGAAATGGCGGCGCCATGCGACACGTCGCCTGAAACGATGCCGACCTGGAAGCCCTTGAAGCCGAGCACCGAGGTCGCGTCCACGGGGCCGCCCATGGTCATCAGGAAGACGACGGAGAGATCGGTGAACGTGAACACTATGCCGAAAATCAGGCCGATGGCCACGATCGGCAGGATCATCGGCACGATGATCTGGTAGTTGCGCCGCCAGAAGCCGGCGCCGTCCACGGTCGCGGCGTCGAGCACGTCCTGCGGCACCGCGGTGATGCCGGCGAGGAAGATGACGATGGCGAACGGGAAGAAGCGCCAGGCGTTGACGACGATCACCGACAGCATCGCCAGGTCCGGCGTGCCCAGCCAGTTGGGCGCCTGAGAGCGCGTGATGAGGCCGAGCGCGATCAGCGTCCAGTTGATGACGCTGTAGAGCGAGTCGAACATCCACTGCCAGGCGACCGTGGCGAGCGCGATTGGCACGGCCCAGGGCAATATGATGATCGCCCTGACGAGCTTGCGCCCCGGGAACGGCCGCATCAGCAGCAGCGCTCCGAACTTGCCGAGGACGAGGCCGAGAATCTGCGATCCGAACGTCAGGATGAAGGTGTTCGTCAGCGTCTTCTGGAAGACTGGGTCCCGCACGAGCTCCGAGAAATTCGCCAGGCCGACGAACTGCCACGTGGGGTTGTAGATCGTATAGGCGCTGACCGAGTAATACACCGCAAGCAGCAGCGGCACGCCGACCAGCAGCAGGACATAGAGGACCGCCGGCGCGATGAATATCGTGCCGAGCACGTCGCGCCGGTCCAGGATGAAGCGGAAGCGGGAGGCCGGCTTGGGAACGGATTCGGCGATTGCGGCCATCGGAACGATCCGTCCTAGCTGCGGTGGGCCCGCTTGCCTTCTTTGTCGAAGTTTCGCAGTGCGCTGTTGCGCACTGCGAAGGCATGCCACTCGCCGGGCCGGATCCATTCGTCCGCGACGTGCGCGGGAGGCAGCTTCGCCGTGACCACCTGGCCGGGGTCCAACCCCTCCAGCGCGCCGTAAACGATGCGCTCGGAGCCGAGATATTCGGATCGGTCGACGCGGAACTTGAATTCGGTACAGGCCTCGCCGGCGATCATGTCCTTGGGCAGGAAGTTCTCCGGCCGGAAGCCCAGGTAGCCGCCGTTGCGCGCCACGATGTTCATCGGCGGCGTGCCGACGAAGGTGGCGACGAAGCGGTCGGCGGGGTCGTCGTAGATCTCGGTCGGCGTTCCGACCTGGCGCACCTGCCCATGGTCGATGACGGCGATGCGGTCGCCCATGCCCATCGCCTCGACCTGGTCGTGGGTGACGTAGATGGTGGTGACGCCGACGCGCTGCTGGAACTGCTTGATCTCCATGCGCGCGGAAGCGCGCAGCTTGGCGTCCAGATTCGAGAGCGGCTCGTCGAGCAGCAGCACGGTCGGCTCGCGCACCAGCGCGCGCGCCAGCGCGACGCGCTGGCGCTCCCCGCCCGAAAGCTGCCGCGGCCGCCGCTCGAGCAGATGCGCGATGCCCAGCAGCTGCGATGCCCACTCGACCTTCTTGTCGATTTCCGCCCGCGGGACGCTTTGCGTCCTCAGCGGGAAGGCGATGTTGTTGCGGACCGTGAAATGCGGATACAGGCCGTAGCTCTGGAACATCATGGCCACGCCGCGGGCGCGCGGCGGAATGTCGTTGACGATGTCGTCGCCGATCAGAAGATCGCCGCTGGTCTGCTTCTCCAGGCCGCAGATGATGCGCAGATAGGTGGTCTTGCCGCAGCCCGACGGCCCCAGCAACACCATGAACTCCCCGTCCGGCACCGTCAGGCTGATGCCGTTTACGGCGGGGACATCACTGAATTTCTTGATGATGTCCCTGGTCGATACCGAAGCCATTGAGCCTCCAGGATTTCAGCCGAAGCCCGCCGCACCGCCGATCCCTCGGCGGCGCGGCGTCCCGCACATTGCCTTTATTGGATCAGGCTTTGCCGGCCCATTTCTTGAAGATGGCTTCGCACTGGCCCGCCGCCCATTTCACGGACTCCGCCGGGCTCAGCGCACCCGTCGCCGCCTTGGCCATCATGTCGGGGATGATGAACGCGTAGTAGATCTCGTCCATCGCGGGCGTCGCCGGCCCCGGATAGCCCGGGATGGCGGACCACTTGTCCGAGTCCTGCAGGATGGCGAGCTTGTCGTGCGGCGTCGAGGTCGGATCGTTCGACAGGATCGGCATCGGCTTCGGCACCAGCCCGGCAAAGCACGGGTTGTTGTAGCCCTCGCTCGCCGTGAACGCCTCGCGCCAGTTCGCCGAATAGTGCCTGAGGAACTCCTTCGCCGCTTCCTGGTTCTTGGCGAATTTCCAGATGCCGTAGAACTCGGATGCGGCACCCATCATCTGCTTCACGGGGCCCTTGGGCGGCTCGATGACGAAGATGTCGTCGGCCAGCTTCTTGTTGAGCTTCTGCGCCGTGCGGTAGGCCGAGATCGGGTTGATGATGTAGCAGCCGACGCCCGAGTCGATGTACTGGTTGTTGCTGGAATCGTTCCAGGACAGCACGTCCGTGGTCATCGTCTCCTTGTAGAGCGCGGCGGCAAACTTGACTGCCTCGACCGCCTCCTTGCTGTTGAGGGTGATTCGCTTGCCATGCTCGTCCTGAACGGCGGCGCCGAAGCTCCACAACAGGCCGCGCCAGTTCGCGTTCGGGTCGTTGCTGTGGCCGAGCGGGATGCCGACCGGGTGGCCTTTCGCCTTCAGCTTGGCGCCGCCCTTGCGGAGGTTTTCCCACGTATCGGGGACCATTCCGATCTCGCCCCACAGGCTCTTCTGGTACATGCCCGGGAAGTTGATGTAGAAATCGGGGAAGGCGGACCAGCTGCCGTCGTCGGCGTTGTAGCCGAGCTGCTTGCCGATGGTCGTAACCTTGCCGTATTTCTTCTCGGTTTCCTTCACCAGGTCGGCGACGTTGATGAAGAACTTGCGGTAGAGGTGCGCGCCGCCGGAGCCGTTGAACCCGAACAGATCGTGCCCCGATCCGGCCGACGCCTCGGCGGCCGCGCGCGCCGGAATGTCCTGCACCGGGATGTGGTCGACCGTGACCGAGACCTTGTTCTTTTCGCCCCACTCCTTGGCGAACTTGTCGAACCAGGTGTCGTATTCCGGGACGAAGTGGCTCCACTGCACGATCGACAGCGCCTTGTCGGCGGCCAGCGCATCGCGCACGAATATGAACGACGCCGCGGACGTGGAACCGAGCGCGGCGATTCCCGCGCCCGCGCCGGCATGCTTTAGGAACTTGCGGCGCGACGCGGCGACGCGTCCTGCCCGCGCAGCGACTTTCGACTTGGTCCTTACCATGGTCTAACCCTCCTCCAATGTGCGATCGACGAGACTTCCGCGCACGCCTCCCTGCGCGGCGGAGCTTGCCGGCTGACTAGCCGGCGGAAATGCATCCTACTAGTGGGGGCGGCTTAAGGAAAGCTGAAGCTTCAGCTTCCGCGTATCTGCCGCGCCGCAGCAACTTTCGCGGATGGCACCGAAATAGGGCGGCCGCCGCTAGAGCGGCGACGGACGCCGGCGCCACACCTGCGTTGCCTGCTCGAAGGCGTGCGCGAGCTGCAGCACGCCGAAGTCGTCGCGGTAGCGGCCCACGATCTGCAGGCCCACCGGCAGGCCGCCGGGCGTGAAGCCCGCCGGCACCGAGATCGCGGGGTGGCTGGTGATCGTCACGTAATAGCAGCTCTTCATCCAGTCGAGGTAGTTGCCCAGCTTCACGCTCGCGATCTCGGTGGGGTACTCGGTCTCTACGGGGAAGGGCGGAAGCTGGTTCACCGGCGCGAGCAGAAACTCGTAGTTCTCCAGGAACGCCCGCATGCGCTGGTAGAGCTCAGTGCGCAGCGCCTGCGCGCGCGCGACTTTTGCGCCGTCGAGCGCGAGGCCCCGCTCGATGTTCCAGATCACGGTGTCCTTCAGCTCGGACCGGTGCGTCTTCAGCAACGGCGCAAAGCGCCCGGCGAAGGAGACGGCACGCAGCGTCTCGAAGGCCTCCGTCGCCCCGGTGAAATCCGGGCAGGCTTCCTCGACCACGCAGCCCAGTTTGCCGAACACCTGCCGCTGCGCTTCCAGCACCGCGGTGACGGCGGGCTCGACGGGCAGGCCGCCGAAGTCCCTCGTCCACGCGACGCGCACCTTCCTGAACGAGCGCCCGAGCGGCCTGGCGAAGACCGAGCCCGGCTCGCCGATCGATACCGGGGCGCGCCGGTCCGGGCCCGCCATCGCCGAGAGCAGGAACGCGGCGTCCGCGACGGTGCGCGCGATGGGACCGAGCACCGGCTGCGTGTCCCAGGCGTCGTGCGCCGGATACGACGGCACGCGGCCCGGGGTCGGGCGGAAGCCGACGACGTTGCAATAGTTGCCCGGGTTGCGCAGGCTCGCCGCGAGGTCCGAGCCGTCGGCGAAGGGGAGCATGCCGCACGCCACCGCTGCCGCCGCGCCGCCCGACGAGCCGCCGGCCGTCTTCGAGAGGTCGTACGGATTGCGCGTCGCGCCGAACACCCGGTTGAAGGTATTGCTGCCGGCGCCGAACTCCGGCGTGTTGGTCTTGCCCAGCGTGATGGCGCCGGCCGCCTTCAGCCGCTCGACCAGGAGCGCGTCCTCCCCCGGCACGTGGTCCCGGTAGACGAGCGAGCCCAGCGTCGTGCGCACGCCCTTGGTGGCGACCAGGTCCTTGTAGGCGATCGGCAGGCCCGCCAGCGGGTACGCCCTCTTGTCCTTCACGCGGTCGAATTTCTTCGCCGCCGCCAGCGCCTGCTCGGGCAGGAAGGTGACGACGGCGTTTACCTTCGGGTTGGCGCGCTCGACCTGCGCGATGAAGGCGCGCATCGCCTCGGCCGCGGAGATCTTGCGGGCGTGGATCATGCGCGCGAGCGCTCGCGCGGGCGTGTAGCAGAGCTCGATGTCGCTCAAGGCAACCTCACAGTAGGACGATGTCGTATTGCTCCTGGGTGTAGCCGCTCTCGACCTGCAGCGAGACCGGCTTGCCGATGAAGTCCGACAGCATGGCGAGCGCGCCCGACTCCTCCTCGAGGAACAGGTCGCACACCGGCTGCGAGGCGAGCACCCTGAACTCGCGCGCGCTGAAGGCGCGTGCCTCGCGCAGGATCTCGCGCAGCACCTCGTAGCACACCGTGCGCGCGGTCTTGATCGAGCCGCGGCCGTCGCAGGTCGGGCAGGGCTCGCACAACACGCGCGCGAGCGACTCGCGGGTGCGCTTGCGCGTCATCTCGACCAGCCCGAGCGCCGTAAACCCGCTGACGCTCATGCGCGCGCGGTCGCGCGCCAGCGCGCGCCTCAGCTCCGCCAGCACCGCGGCGCGGCGCTCCTCAGTATCCATGTCGATGAAGTCCGCGACGATGATGCCGCCGAGGTTGCGCAGCCGCAGCTGGCGCGCGATCGCCTGCGCCGCCTCCAGGTTGGTCTTGAATACGGTGTCGTCGAAGTTGCGGCTGCCGACGAAGCCCCCGGTGTTGACGTCGATGGTGGTCATCGCCTCGGTCTGGTCGAACACCAGGAAGCCGCCGGACTTGAGCTCCACCCGGCGTGCGAGAGCTTTCTCGATCTCGGCCTCGACGCCGTGCAGCTCGAACAGCGGCCGCTCGCCGGCGTAGTGCTCCAGGCGCGGGCGCAGCTGCGGCATGTAGGCCTCGGCGAACGCGGCGAGCGCGGCGAAGTTCTCGCGCGAGTCGACGCGCACCGCCGCGGTATCGGGCGTGACCATGTCGCGCAGCACGCGCTGTGCGAGCGACAGGTCCTGGTAGACGAGCCGCGGCGGCCGCGCGCCGAGCGAGCGCTCGTGCACGTCGCGCCAGAGGTTCTTCAGGTAGCCGACGTCGGCGCGCAGCTCGTCGTCGCTCGCGCCTTCGGCGAGCGTGCGCACGATGAAGCCGCCCGGCTCCTCTGCCGGGAGCAACTCCTTCACCCGCTCTCGCAGCTGCGCGCGTCCGGCCTCGTCCTCGATCCGCTGCGAAATGCCGATGTGCGGGCAGCCCTCGGGGGAAGCGGCCGGGAGGTATACCAGCAGCCGCCCCGCGACCGAGACCTGCGTCGAGAGCCGCGCGCCCTTGCCGCTGATCGGGTCCTTCACCACCTGCACCAGCAGCGGCTGCCCCTCGGCGAGGATCCGCTCGATCGGCACCGCGGGCCCGTCGCCGTTGCGGCGATGCTCCCAGATGTCGGCGACGTGCAGGAAGGCGGCCCGCTCCAGGCCCACGTCGACGAAGGCCGACTGCATCCCCGGCAGCACGCGCGCCACGCGTCCCACGTAGATGTTGCCCACCAGTCCCCGGCTCGCGGCGCGCTCGACCAGCAGCTCCTGCACCTGCCCCGAGGCGAGCACCGCGACGCGCGTTTCCTGGGGCGTGACGTTGACGAGGATTTCTTCGTTCACGCCGTTCTTCAGCGGGGACTTCTGCGCTCCTTGCCCGCTCCCATCTTCTCCAGCAGCTGCGCGGTCTCGTAGAGCGGCAGCCCGGCGACGCCGGAATGGCTGCCGCGCAGCTCCGAGACGAACTGGGCGGCGCGCCCCTGGATGCCGTAGGCGCCCGCCTTGTCGTCGGCTTCGCCTGTGGCGACGTACTGGCCGATCTCCTCCGGCGTCACGACGCGGAAGCTGACGCGCGAGACCGACCGCGCGGTCTCGAGGCGCTCGTCGAGCTTGAGCGCGACCGCGGTCAGCACCTCGTGGCCGCGCCCGGAAAGCGCCGCGAGCATGTCGGCCGCCTCGCGCCGATCGGCCGGCTTGCCGAGGATGCGGCCCTCGAGCGCGACCGTGGTGTCGGCGGCGAGCACCGCGGCACGCGGCAGGTTGCGCAGCTCGAGGCGCTTCCAGCCGGCCTGCGCCTTGGCGCGCGCCACGCGCTCGACGTAGGCGGCGGGCGACTCGCCGGTCAGCACCGTCTCGTCGAGGTCGGGGTCGCCCTCGGGCTCGTTGCGGAACAGCAGCAGGTGGAAGCGCACGCCGATCTGCGCCAGCAGCTCGCGGCGTCGCGGGCTGCGCGACGCGAGGTAGATGCTGCGGTCGAGCTGGGTGATCACGGAGGCGCGAAGTTTAAGGCTATTCCCGGTGGTACGGATGGCCGAGGCGCAGTGTTGCGGCGCGATACAGCTGCTCGCACAGCACCACCTGCGCCAGCGCGTGCGGCAGCGTCAGCGACGAGAGGCGCAGCAGCAGCGCCGCGCGCTGCTTCAGGGCGGCATCCAGCCCGTCGGCGCCGCCGATGGCGAAAGTCGTGGGCCGGTCCAGGAGCGCGGCGAACCGCCGGGTCGTCAGGTCCTCGCCGTGCTCGTCGAGCGCCACCAGGCGCGTCCTCTCGGGTATCTTCATTCTCGCCGCCTTCACTTCCCGAAGCTCCACCTCGTAGCCCCGCGGCATGCGTCGAAGATACGTGTCGCGGGCGCTCCTTGCCCACGGCGGCAGGCTACTTGCTACGGCGAGGACGAGCAGCCGCGCCATGGCGCTTCAGTTTGACTTCCTTGCCGCCCCAGAGCTCTTCCAGGTTGTAGTAGCTGCGCACCGCGGGATGCATCACGTGCACCACGATGTCGCCGAGGTCGACCAGCACCCACTCGCCGTTGCGCCGCCCTTCGACGCCGAACACCCGGGCGCCGAGCGCTTGCAGCTTTTCCTGCACGCTTGCGGCGAGCGCGTTGACCTGGCGGCTGGAGTCACCGCTCGCGATCACGACGCGCTCGAAGAGCGCCGACTGCCGCGCCACGTTGTAGAGCACGATGTCGCGCCCCTTGACGTCCTCCAGCGCCTCGACCACGGCGCGCTGCTTCCGGCGCAGGTCCATCAGCGGTACAGCCCGCGCTCGCGCACATAGGCGAGCACCGGGGCGGGCAGCAGCGCCGCGACCTCGGCGCCGCGCGCCAGGCGCGCCCGGATGTCGCTCGCCGACACCTCCATCGGCGGCATCGGCACCACGGTCGCGCTGCCGCCCGCCGCAGTCCAGCCGGGACGCGCCACCACCGCGACGCGAACGAGCTTCTCCAGGTCGGCCCAGCGATGCCAGGACCCGCGCTTCGCGTACTGGTCGGCGCCCATCAGCAGGACGAGCTCGTGCCCGGGGAGCTCCTCTTGCAGGGAGGCGACGGTGTCGAGGGTGTAGCCGCTCGCGCCCGGGGCGAGCTCGCGCTCGTCGATCGCGTGGCGCGGCTCGCCGGCGAGCGCGAGCCGCAGCATCGCCAGCCGGTCGGCGGCCGCGGCGACCGGGCGCTCGCGGTAGGGCGGGGCGCCCGTCGGGATCCACAGCAGGCGCGCGGCGCCGAGCGCCTCGAGCGCGCGGCGCGCCACCGCCAGATGGGCGTTGTGGACCGGATCGAAGGTGCCGCCGAACAGGAGGATCGGCTGCGCCACTAGGCGCGGACTTCTCCGTGGCCGTAGACCACGTACTTCTCCGTGGTGAGGCCCTCGAGGCCGACCGGGCCGCGCGCGTGCAGCTTGTCGGTCGAGATGCCGATCTCGGCGCCGAGGCCGTACTCGAAGCCGTCGGCGAAGCGCGTCGAGGCGTTCACCAGCACCGAGCTGGAGTCGACCTCGCGCAGGAAGCGCTCGGCGCGCGCCGGGTCCGCGGTGACGATCGCGTCGGTGTGCTGCGAGCCGTACTTGGCGATGTGCGCCATCGCCTCGTCGAGGTCCTTCACCACGCGGATCGACACCACCGGCGCGAGCCACTCGGTGTAGAAATCCGGTTCGCCCGCCGCCTTCGCCCTCGGCGCGAAAGTCCGGGTCCTTTCGTCGCCGCGAATCTCGACACCCTTGCGCTCGAAGATCGAGACGATCGCGGGCAGGACTCTCTCGGCGATTCCCTCTGCGACCAGCAGCGTCTCCATCGTGTTGCAGGTGCCGTAGCGCTGCGTCTTCGCGTTGTCGGCGATGCGCACCGCCATCTCCGGGTCGGCGCGGTCGTCGACGTACAGGTGGCATACGCCGTCGAGGTGCTTGATCATCGGGATGCGCGACTCCCTCGCCAGGCGCTCGATCAGCCCCTTGCCGCCGCGCGGCACGAGGATGTCGATGTACTCGTTCATGCGGATCATCTCGCCGACCGCGGCGCGGTCGGCCGTCGGCACCACCTGCACCGCCGCTTCCGGCAGCCCGGCGGCGGCGAGGCCCGCGCGCACGCAGGCCGCGATGGCGAGGTTCGAGCGCAGCGCTTCCGAGCCGCCGCGCAGGATGCAGGCATTGCCCGCCTTCAGGCACAGCGCCGCGGCGTCGGCCGTCACGTTGGGGCGCGACTCGTAGATGATTCCGACCACGCCGAGCGGCACGCGCATCTTCGCCACTTCGATGCCGGAGGGCTGGCGCCGGCGCTCGGAAACGCGCCCGACCGGGTCGGGCAGCGCCGCGACCGCCTCCACGCCCGCCGCCATCTGCTCGATGCGCGCCGGCGTCAGCGTCAGCCGGTCGACGAAGGCGCCGTCGCTCGCGGCGCGCTTCGCTTCCTCGACGTCGGTGCGGTTGGCGGCGAGCAGCTCCGCGGCCCGCGCGCGGATCTCGGCCGCGGTCGCGCGCAGCGCGCCGTCCTTCGCCGCGCTCGAGGCGCGGGCGAGCGACTTCGCGGCCTCGCGCGCCGCGCGGCCGAGCGCCCGCATCGCCGCCGCGGCATCGGCGGCCTCAGCGCGCAGCTGCGCCTGCGGCATGATTCCCATCGCGCAATTCTAACCCCAGCGCGAGCAGCGCATCCCACGCTTCGCCCCTGCCGACGCCCTTCGCCGCGCGCTCGGCGCGCGCCACCGCGAGCACCGCGGCGTCGAGCCGCTCGGCGTCGAGGCGGGCGAGCGCGGCCTCGCAGCGGGCCTGCGCGCCGCGCCAGATGCGGTTCTCGGCGAACAGCTTCTCCAGCGAGGCGCCGCGCGCGTGCCGGCGCTTGATGCGCGCGAGCGCCGCGAGCTCGTCGCCGAGCCGCCACGCCAGCCCGGCCGCGCTCTCGCCCTCGCCGCGCAGGCCGGCGAGGGCGCGTGCGTAGCGCGCGGCGTCGCCGGCGTAGAGCGACGCCGCCAGCGTCTCGAAATCGAAGCGAGCGACGCTCGCCACCGCGCGCTCGACCGCCTCGGGCGCGAGCTCGCCCTCGGGCGCCAGCAGCGCGAGCTTGGCGATCTCCTGGTGCGCGGCGAGCAGGTTGCCCTCGACCCGGTCGGCCATCAGCTCGAGCGTCTCGGCCGAGGCGCGCTGGCGCTGGCGCGCGAGGCGCTGCGAGATCCAGCGCGGCAGCTCGCTGCGCGCCACCGGCAGCGCCTCGGCGACGACGCCGGCGCGCTCCAGCGCGGCGAACCAGCCCGCCTTCCACCAGCCGGCGCCCTCGGGCCGCGGCATCATCACGAGCAGCAGCACCTCGGGGCTCGGGCGCGCGCAGTAGCGCTCGAGCGCCTGCGCCGCGGCGGCCGGCGGCCGCCCGCTCGCCAGGCGCAGCTCGACGATCTTCTTCTCTCCGAACAGCGACTGGCTGGCGGCGGCGCCGGCGAACCGGCTCCAGTCGAAGCCGCGCTCGACGAACAGCACCTCGCGCTCGGTGTAGCCCGCGCGCCGCGCCGCGGCGCGTACCGCGTCCGCCGCCTCGAGCACCAGCAACGGCTCGTCGCCATGGATCAGCCACACCGGGGCGAGGCCGCCGCCGCCCCGCGCCTCGAGCTGCTCGGGAACCTGCGCCGCGCGCAGCCGCACGGCTACTGGGTCTTCGGCCGCTCCGCGGCGGCGAGGCGCGCCATGATCTGGCGCACCATGTCGGACTGCATGTCGCGGTAGAGCTGCTGGTCCTCGATTTCCTTGGACAGCACCGCCGAGTCGTTGAAGGTAACGTCGCGCTGCAGCTGCACGGTGCTGGTCGGGACGAACTCGCCCCCCTTGGGGTCGCGCACACGGAAGCCCACACGGTAGCGCAGCTCGTACTCGCGCACGCGGCCGTCGGCGCCGAGCGACAGGATCACCTTGTCGCGCGCCTCCTGGGTGAACTCCATCACCGCCTCGGCCTTCTTGGGGTCGTCGACCACCCTGGTCTTGGTGCCCGCCAGGATGTTGCGGCGCAGGTCGAGCACGATGCCCGGCGCCGTGGTCGCCGGCAGGTAGATGGTGTCGAAGGGCAGCACCGCGGTGCCGCGCAGGTGGAAGCCGCAGCCGGCGAGCAGTGCCGCCGAGAGAGCGAGGAGGGCGCGAGTCATAGCACGATGTTAACCAGCTTTCCGGGGACCACGATCTTCCTGCGGACTTCCTTGCCGCCAATATATTTGTCCACCGCCGAAATTGCGAGCTTCGCGGTCTGCTCGTCGCTCAGCCCTGCGGGCACGGACACCGTGCCGCGCGTCTTGCCGTTGACCTGCACGACGTACTTGATCTCGTCCTGCGCCAGCGCGGCCGGGTCCGGGTCGGGCCAGGCTGCCTGCATCACGTCCTCGCCGAAGCCGAGCTCGCGCCAGAGGTGGTGCGCGAGGTGCGGCGTGATCGGCGAGAGCACCCGCAGCAGGATCCGCAGGCCCTCGCCGGCCTCGGCGGGGAAGCCGTCGAGCCGCTCGAGCGCGTTCAGGATCTTCATCGCGCCCGAGGCGACGGTGTTCAGCTGGCGCTTCTCGATGTCGTAGTTGACCTGCTTCAGGACCGAGTGGATCTCGAAGCGCGCCGCCTTGCGCGCCGCCTCGTCGGCCGACGAGCCGCTCGCGCCGCGGCATTTCAGGCAATACGCCCATACGCGCTTCAGGAACCGGAACGAGCCTTCCACGCTCTCGTCGCTCCATTCCAGCGTGTTGGTCGGGGGCGAGGCGAACATGGTGTAGAAGCGCGCGGTGTCGGCGCCGTACTTCTCGATCAGCGCCTGGGGATCGACGCCGTTGTTCTTCGATTTCGACATCGTGCCCAGGCCGTCGTAGACCACGGCCGCGCCGTCCGAGACCCGCTTCGCAGCGACAATCTTGCCCTTCGCGTCCCGTTCCACCGAGACTTCCGCCGGGTTGACCCACTCGCGGCGGCCGCCGGCGTCGGTGTAGTACGACTCGGCGAGCACCATGCCCTGGGTGAGCAGGTCGGCGAACGGCTCCGAGAGCGTCCGCCGGCGCGCCGCCGGGACCTCGCCGTACAGGCCCTCGTCGATCATGGCGCGCTGGAAGAACCGCGAGTACAGCAGGTGCAGGATCGCGTGCTCGATGCCGCCGATGTACTGGTCGACCGGCATCCAGTAGCGCGCGCGCTCGTCGATCATCGCGCCGCCCTGGTCCGGGCAGGCGTAGCGCGCGAAGTACCAGGACGAGTCGACGAAGGTGTCCATGGTGTCGGTCTCGCGCTTGGCGGGCTTGCCGCACGACGGGCAGGCAGTGTCGACGAACTCCGGCAGCTTGTTGAGCGGGTTGCCGGTGCCGTCGGGCACCAGGTGCTCCGGCAGCACCACCGGGAGCTGCGCGTCGGGCACCGGCACGTCGCCGCAGGCGGGGCAATGCACGATCGGGATCGGGCAGCCCCAGTAGCGCTGGCGCGAGATGCCCCAGTCGCGCAGCCGCCACTGCACCTGCTTTTCGCCCAGGCCCTTCGCGCCCAGGTCGGCGGCGATCGCGTCGACCGCCGCGCGATACGTCAGGCCGTCATATTTGCCGGAATTGACGCAGATTCCTTTTTCCTTTTCTTCATACCAGGGTTTCCACTGCGTATTGCTGAATCTGCGGTACTCCAAATCCTCTTCTCTCTCCGAGGGCACGGGGACTTGAATTACTTGCTTCACTTCCAGCCCGTACTTCAAAGCGAAGGCGAAGTCGCGCTCGTCGTGGGCCGGCACGCCCATGACCGCGCCTTCGCCGTAGCCCATCAGGACGTAGTTGCCGATCCACACCGGGATCTTGGCGCCGGTGAGCGGGTGCTCGACCTCGATGCCGGCCGGCACGCCCTGCTTCTCGATCTGCGCCAGGTCGGCCTCCATCACCGTGGTCCTGCGGCATTCCTCGACGAACGCGCGCGCCTTCGCGTCCCTGCGCGCGGCGAACTCGGCGATCGGGTGCTCGGGCGCCACCGCCATGAAGGTCGCGCCCATCAGCGTGTCGGCCCGGGTGGTGAAGACCCACAGGACCCGCTTCTCGTTCTCCAGCGCGTACTCGAAGCCGATCCGGACGCCCTCCGACCTCCCGATCCAGTTCTTCTGCATCAGCTTCACCTGCTCGGGCCACCCCGGCAGCTCGTCGAGCGCCGCGAGCAGCTCCTCGGCGTACTGCGTGATGCGCAGGAAGTACATCGGGATCTCGCGCTTCTCCACCGGCGCGCCGGTGCGCCAGCCGCGGCCGTCGATCACCTGCTCGTTGGCGAGCACGGTCTGGTCGACCGGGTCCCAGTTCACCACGCCCGTCTTCTTGTAGGCGACGCCCTTCCTGAACAGGCGCGTGAACAGCCACTGGTTCCACCGGTAGTACGACGGATCGCAGGTCGCCAGCTCGCGCTCCCAGTCCAGCGCGAAGCCGAGGCTCTGCAGCTGCCGCTTCATGTACGCGATGTTGTCGCGCGTCCACTTCGCCGGCGGCACCCGGTTCGCCATCGCCGCGTTCTCCGCCGGCAGGCCGAACGCGTCCCAGCCCATCGGCTGCAGCACGTTCCTGCCGCGCATGCGGTAGTAGCGGGTCAGCACGTCGCCGATGGTGTAGTTGCGCACATGCCCCATGTGCAGCTTCCCCGACGGATAGGGGAACATCGAGAGGCAGTAGAATTTGCTGCGCCCCGCATCTTCGGTGACCCGGAACGAGCGCCGCGCCGCCCAGAACTCCTGGGCTTCGCGCTCGACGCTGCGGGGCTCGTAGCGTTCCTGCATGTGACGAAGTTGGCGAAAGCTGCGAATTATAAGGGCGCGCATCCGGCCGCCGGACGGCGGCGTATATCGCTGCAGCACCACGCTCGGAGGTCATGCATGAGACAGATCCACGCCGTTGTCCTCGCCGCCGGCCTCGCCGCCGCGGCGCCCGCGCTGGCGCAGCAGGGCGCGACCGTAGAAGGGGTGAAGATGCCCGCCTGGGTCGAGCGCGGCGGGTCGCGCGAGCCGCTCGCGCCCGGCATGCGGCTGAAGGGCGGAGACGCGGTCCGGACGGGCGGAGGCTCGCGCGTGCTGCTGAAGCTGCCCGAGGGCAGCAGCGTCAAGCTCGGCGAAGGCGCGACGCTCAAGATCCAGCAGGCGCGGCCGGAGTCCGGCGTCTTCCGCGCCGTGCTCGACGTGGTCGAGGGCGCGTTCCGCTTCACCACCGGGCTGCTCTCCAAGCCGCGCAAGCGCGAGGTCAGCATCACCGTCGGGACGGTGGTCGCGGGGGTGCGCGGCACCGACCTGTGGGGCAAGTCCGAGGCGCAGCGCCAGGTGGTGTGCCTGATCGAAGGCAAGGTCGAGGTCGGCGCGCAGGGCGAGGCGCCGGTGGCCATGGACCAGCCGCGCCAGTTCTACCGCCGCGAGGGCGGCGTCACGCAGCCGGTCGGCTTCGTGTCGCCGGAGCAGCTGGCCGACTGGTCGCGGCAGACCGAGATCGCGCCGGATTCCGGCGCCGCGCGCCGCGGCGGCAAGTGGCGGGTGACGCTCGCCAGCCCCGAATCGGAGGCACAGGCGCGCGCCCTGCGCGCCCGCCTGCGCGCCGACGGCTACGCGGCGGAAATCCGCGCCGGGAGCGCCGCGGGCAAGCGCGTACACCATGTGCTCATCGGCCAGCTCGCCTCGCGCGCCGACGCCGAGGCGCTGGCGGCGCAGTTGCGCGGGCACGACGGCGTCGGCGAGCCGGCCGTCTCCGACTGACCCGCTTCTGGTAGGGTACGCGGGCCCAGGGAGGCCCGCATGAACCGACTTCGCTTCGTCTTCTTCCTCGTCGCGCTGCTCGTCCCGGGCGGCGCGGCACTCGCGCAGGGCTGGCCGGCGAGGCCGCTGCACTGGATCGTGCCGTACCCGCCCGGCGGCTCTACCGACATCGCCGCCCGGCCGCTCGCCGACCGCGTCGCGCAGGCGCTCGGCCAGCCCGCGGTGGTCGAGAACCGCGCCGGCGCGGGCGGCAACATCGGCATCGAGGCGGCCTCCAGGGCGGCGCCGGACGGCTACACGGTGCTGATCGCACCGGACGCGATCGCCAGTAACCCGCACCTCTACAAGATGAGCTGGGATCCGTTCCGCGACTTCGTCCCGGTGATCCAGGTGAGCCGCCAGCCGGTGGTGCTCGCCGCGCACCCCTCGCTCGGCGTCTCGAGCCTCGCGGAGCTGGTGGCGCTCGCCAGGCGCAAGCCCGGCCTCGCCTTCGCCACTTCCGGCGCCGGCTCGCAGCAGCACATGGCGGCGGAGTGGTTCGCGAAGCTCGCCGGCATCAAGCTCACGCACGTGCCCTACAAGGGCGGCGGCCAGGCGATCACCGACCTCGTCGGCGGCCAGGTGCCGCTCGGTTCGCTCGGCTCCTCGCCGCTGATCCCGTACTACAAGGCGGGGAAGCTGAAGCTGCTGGCGCAATCCACCGCGAAGCGCGCGCCCAGCCTGCCGGAGGTGCCGACCTACGGCGAGGCCGGCTACAAGGAGCTGGTGATCGAGCAATGGCTCGGCGCCTTCGTGCCCGCGGGCACGCCCGCGGAAATCGTGGCGCGGCTGAACGCCGAGATCGGCAGGGCGCTCGCCGAGCCGCAGATCCGCGAGCGCTACGCGCAGGCCGCGCTGGAGCCGGTCGGCGGCTCGGCGGAGGACATGGCGAAGTTGCTGCGCGCCGACTACGACAAGTACGGCCGGCTGATCAAGGAGCTCAACATCCGGCTGGAGTGACGCGGCTCGCCGCCGAACGCGCGTGAGATAATCCGCGCGTCTTGTCGCTTCGCCTCGAACTCCTCAACCCCGAGCAGCTCGCCGCCGTCACGCTGCCCGACGAGCACGCGCTGGTGCTGGCCGGCGCCGGCAGCGGCAAGACCCGCGTGCTCACCACGCGCATCGCCTGGCTGATCCGGTCCGACCGCGTCGCGCCCTCGGGCGTGCTGGCGGTGACCTTCACCAACAAGGCGGCGCGCGAGATGCTGACGCGCCTCGGCGCGATGCTGCCGGTCAACCCGCGCGGCCTGTGGATCGGCACCTTCCACGGCCTCGCCAACCGGCTGCTGCGCGCGCACCACGCCGAGGCCGGGCTGCCGCGCGAGTTCCAGATCCTCGACGTGCAGGACCAGCTCTCCGCGGTGAAGCGGCTGGCGCGCTCGCTCAACGTCGACGAGGACCGCTTCCCGCCGCGCCAGCTGCAGCAGTTCATCTGCGCGCGCAAGGAAGAGGGGATGCGCGCGCGCGACGTGCCGCCGGCCGACGACCTGACGCGGCGCCACGCCGAGCTCTACGCCGCCTACGACGAGCAATGCCAGCGCGAGGGCGTGGTCGATTTCGCCGAGCTGCTGCTGCGCAGCTTCGAGCTGCTGAGCCGCAACCAGGTCCTTCGCGAGCACTACCAGCAGCGCTTCCGCCACGTGCTGGTGGACGAGTTCCAGGACACCAACCGGCTGCAGTACCGCTGGCTGAAGCTGTTCGCCGGCCCGGCGACGCGGCTGTTCGCCGTGGGCGACGACGACCAGTCGATCTACGGCTTCCGCGGCGCCAACGTGGCGAACCTCGCCGAGTTCGAGCGGGAGTATTCGCACGGCCGCGTGATCCGCCTGGAGCAGAACTACCGCTCGCAGGGCAACATCCTGGATGCCGCCAACGCGCTCATCAGCCACAACCGCAAGCGCCTCGGCAAGAACCTCTGGACCGCCGACGGCGCCGGCGACCCGCTGCGCGTGTTCGAGGGCGCGAGCGACGCCGAGGAGGCCCGCTTCGTCGCCGACGAGGTGGCGGCGCTGGCGCGCGATGGCGCGAGGCTGCAGCAGGTCGCGGTGCTGTACCGCTCGAACGCGCAGTCGCGCGTCATCGAGCACGCGCTGTTCGGCGCGCGGATCCCGTACCGCGTCTACGGCGGGCTGCGCTTCTTCGAGCGCGCCGAGGTGAAGCACGCGCTCGCCTACCTGCGCCTGCTCGCGGCGCCGGCGGACGACGTCTCGTTCCTGCGGGTGGCCAACTTCCCGCCGCGCGGCATCGGCGCGCGCACGCTGGAGCAGCTGCAGGACACCGCGAAGCAGCGGGGGATTTCCCTGATGGAGTCGCTGGATTTTCTCCCCAAGGGCTCCCAGTTCAGGAGGCTCATCGATCAGCTGCGCGATGAAACCCGGGCGCTCCCGCTGCCGGAGGTGATCGAGCACGTGATCCACAAGAGCGGCCTGATCGAGCACTACAAGGCCGAGCGCGAGGGCGCCGAGCGCATCGAGAACCTGGAGGAGCTGGTCAACGCCGCCGCCGCCTTCGGCGGCGAGGAGCTGGAGCGCGAGTCGGGCGAGGCGGTCGACCCGGTCACCGCGTTCCTCACGCACGCGGCGCTCGAGGCGGGAGAGCACCAGGCGGCCGAAGGGCAGGACGCGCTGCAGCTGATGACGGTGCATTCGGCAAAGGGGCTGGAGTTCGACGCGGTCTTCCTCTGCGGGCTGGAAGAGGGGCTGTTTCCGCACGAGCAGAGCCTGCTCGAGCGCGACGGCCTGGAGGAGGAGCGGCGCCTCGCCTACGTCGCGGTGACGCGCGCGCGCAAGCGCCTGTACCTCACGTTCGCGCAGACGCGCATGCTGCATGGCCAGACCCGCTACAGCCTTGCGTCGCGCTTCCTGGAGGAAATCCCGGAGGGCCTGAAGAAGTGGCTCACGCCGCGCTTCTCGCGGCGAGCGAGCGAGTTCTCGCCATTTTCTCCCTCCAAGGCCAGGAGCAAGCCCTTTCTCGAGAAGCATTCCTCCAGCCCGTTCCGCATCGGGCAGAACGTCACCCACCCCAAGTTCGGCACCGGCGTCATCGTCGACGCCGAGGGCGACGGCATGGAGGCGCGCGTGCAGGTCAATTTCGGCGGCCAGGGGGTGAAGTGGCTCGCCATCGCGGTGGCGAAGCTGGAGGCGGCCTGAGATGCTAGGCTGAGACGATGAAGCGCGGCGACTACCTGGAGCGGGTGCTGAAGGCGCGCGTCTACGACGTGGCGATGGAGTCGCCGCTGGAGGAGGCGCGCGGGCTGTCGCGGCGCCTCGGCGCCCGCCTGCTGCTGAAGCGCGAGGACCTGCAGCCGGTGTTCTCCTTCAAGCTGCGCGGCGCCTACAACAAGATGTCGCGCCTCGCGCCGGCGAAGCTGAAGAAGGGCGTGATCGCGGCGAGCGCCGGCAACCACGCCCAGGGCGTGGCGCTCGCGGCGCAGAAGCTCGGCTGCCGCGCCGTGATCGTGATGCCGGTGACCACGCCGCGCATCAAGGTGGAAGCGGTGATGCAGCGCGGCGCCGAGGTGGTGCTGCGAGGCGACACCTACGCCGAGGCCTACACCTACGCCATGCGGCTGCGCCGCCGGCGCGGCCTCGCGTTCGTGCATCCGTACGACGACCCGGACGTGATCGCCGGGCAGGGCACCATCGGCATGGAGATCCTGCAGCAGCACGCGGCGCCGATCGACGCGCTGTTCGTGCCCGTGGGCGGCGGCGGCCTGATCGGCGGCATCGCGGCGTACGTGAAGCGCGTGCGCCCCGCGGTGCGGATCGTCGGCGTCGAGCCCGCCGACGCCGACGCCATGGCGCGCTCGCTCAAGGCGGGCAGGCGCGTGGTGCTGGAGCACGTCGGGCTGTTCGCCGACGGCGTCGCGGTGAAGCAGGTCGGCAGGGAAACGTTCCGCCTTGCGCGCGCCTTCGTCGACGAGGTGGTGCGCGTCGACACCGACGAGATCTGCGCCGCGATCAAGGACGTGTTCGAGGACACGCGCGTGGTGCTCGAGCCCGCGGGCGCGCTCGCCATCGCGGGCGCCAAGGCCTGGGTGGAGCGCCGCGGCGGCGCCGCGCGGGCGCGCGGCCGCACGCTGGTCGCGGTCGCCTCGGGCGCCAACACCAATTTCGACCGCCTGCGCTTCGTCGCCGAGCAGGCCGAGCTCGGCGAGCACCGCGAGGCAGTACTCGCGGTGACCATCCCGGAGCGGCGCGGCAGCTTCCGGCGCTTCTGCGAGGCGCTCGGCGGGCGCGACGTCACCGAGTTCAACTACCGCATGTCCGGGCCGGACGTGGCACACATCTTCGTCGGCGTCGGAGTGCACGGGCGCGAGGAGACCGCGCGCATCGTGCGGCGCCTGGAGCGCGCCGGCTGCCGCACGCTCGATCTTTCGGACGACGAAATGGCCAAGGCGCACCTGCGCCATATGGTTGGCGGACGCCTGCCGCCCGGCCAGGCGCGCGAAACGCGCGCCCCTGCCCGCGAACTGCTCTATCGCTTCGAGTTCCCGGAGCGCCAAGGCGCGCTGATCAGGTTCCTGCGCTCGATGAACCCGAGCTGGAACATCAGCCTGTTCCACTACCGCAACCACGGCGCCGACTATGGCAACGTGCTGGTGGGCCTGCAGGTGCCGCGCGCGGAGATGGGCGACTTCCGGCGCTTCCTCGCGCGCCTCGGCTACCCCTGCTTCGCCGAGACGCGCAACCCGGCGTACCGGCTCTTCCTCGGCTGATGGCGCGCGGCGCGATCGACATCCCGGCAAGGCTGCGCGACTACGTCGTGGCCCGGGGCACGCGCGAGACCGCGGTACAGCGCGCCTTGCGCGCGGCGACGCTGAAAGCGCCTGCCAGCGGCATGCAGATCGGCCCGGACCAGGCGGCGCTGATGCAGATGCTGGTGCGCCTCATCGGCGCGCGGCGCTGCCTCGAGATCGGCACCTACACCGGCTACTCGGCGCTCGCGGTAGCGCTGGCGCTGCCGCCGGGCGGGCGCATGGTGTGCTGCGACATCAGCGAGGAGTGGACCGCCATCGCGAAGCGCTTCTGGAAGAAGGCAGGTGTTTCGAAGAAAATCTCTCTCCATCTCGCCCCCGCCCTCGAGACGCTGAAACAGCTGAAGGGCAAGTTCGACTTCGCGTTCATCGACGCCGACAAGGAGAATTACCGCAACTACTATGAGCGTTGCCTGAAGCTGGTGCGCCGCGGCGGCCTGATCGCGATCGACAACACGTTGTGGTACGGGCGGCCGCTCGACCGGCGTGACCAGTCGGTCGATACCCGCGCCATCCGCGCCTTCAACCGGCGCCTGGCGCGCGACCGGCGCGTCGACATCGTGCTGGTACCGATCGGCGATGGGCTGACGCTGGCGCGAAAGCGCTGAACTAGAGCTGGACCGCAGGGTCTTGCCACGGAGCTTACTTTTCGTCTAGCTCGGCAAGTAACTCTTCAACCGTCGCGCGGTGTGCTGGACGAAGGCTGCTGATTGGGACCCAACGATTTGTCTCGGGATCGCGAAGGCGCCAAAAATCACGTCCATTCGTGCTGGCTGAGGTGCCGTGCAGCCCTCGCGCATGCTTGACCGCCCTAGCAGCAGCCGACGGGCTGTCATAAACCACGCCGTTGTACCCAATGCCGTGTCTCTCAACAGTTGCCTCGTGCATCTTGCCGGCGTCAGTTCCGCGAAGAACTTCGCCGACGCGCAAGACATCGCCGGTTGGTGAGTGCCAATACTCAAACTTCTCTTCCGACTTGGAAGTTTTAACTGAATTGGACGAGCTCTTTCCGCTCTCCCAGTGTTTGATCAAGCGCTCAATCGCTGAATTCTCATCGCCCGTAAGTGCGGCAAGTCGCTGTAATTTCTGGAAAACTGCCTTCGTTACGCGGATGCTTTCGTAGTCACTCATAGATCACTCCAGAAGTAACTTCGAAGGAACTATATCTATATCCGCAGTTAAAGTCAAATGCGCTTCTTTGTCAGTTGCCCAAAGTAATCGGGGGCAATTTCTCCCGCATAGCAGACCGGGGAAGTGAGCACACTCGGCTCGCCGGGCGGCGGCTCGCCGAGGAAGGCGAGCCCGCCCGGGTCGCGGCGATAGACGCCGCGCTCGGTCACGACCCAGTCCATCGGGATGTCCCAGCGCTGCGGGTAGATGGTCGGAATCTTCGCGAGCTCATAGCTGATTCCGATCACGGTCGGTTTTTTCGAGATTGAAGCCAAAGTTCTGTCGAAAAAGCCGCCCCCATAACCCAGGCGATAGCCGGCCGGGTCCCAGCCGTTCATCGGCAGCAGCACCGTCGTGGGCGTGACCTCTGCGGAATCGACGGGGTAGGGAATCCCGAGGGGTCCCGCGGCGAGCTTCACGCCGGGATGCCATTCGCGGAAGATGAGCGCCGTGCGCGGCGCGACGACCACCGGAAGTGCGGTCAACGCGCCGCGCTCGCGCAGCGTTCTGGCGAGATGGCGCGCGTCGTACTCGCCGCGGATCGGCCAGCAGAAGGCGAGCCGGGCCGCGGCCAGTCCCGGGAACGCGCGCTCCAGGCTCGCGTCTATGCGGAGGCGGAAGCGCTCGAGCAACGCCGGGCCGAGCGCCTCGCGCGCGGCGATGAGGCGCTCGCGCTCGGCCTTGCGCCAGGTTTTCAGCTCGGCTTCGTTCATGCGGAGGTCAACACGTTCGTGGCGGCGACGTGCTAAGCTTAGTCCATGATTTTTAGGCGATTCCTCACTATAGCAGCCTTCGTCGGCTGTGCCGGTGCGGGCGTCGCCTCGGCAAAGGCGCCCTCGGCCGACGAAGCCTTCCTCAAGGCCTACGACGCCTACAACGCGGGCGACCCGATCGAGCTCGCCAAAGTCGCGCCGCTCGCGACCATTCCCGTGCTGGCGCCGTATCTCGAGTACTGGCGCATCGAGCTGGACCTCGAGAATACGACCGGCGAGGACGTGCGCGCGTTCCTCGCGCGCGAAGCCGGCAGCTACCTCGCCGCGCGGCTGCGCTTCGACTGGCTGAAGGAGCTCGGCCGCCGCGGCGAATGGGCCGAATTCGAGCGCCAGCTGCCGCTCGCCGCCGACGAGGACCTCGAGCTGCGCTGCTATGCGTGGCAGGCGCGCCTCGCGCGCGGCGACGAGGGCGCCTACGCGGAGGCGCGCGCCATCTGGCGCGAGCCGCGCGACCTGCCCGACGACTGCAACGCGCTCGCCGACCAGCTGCTCGCGGCCGGGCGCTTCTCCGCCGAGGACGTGTGGGAGCGCGTGCGGCTGCTGCTCGCCAACGGCGCGGTGAGCGCGGCGCGGCGCCTGATGCCCGCGCTGCCCGAGCCCGAGCGCCTCGACGACCGGCAGCTGGTGCAGGCCGCGACCGCGCCGAAGAAGCTGCTGGCGTCGCCGCCCAAGAGCTTCGCGCGCCGCGCCGAGCGCGAGGGGGTGCTGTTCGCGCTGGAGCGGCTGTCCCGCAGCGACCCGGACGCGGCGGCGCAAGTGCTGCAGGGCAGCCTCGGCGCCCGCCTGCCCGAGGCCGACCGGCAATACGTCTGGGGCCGCGTCGCCTACGACGGCGCGCGCCGCCTGCTGCCGGAGGCCGACGCCTGGTACCGCAACACGGGCGACGCGCCGCTCAGCGACGAGCAGCTGGCGTGGAAGGCGCGCATCGCGCTACGCACGGGCGACTGGCAGGCGGTGCGCGACGCGATCGACCCGATGTCGGCGGCGGCGCGGCGCGACCCGGCTTGGACGTACTGGTACGGCCGCGCGCTGGGGGCGCAGGGCCACGCCGACGGCGCGCGCGCCTACTACCTGCGCATCTCGACCCGGCCGGATTTCTACGGCCTGCTCGCCTCCGAGGAGCTGGGCACGATCCCGCTGGTGCCGGAGCCGTTCGTCGAGGCGACCGAGGGCCAGGTCGCCGCGGCGCGCCGCGACCCGGGCCTCGCGCGTGCGCTGGAGCTGTTCCGGCTCGAGCTGCGGCGCGCGGCGGTGCGCGAGTGGATCTACGCGGTGCGCGGCATGGACGATCCGTCGCTGCTCGCCGCCGCGGAGCTCGCGCGGCGCGAGGGGCTGTTCGACCGCGCCATCAACACCGCCGACCGCACCGTGCGGCTGCACAACTTCAAGCTGCGCTACCTGGCGCCGTTCCGCGAGCAGTTCGGCGAGCAGGCGCGCGCCCTCGGGCTGGAGGAGGCATGGGTGCTCGGCCTGGTGCGCCAGGAGAGCCGCTTCATCGCCGACGCGCGCTCGGCCGCGGGGGCACGCGGCCTGATGCAGCTGATGCCGGCCACGGCGCGCTGGGCGGCGAAGAAGATCGGCCTGCGCGGCTTTCACATCTCCCGCGTGGCCGACGTCGAGACCAACATCGCGCTCGGCACCAACTACCTGCGGCACGTGCTCGACGACCTCGGCCACCCGGTGCTCGCGGCGACGGGCTACAACGCGGGCCCGCGGCGGGCGGAGCGCTGGCGCGACGCCGCGCCGCTCGAGGGCGCGATCTACGTCGAATCGATCCCCTTCAACGAGACACGCGACTACGTGAAGAAAGTCATGGCCAATACCATGTTCTATTCCCAGCTGGTGGAAGGGCGGCCGGCGTCGCTCAAGGAATGGCTCGGCGAGATCCCGGCGCGCGGCACCGACGAGCTCAAGGACGACACCCTGCCATGAGCGCCAGCTACCTGGTGGTGGGCGGCTCCGGCTTCGTCGGCCGGCACTTGGTGGCGGCGCTCGCCGCGCGCGGGGCGCGCGTCACCGTGCCGACGCGGCGGCGCGAGCGTGCCAAGCACCTGATCCTCCTGCCCACGGTCGAGGTGATCGAGATGGAGGCGCGCGACTCGCGCGCGCTGGCGCGCCTCGCCTGGGGGCGCGACGCGGTGATCAACCTCGCCGGCGTGCTGCACAGCAGGCGCGGGCGGCGCGACGAGCGCGGCCCCAACGACTACGGCCCGGACTTCGCCCGGGCGCACGTCGAGCTCGCGCAGGCGGTGGTCACTGCGTGCCGCGAGGCGGGCGTGAAGCGCCTGCTGCACATGAGCGCGCTCGGCGCCGACCCGCACGCGCCCTCGGAGTACCTGCGCTCCAAGGGTGTCGGCGAGCAGGCGGTGCTCGCCGCCGACGATCTCGAGGCAAGCGCGTTCCGCCCCTCTGCGATCTTCGGCCCGGAGGACGAGTTCCTGAACCTGTTCGCACGGCTCGCGGCGCTCGCGCCGGTGCTCGCGGTGCCGGCGCCGGAGGCGCGCTTCCAGCCGGTGTACGTCGGCGACGTGGTGCGCGCGATGCTCGCGGCGCTGGAGGATCGCGAAGTCAAAGGCCGCGCCTACGACCTGTGCGGGCCGCACCAGTACACGCTGCGCCAGCTGGTGCGCACCGCGTGCGCGCTCGCCGGGCATCGGCGACTGGTGATCGGGCTGCCCGGGTGGGCCGCCTGGCTGCAGGCTGCCGCGATGGAGCTGCTGCCCTCGCCGCCGCTCACCCGCGACAACCTGCGCTCGATGCGCGTGCCGAGCGTGTGCCGCAGTTGTCCTGACGGCGCGTTCCCATTCGGCATCGAGCCGGTGCCGCTCGAGGTCGCGGCGCCGGCATGGCTGGCGCCCGGCGGCCCGCGCGGCCGCTACTCGCTGCTGCGCTGGCGCGCCCACCGCTAGCCCGAGTGAAGGCCTACGTCGTAGGCGGCGCGGTTCGCGACGAGCTGCTGGGCCTGCCGGTCACCGACCGCGACCACGTCGTGGTCGGTGCCACGCCGGAGGCGATGGCCGCCGCCGGCTACAAGCCGGTGGGGCGCGACTTCCCGGTGTTCCTGCACCCGGAGACGCACGAGGAGTACGCGCTCGCGCGCACCGAGAGGAAGAGCGGGCGCGGCTATCGCGGCTTCACGGTGTACGCGGCGCCGGACGTGACGCTGGAGGCGGACCTGGCGCGGCGCGACCTCACCATCAACGCCATGGCGCGCGACGCGTCGGGCGCGCTGGTCGATCCCTTCGGCGGCGAGCGCGACCTGCGCGACGGCGTCCTGCGCCACGTCGGCCCGGCCTTCGTCGAGGATCCGGTGCGGATCCTGCGCGTGGCGCGCTTCGCCGCGCGCTTCGGCTTCCGCATCGCCGAGGAGACTGCGGCGCTGATGAAGCAGATGGTCGACTGCGGCGAAGCCGACCACCTGGTGCCGGAGCGCGCCTGGCAGGAGCTCGCGCGCGGGCTGGACGAGCCTCACCCGGAGCGCATGTTCGAGGCGCTGGAGCGCTGCGGGCTGCGCGCGCGCCTGCTGCCGGAGCTGAAGGCGATCCCGGCGCGCTTCGCCGGGCCGCGCGCGGTGCGCTTCGCGCTGCTCGCCTGGCCGCTCGGCGAGGGCGAGGTGGAGTCGCTGTGCGCGCGGCTCAGGGTGCCGAACGAGGAGCGCGAGCTGGCTCGGCTGGCGGCGCAATTGAGGAATTCCCTGGACGCGGCCGGGGCGCCGGAGCTGTTCCAGGTTCTGAAGCGCGCGGATGCGTTTCGCCGGCCGGAGCGCTTCGAGCTGCTGCTGCAGGCCGCGATGCAGGCGGTGCCGGGCTTCGACCCCGCGCGGCTGCGCCGCGCGCTCGCCGCGGCCGGCGCGGTGGACGCGGGCGCGCTGGCGCGGGGCGCCTCGGGGCAGCAGATCGCCGCGCGGGTCGAGGCCGAGCGCGAGCGCGCGATCGCCGCAGCGCTACAGCGCCAGGTCTGACTCGAGGAACAGTTGCCGACGCAGCGCCTGGAAGCGGCGCTGCAGCTCGTCGCTCGAGGCCGCGCCCAGGTTGACGACGGCGTAGCGGTACGAGCCGAGCCACTTCATCTCGCGCGCCAGGGCGCGGCCGCGCTTCAGGTACAGCATGAGGCGCGCCTCGGGATAGTCGCGCTGCACGCGCGCGATCTGCGCCGGGGTCGGGTGCGCGGCGAGCGGCCGGCCGTCGAACTTGCGGAAGGCGAAGCTCGCGGCGTGGCGGAAGCGCGGCGCCGCGCGCTCGGCCGCCGGGGCCTCGCCGGCGGCGAGATCGAGCAGCATGCGGTACGGGTTGACCCCGTCGACCCACTCGTAGAACACCGCCAGCTGCGAGGCCATGCGCGGGTTCACCTCGATGATGCGGATGCGGCCGCTGGCCGCGTCCCAGGCGAACTCCATGTTGAAGAAGCCGTGGCGATAGCCGATCGCCGGCAGCACGCGCGCGGCGAGCGCGCCCATGCGCGCCTGCACCCCGGCCGGCACGCGCGAGGGGTACTCGAAGCTGCGGAAGGCGCTGGTGCCGGGAAACAGGTTTTCGTCGATCACCCCGAGCACCTGCACGCGCCCCTGGTGCACGTAGCCGTCCATGTTGACCTGGTGCCCGGGCAGGATCTCCTCGGCGATCATGTGGTGCGCGTTCACCTGGAAATCGGTGTACCAGGGCAGCAGGTCGTTGAACGGCTTCAGCAGCCGCTTGATGACGTACTTCTCGAAGGGCCAGAAGGAGAGGTGGCGGCGAAGCTGCTCGAACGTATCGACGCGGCGCGCGAGCACCGAGAAGGTCGCCTTCACCGGCTTGACGAAGCACGGCAGCTCGAACGGCAGCTCGTCGCGCCGCCGCACGGCGTACGGAAACGCCGCGAAGCGCGGCGTCGCCTCCGGCGCCGCGGCAGCAAAGGCGCGGCGCGCCTCGAGCTTGTGCTGCGCCGTGATTACGGCGCGCGGATCGTTGCCCGGAAGCCTCAGCTTCTCGGCGACCACCGCCGCGATCAGCGCGCCGAAGTACTCGTTATTGCTGAAGACGCCGTCCAGCCGCTCGCCGCGGTAGCGCGCGACCACCTCGTTGACGAAGCGGAAGACGTCGAAGGCGGCGAGGCGCAGGTTGTCCGGGAAGCGGAACAGGTCGAAGCCGGCGTACGCGAACTCGTAGCGGCCGGCGTACTCGGGGCGCGAGAACTCGAGGCGGTCCCACTCCTTAGGGAACAGCACCAGGATCTTCTTTCGCGGCGGCGGCATATCTTCCCTGCGTGGTGAAACAGTCTGCGGATGCGGCGCATTCCTTACGCGCCGCGCGGCCGCCCGGGCTACACTGCGGCGCTCTGCGCGCCGACGTAAGGAACCCCCGTGATCGACCTCTATACCTGGAGCACTCCCAACGGCCGCAAGGTCTCGGTAATGCTCGAGGAATGCGGCCTGCCGTACCGCGTCCACCCGGTCAACATCGGTGCCGGCGAGCAGTTCCGGCCCGAGTTCCTCGCCCTCAACCCGAATAACCGGATCCCGGTGATCGTCGATCCCGACGGCCCGGGCGGCAGGCCGCTGACGCTGTTCGAGTCGGGCGCGATCCTCATCTATCTCGCGGACAAGACGGGGAAGTTCTTCCCGCAGGACCGCAAGTACCTGGTGCTGCAGTGGCTCATGTTCCAGATGGGAGGCGTCGGCCCGATGTTCGGGCAGGCGCACCATTTCATGCGCGCCAAGAAGGACGAGATCCCGTACGGCACCGAGCGCTACGGCGCCGAGGCGAAGCGCCTCTACGGCGTGCTCGAGAAGCGCCTGGGCGAGGCGCCGTTCCTCGCCGAGGAGTACTCGATCGCCGACATCGCGACCTATCCATGGGTCGCGCGGCACGAATGGCATCGCGTCGACCTGGCGCAGTTCCGCAACGTCAGGCGCTGGTACGACGCGATCGGCGCGCGGCCGGCCGTGGCGCGGGGCATGGCCGTGCCGTCCGCCTGATGGAACTGGAGATTCTCTCCAGGGAAGCGGAACGCGGACCTGCCAGACCCCCTCTGCTCTTCGTGCACGGCGCCTACGTGGGCGCGTGGTGCTGGGAGGCGCATTTCCTCGACTGGTTCGCGGCGCGCGGCTTCGACTGCCACGCGGTCTCGCTCTCCGGCCACGGCGCGAGCCGCGGCCGCGAGCGGCTGGACGCGCTCGGGCTCGCCGACTACGCCGCCGACGTCGCGGAGGCGGCGGCCTCGCTGGCGCAGCCGCCGGTGCTGGTGGGCCACTCGATGGGCGGCCTGGTGGTGCAGAAGTACCTCGAGCGGGCGGCGGCCCGCGCCGCCGTCCTCGCCTGCCCGGTGCCCGCCTGGGGCCTCGCGCCCTCCAGCCTCGCGCTCGCCTTCGCGCGGCCGGCGCTGTTCGCGCAGATCCAGCGGCTCGCCGGCGGCGGCCGCCCTTCCCGCGAGGCGCTCGCCGAGGCGCTGTTCGCCGCTCCGATCGCGCTGGAGCGGCTGAACGGCTACTACGCGC
The DNA here is from genome assembly GCA_035500055.1 of Burkholderiales bacterium. Taxonomy (GTDB): domain Bacteria; phylum Pseudomonadota; class Gammaproteobacteria; order Burkholderiales; family SG8-39; genus RBG-16-66-20. Next base: position 21,759 of record DATJXO010000051.1, on the reverse strand, counting down.
GCATGCAGCGCGAGTCGCGGCGCGCGCTCGCCGACATGAGCGGCTGGGGGCTGCCCTCGCCCTGGGGCGCGCGCCGTGCCCCGACGCTGGTGGTGGCCGCGGCGCGCGATGCGCTGATCGCGCCGCACGAGGTGCGCGGCACGGCGCTGGTGCTCGGCGCCGAGTATCGCGAGCTCGCCGGGCTCGGCCACGCCCTGATGCTCGATGCCGGCTGGGAGAGTGCGGCGCAGGCGATCCTCGGCTGGCTCGAGGCGCAGGGCATCTAGCGCGGCGCGGGCCGCGCGCGCGCGGCCAGGAACTTGAGGATCTCGCCGACGTCGAGCTGCGGCTCGCCGGGAACCGGCCGGGTGCCGACGACGCGGTTCATCCACTGCATGTTCTTCTCCATGCGGGCGACCACCGCCACCCACTCGTCGGCGGTGTGGCGCCTCGGATCGGGCAGCGTGTGGCATTGCCGGCAGGCGAGGCGGAAGGCCTCGCCCTCGGGCGCGAACGCCTCGGGGTAGCGCGCCGGATCGAGCGGCTGCTGGCCGTAGCGGCGCAGGTAGGCGACGAGCGCTGCCGCGTCCTCGTCCGAGGGCGCTTTAACCCCGGCCATCATGCCGGCCATCAGCTTGCCCATGTTGCCGCGGCCGCGCATGCGCAGCACCATGCGCTCGACGATCGGGTCCCACTTGCGCGGCTCGTGCATCGCCGGGTTCGGCAGGTTGTGGCACTGCACGCAGTAGCGCTCGACGAGGCGCGCGCCGCGCGATCCCGGCGCCGGCAGCATCCGCGGCTCGAAGCCGGGCGGCAGGATGCGCTCGAGCATCGGCCCATACGGACTCTCCGCCCAGCGCTTGCGCGCAGCGTCTGCCTCATCGGCTCTGGCTGTTATCGAAAAAAATATCAACAGCAGGACAAGGCTAGAGCGCATGCTGCCGGTCGCCGCTCCCGAAACCCAGCAAAGGAAGCTTCTCCCCCCCGCGCCCCACGGCGAGCACCTTGAACAGCTCCCCCATCTCCGCCGGCGAGAGCAGCTTCTGCACGGCGCCGGCGGCAGGCAGGTAGCGCGCGGCGTCGCCGGGATTCTCCGCGGCGAGCAGCTCCGTGATGCCGCAGTTGACGAGGAACCGCGCCTGGCCGGCGAAGCCGAGGACCTCGAGTCCCGCCTCGGCGGCGGCGTCGGCGAGCGCGCTGAAGTCGACGTGCGCGGTGATGTCCTGCAGTCCGGGCAGCCAGAACGGGTCGCCGTGCGCGCGGTGCCGGTAGTGGCAGGCGAGCGTGCCCATCGAGCGCTGCGGGTGGAAGAACTCGCGCGCCGGGAAGCCGTAGTCGATGGCGAGGAGCGCGCCGCGCTCGAGCGCGGCTCCCGCGGCGCGCATCCAGGCGCGCGCCGCCAGCCCGAGCTCGCTCTCGTATCTCCCTGAAGCGGGAAGCTCGATCTCGATGCGGCGCGCAGCCTCCAGCACCGCGCCGGCGGCGGCGCGCTCGGCCCACGCCAGCTCGCCCTCGTTCGCGCACACGCCGCGCTCGAGCACGCCGGCCCCGGTCCAGGCCAGGGCATGCACCGGCATCGCGTCGAGCACCTCGTTCGCGATCATGACGCCGCGAAAGCGCTGCGGCAGCGCTTCCAGCCAGCGGGCGCGGTCGCCCAGCCGCGCCTGCTGCCGCTGCCTCAGGTCGGGGCTCGTCTCGAGTATCTGGTACGTCACCCCGGGAAGCTCCGGGATCAGGGCCTCGGCGAGCGCCCCGGATCCGGCGCCGAACTCGAGCACCGCCTCGCCCGGCTGCAGCAGCTCGCGCAGCTGGCGCGCGAGCGCGCGGCCGAAGAGCGGCGTGAGCTCGGGCGCGGTGACGAAATCGCCGCCTCGGCCGAGCTTGTGCGCGCCGGCGGCGTAGTAGCCGAGGCCCGGCGCGTACAGCGCGAGCTCCATGTAGCGCGCGAACGGGATCCAGTTGCCGGCGGCCGCGAGCTCGGCACCGATGCGCTGCAGCAGCCGGCGGCTCGCGGCGAGCGCGTCGGGCTCGGGAAGCGGCAGCTCCGCGGGGCGCATGCAGATGAATTTACCCTAGAATTCCCTCGATCCATGGCTGCCAGCCTCGAGGGAAAAGTCGCGCTCGTCACCGGCGCCGCGCGCCGCATCGGCGCCGCGATCGCGCGCCGCCTGCACGCGGCGGGCGCTCGCGTGCTGCTGCACTACCGCGGCGGCGAGGAGGACGCGGCGGCGCTGGAGAGCGCGCTCAACGCGGAGCGCGCGGGCAGCGCCGCGACGGCGAAAGCGGACCTGCTCGCGCCGGTCGCGCCGCGCGCGCTCGTCGAGGCGGCGCTGGCGCGCTTCGGGCGGCTCGACGTGCTGGTCAACAACGCCTCCACGTTCTATCCGACCCGGCTCGGCGAAATCGAGGCGGCGCACTGGGAGGAGCTGATCGGCTCGAACCTGCGCGCGCCGCTGTTCCTCGCGCAGCAGGCCGCGCCGGAGCTGGCGAAGCGGCGCGGCGCGGTGATCAACATCGCGGACATCCACGCCGAGCGCCCTCTGAAGGGGTATGTCGTCTACAGCGTCGCCAAGGCGGGGCTCGTCGGCCTGACGCGCTCGCTCGCGCTCGAGCTCGCGCCAGAGGTGCGGGTGAACGCGGTCGCGCCGGGCGCGATCGCCTGGCCCGAGGACGGCCAGTTCCCGCCGCCCGAGCGCGGCCGCGTCGTCGGCACTACGCCGCTTGCGCGCCTCGGCACGCCCGAGGAGGTCGCCGAGGCGGTACACTTCCTCGCCGCGGCGCCGTTCGTCACCGGCCAGGTGCTGGCCGTGGACGGCGGCCGCTCTGTTTTTCTCTAGACTTTTCTTCTTTTTCCCGGCTATTGTTTCCGAGTGACCCGAGATTCCAGAAGGAAAGAATTCGAAACTGATAAGCTCGCCAAGCGCATCCGGCGCCAGGCGGGCGAGGCGATCGCCGACTTCGGCCTGATCGAGGAGGGCGACCGCGTGATGGTGTGCCTCTCGGGCGGCAAGGACAGCTTCGGCATGCTCGACGTGCTGATCGGCCTCAGGGACAAGGCACCCGTCGGCTTCGAGCTCGTCGCGGTGAACCTCGACCAGAAGCAGCCCGGGTTCCCGGCGCGCGTGCTGCCCGAGTACCTGGAGGCCCGCGGCGTTCCCTACCGCATCGTCGAGCAGGACACCTACTCGGTGGTGAAGCGCGTTATCCCCGAAGGCGGGACGATGTGCTCGCTGTGCTCGCGCCTGCGCCGCGGCGCGCTGTACCGCGTCGCGGGCGAGCTCGGCGCCACCAAGATTGCGCTCGGCCACCATCGCGACGACGTGCTGGCGACCTTCTTCCTCAACCTGTTCCACGGCGGCACGCTGAAGGCGATGCCGGCGAAGCTGCGCTCGGACGACGGCCGCCATATCGTGATCCGGCCGCTGGTCTACGTCGCCGAGGCCGACCTCGCGGCGTACGCCGAGGCGAAGGCGTTCCCGATCATCCCCTGCAACCTGTGCGGCTCGCAGGCGAACCTGCAGCGGCGAGTGATCGGCGACATGCTGCGGCAGTGGGAGCGGCAGCATCCGGGGCGCATCGAATCGATCCGGCGCGCGCTCACGGACGTGCGGCCCTCGCAGCTGCTCGACCGCAAGCTCTTCGATTTCGCCGGCCTGGCGCCGGCCGCGGCGCCGGCTGCGGCACCGCGGCCGGCGCAGCCGCTGCGCCGGCTCGGCGAGCCGCTCTTTGCCGAGTAGCCGATGCGCGCCCGGCGCCGGGGCAAGCTGAGCATGGCCTTGTTCGCTGCCGCGTCGCTCCTCCTCGCGCTGCTGCTGGGGCGCGCGGTGGTAGCCCAGGACTGGCGCACGGCGAGCCGCGAGCCGGTCGGCCTCGCGCCCGACCCGGCGACGACACCCGAGGCAGTGGTCCAGGTCTACGCCGCGCGCACCTGGGGCGCGCGGGGCCTCTTCGGCGTGCACACCTGGGTCGCGGTGAAGCCACAGGATGCGAAGGGCTACACTGTGTATGAGGTGACCAGCTGGCACCTGCGCTGGTCGGGCACCGCCGTGCTGATCCACGTGCGCGCGCCGGATGCGCGCTGGTACGGCAACGCGCCGGAGTTGCTCGCCGACAAGCGCGGGCCCGAAGCCGCGGCGCTCATCCCGCGCATCGACGCCGCGGCGCGCGCGTATCCCTATGCCGATCAATACACGGTGTGGCCGGGGCCGAACTCGAACACTTTTACCGCGTGGATCACGCGCGCGGTGCCGGAGCTGGGCGCGGACCTGCCGCCGACCGCGATCGGCAAGGACTATCTCGGCAACGGCCTCGTCGGCGCCGCGCCGAGCGGCCGCGGCGCGCAGGTCTCCCTCGGCGGCCTGTTCGCGGTGACCGCGAGCGGAGTCGAAGGGCTCGAGGTGAACGTGCTGGGTCTCGGCTTCGGGATCGAGCCCTGGCCGCCGGCGATCAGGCTGCCGCTTGTGGGGCGGCTGGGGCCCGCACGACCGGCGCTTCCCGTATCGGCAGATTGACCACCGCCGCCGCCGCGGCGAGCGCCATGTCGGCGTACCACATCCACTGGTAGTTGCCCGTGCGCGCGAAGGCGACGCCGCCGAGCCAGGCGCCGAGGAAGCCGCCGACCTGGTGCGACAGCAGCGTCATGCCGAACAGCGTCGCCAGGAAGCGCACGCCGAAGAGCTTGCCCACGATCGACGCCGTCGGCGGCACGGTGGCGAGCCAGGTGGCGCCGAGGCCCGCGGCGAAGAGGTAGAAGGTGAACGCGGTCTTCGGCGCGGCGAGGTAGAGCGCGATCAGCACCGCGCGCGAGCCGTACATCGCCGAGAGGATGTACTTGCTGCGCCAGCGCGCCGTGGAGGCGCCCGCGGCGAGGCTGCCCGCGATGTTGGCGAGCCCGATGATCGCGAGCGACCAGCTCGCGACGGTGGGCGGCAGTCCGCAGAGGTTCACCTCCTGCGGCAGGTGGGTGACCAGGAAGGCGATGTGGAAGCCGCAGGTGAAGAAGCCGGCGTTCAGCAGGACGTAGCTGCGGTCCCCGAACGCGTCGCCGAGCGCGCGCCAGGGCGAGCCGCCGGCTGCGGCGTGCGCATGGGCGGCGCCGCGCGGCGCCACGACGCGTATCAGCGGCAGCGCGCCGAGCGTCGCCGCGGCGAGCGCCCAGAGCGCCGCCATCCAGCCGAAGGCCTGGATCAGCACCTGCGCGATCGGCGCGAACACGAACTGGCCGAACGAGCCGCCGGCGTTGATGACGCCGGTGGCCTTGCCGCGCGACTCGGCCGGCAAGCGCTGCGCCGCGGCGCCGATCAGCACGGAGAAGCTGCCGGCGCCCGAGCCGAGCGCCGAGAGCAGGCCGAGCGAAACGATCAGCCCGAAGCCCGAGTGCATAAGCGGCGTGAGCGCGGTGCCGGCGGCGAGGACCACCAGGCCGCACGCGAGCACCCAGGCGGGCCCGTGGCGGTCGGCGAGCGCGCCGGCCACCGGCTGCACCGCGCCCCAGACGAACTGCGCGATGGCGAGCGCGAAGCTGATCGTCACGATGCCCAGGCCGGTCGAGGAATTGATCGGCGAGACGAACAGGCCGAACGACTGGCGAATGCCCATCGTCACCATCAGAAATGCCGCTGCCGCGAGCGTGACGACGAGCGGACCGCGCGATTGCGAGCTCACCGGTGTTCCTTCGGGGGTTGCGAGCGGCCGACGTTAGCCGATAAACTTGCAATATGCAAGTTACTGGTCCGCGCCGCTCCTCGTGTCCCGCCGCGTGCGCGCTCGATATCGCGGGCGACAAGTGGACGCTGCTGGTGGTGCGCGACCTGTTGCGCGGGCGGCACACGTTCAACGCGCTGCTCGCTAGCGACGAGGGCATCCCCACCAACATCCTCGCCGATCGCCTGAAGAGGATGGAGGCCGCGGGCCTGATCGAGGCGCGCCCCTACCAGACGCGGCCGCTCCGCAACCGGTACGAGCTCACCGGGAAGGGCAGGGAGCTGGGCGACGTGCTGGCGGCGGTCGCGCGCTGGGGCAGGCGCTACATCCCGGGGACGCGCGTTCCCGCCGAGTTTCGACGCATCGGCCTTGTCAAATCCAGTTTGACAAAGTAGACTGCGCGCCATGGATTGCGCCGCCCGCCTGGTCGAGATCTTCGGCAGCCAAGCGGGCGTGGCGCGCGCCTTCCAGCTCGACCGGGCGGTGGTGCACAACTGGGTCAAGACCGGCTACATCCCCGCGCGCTGGGCGGGGGAGGTGGAGCGCCTCACCCAGGGACGCATCGGCGCCCTCGAGATCGTCAATGAAGCGAGCGCGAAGAACCCGGTGCGCGTGAAGTCGCGCCCCGAGGACGCGCCGTTCGGCATTACCCCGGAGAGCCTAGCCATGAGCCAGTACGCCCCCGCGAAGCGCATTCATTCCTTCCATCCCCCGCAGCGCACGCTGATGGGTCCCGGGCCGACCGAGATCCACCCGCGCGTGCTCACCACCATGAGCCAGCCGGCGATCGGCTACCTCGACCCGATCTTCGTCGAGATGATGGAGGAGCTGAAGAGCCTGCTGCGCTACGTCTACCAGACGAAGAACCCGCTCACCTTCCCGCTCTCGGGCCCGGGCTCGGTCGGCATGGAGTTCTGCTTCGTCAACATGGTGGCGCCGGGCGACAAGGCGATCGTGTGCCAGAACGGCGTCTTCGGCGGGCGCATGCTCGAGAACGTGATCCGCTGCGGCGGCACGCCGATCGTGATCGAGGACAAGTGGGGCGAGCCGGTCGACCCGCAGAAGGTCGAGGACGCGCTGAAGAAGCACAAGGACGTCGGCGTGGTCGCGTTCGTGCACGCCGAGACCTCGACCGGCGCGCAATCGGACGCGAAGACGCTCACCCAGCTCGCGCACAAGCACGGCGCGCTGGTGATCGTCGACGCCGTGACCTCGCTCGCCGGCACGCCGGTGAAGGTCGACGAGTGGGAGATCGACGCCATCTACTCGGCGAGCCAGAAGTGCCTCTCCTGCACGCCGGGCCTGTCGCCGGTGTCGTTCTCCGAGCGCGTCGTCGAGCACGTGAAGAAGCGCAAGGACCGCATCCACAGCTGGTTCATGGACATGAACCTGCTGCTCGGCTACTGGGGCGAGACCACGCGCACCTACCACCACACCGCGCCGACGAACTCGCTGTTCGCGCTGCACGAGGCGCTGCTGCTGATCCGCGAGGAAGGGCTGGAAAACTGCTGGGCGCGCCACCACCGGCACCATGTCGCGCTCAAGGCCGGGCTCGAGGCGATGGGCCTCAAGTTCCTGGTCGCCGAGAAATACCAGCTGCCGCAGATGAACGCCGTGCTCTGCCCCGAGGGCGTGGACGAGGCGAAGCTGCGCTCGACGCTGCTCTCCGAGTTCGGCCTCGAGATCGGCGCCGGCCTCGGCCCGCTGAAGGGCAAGATCTGGCGCTTCGGCCTGATGGGCTATTCCTGCCGCCCGGACAACGTGATGCTCTGCCTCTCGGCGCTCGGCTCGGTGCTCGACGACATGGGCTACCCGGTGCACGTCGGCGATGCCGAAGCGGCGGCGCACGGCGCGTACGCGCAGATGCACGCGCGCGACGCGCAGAGGAAGAAGCGCGCCGCCTAGCGGTCTGCGGTAAAAGTCTGTAGAGGCGAGGATCGGGGGTGTCGCCGGCTGTCATATATTGACGACATGCGACGCTTCCTCGCACTGCTCGCCGGCGCGCTCGTGCTGCTGGCCGTGGCCGCGCCGGCCCAAGCGCAGATCGACGTGCGCGCCGCCTCTTCCGCTGCCACGACCGGCGACATCGTCTACGTCGGCTCGGGCGGCGCCGACAACGCCAACGGCTGCAGCAGGTCGATTTCGCCCTCCACGCCTGCGGGCAGCAGCGGCGACCTGCTGATCGCGCTGGTGTCCTCGGACGATTCGGCGACGCTCACGCCCTCCACGGGCTGGAACACGCTGCTTTCCAGCAATCCCACCGCTACGCACACCGCGGCGATCTACTGGCGCTTTGCCGACGGCAGCGCGAACGACAACCTCACCGTGTCGAAGGGCACGGGTACCTGCAACGTCATGATCGGGCGCATGGCGCGCTTCCAGGGCGTGGACACCTCGAATCCGTTCGACACGGGGCAACCGATCCCGGCCTCGAACTGCACCGCCGGCGGAACGCGCGTGAAGTGCAGCTACCAGAGCGCGACCTCGGTCACCAGCGGGACCGAGACCACCGTCACGGCGAATGCGCTGCTGCTCTTCGCGATCCTCATCCGCGACAACAACACGACCGATGCCTCGGGCGACGGCTTCACCGGGGCCTTCGACACGGGCACGGGAACGGGCAACGACGCGGAAGTCGCGCTCAACTACCGGCAGGAATCGACGGCAGGCGCGAAGGGGCCGTTCACCGTCACGAAGGGCGGCGGCTCCGATCCCAACCACGGCGTCCTCTTTGCGCTGCGCCCGGCTTCCGGGCTGGTAATCGGTGTGCCCGCGGGCACGAGTTTCGGCGACCTGATGCTCGCCTCGGTCGCCGTAACGCCTTCCAGCGTGACGATCGGCGCGCCGGCGGGCTGGACGCCGCTCGTCACGACGGCACAGCCTGCGGCGACGAGCAGCCGGCAGCAGACCTTCTGGCGCATCGCGAGCGCCTCCGAGCCCGCGAGCTACACCTGGACGCTCGGCGGCGGTCATAACGGCGCGGTCGGGGGCATCGTCTCGTACCTCGGCGTCGACACGAGCAGTCCGATCGACGCCTCGGGCGGAAACACCGCCCCGGTTGGCGGCGACCCGAACACCGCGGTGCGGGCGACGCAGATCACCACCACGGTAGCCGACGCAATGGTCGTGAGCACGCACAGTATCGCCTCGTCCTCGAGCTGGACGCCGCCGGCCGGCATGACCGAGCGCGTAAACGTTTCGTCGCTCGCGGCGCCCAACGCCGCCGGAGTCTCGTTGGAGATGAACGACGTGTCGCAAGCCGTGGCCGGCGCGACCGGCGACAAGGTCGCGACCGCGGGCAACGACGGCGATTCGGGGACCGCGCAGATGATCGCGCTGCGGCCGTCTTCGCTCCGCTTCGTCGTGGAGGCAGGCGACTATACCCTCGCTTGCGCGGCATATCCGATCGAGATCACCATCAGCGCGCGCGACGCATCCAACAACGTGAACACGGGCTACACCGGGACGGTGCACCTCAGCACCAGCACGGGCGACGGCGCCTGGGCGGTCAAGACGGCGTACGGCACCCTGACCAACTTCGGCTCGGGCGCGGCCGACTATGCGTTCGTCGCCGGCGACGCGGGCCGGATCGTGCTGACCCTGGCGGTAACCACCGCCGGTACCTTGGCGGTGAGCGTGCAGGACGCCTCTACCGGCGTCACCAGCCGAAGCGCCTCGATCAACTTCATCAACGACGGCTACGTGATCACGCCCGATCCGATCCAGATCGCCGGCCGCCCGCAGACCATCGCGGTGGAGCGTCGCACCGCGCCGAGCTGCAACCTAAACGCAGGCAACGGCCACAACGGTAACAATGTGCTCAAGATCTGGCTGACGCTGAACGGCTCCGACCCGTCGGGCGCGGCGCTCCCGGGGGCGACGGGGGTGAACACCGTGAGCCCGCTCGGCACTGTCGAGCCGGGGGGCAACGTCCTCACCATCGCCTTCTCGGGCGGCGCCGGCAGCTTCACGCTCAACACCACCGACGTGGGCAAGTACCTGATCAACCTTCACGACGGCAACTCCCAGCGCCGCGGCACCTCGCCCTGGATTACGACGCGCCCGTTCGCACTCGCGTTCGCGGGAATCCAGCACGGCACCTCCGCGGCCAGCTCGGTGCTCGCCGCCGCGGGAGACGACTTCGCGGCCGCGGTTGCCGGCTACCTCTGGCAGTCGAGTGACGACAGCAACAACGATGGCGCGCCCGACGCCGGCGCCGATGTCACCGACAACGGCGTGACGCCGAGCTTCGCCTGGGACACGGTGCTTGCGCCCGGCGCGATCCTGCCCGCGGGCGGGACGACCGGAACGCTCAGCCTCGGCGGCGCGAGTCCGACGGTAGCGGCCGCGAGCTACTCGGGCGGCGCCGCGGCCCTGGCGAACCTGCGCTACTCGGAGGTCGGCAACGTCCTCATCCAGGCCACCGCGACCAGCTACCTGGACACGCCGGGTGCAAGCGTGAGCGGAAACAGCGGCCTGGACGGCACCGGCGCCGCGGGAGGCTACGTCGGCCGCTTCCGCCCCAAGCGCTTCGCGCTCTCGGGCGGCACGCTGACCAACCGCCCGGCGTCGTCCTGCTCGCCGGCGTCGAGCTTCGCCTACATGAACGAGGGCCTGCAGCTCGCGTTCACGCTGACGGCGCAGAACGCGCAGGGCGCCGCCACGCAGAACTACCAGGGCGCCTACGCCAAGCTCGGGCTGACGACGTTCGCGAACTTCGCCTTCGGAGCGCGCAGCGGAACCACCGACCTCACCGCGCGGATCGACGGCAGCCTGGCGCCGTCGGGCTCGTGGTCCTCCGGCGCCGCCGGCGTCACTGCCACGACCGCGATCGAGCGCGCCACGCCCGATACGCCGGACGGCCCGTACACCAACGTTGCCTTCGGCATCGCGCCGGTGGACTCCGACGGCGTCGCGATGGATACCCTCGACCTCGACGTCGACGGCAATGCCACCAACGACCACAAGAACCTCGGGGTCGCGACCGAGGTGCGCTACGGGCGGCTGCGCGTGCAGGGCGCGGTCGGCGTCACCCAGATCCCGCTCGCCCTGCCGCTCGAGGTGCAGTACTGGAACGGCAGCGCGTTCGCCACCAACACGCTCGACAGCTGCACCACCCTCGTGCGCAGCAACTTCTCGCTCTCGTTCAGCGGCTCGACGCTGGCGCCGTGCGAGACCGCGGTGACGAGCGCCAGCGTCGCGTTCACCGGCGGCGTGGGGGAGCTCACGCTCGCCGCGCCCGGCGCGGGCAACGAGGGCAGCCTGGTGATCTCGCCGGAGCTGACCGCGCCGGTCGCCGGCAGCTATTGCACCGGCGTCGGCGGATCGTACGTCGCGGCGACTTCCGCCAACCGCGGCTACCTGCTCGGGCGCTGGAACGACGCCGACAACCCGGATGCCGACCCGAGCACGGTCTACGACGACGACCCCGCCGCGCGCTCGGCCTTCGGCGTTTACGGCGCCAAGCCTGACAACTTCATCTTCTTCCGCGAGATGTACTGAGGCGCGGCCAGGAGGCGGCGCGGCGCGCTCATGCCGGCAGCTGGTAGCCCTTTTCGCGGAAGAGCCGCAGGCAGGCGTCGACCACCTGCGAATCGTAAATGCCGCCGCGACCCTTCTCGATCTCCGCGAGCGCGCGCTCGATGCCGAGCCCGGCGCGGTACGGCCGGTGCGAGGCCATCGCCTCGACGGTGTCGGCGACCGCGAGGATGCGCGCCTCGATGAGGATCTGCTCGCCTTTCAGCCCCTGCGGGTAGCCGCTGCCGTCGAGCCGCTCGTGGTGCTGCCACGCGATCTCGGCGACCGGCCAGGGAAACTCGACCCCTTTCAGGATCTCGTAGCTCTTCTGCGCGTGATCCTTCACCAGCGCGTACTCGGCCTCGGTAAGCCGCGTCGGCTTGGCGAGGATCTCGGCCGGCACGCCGATCTTGCCGACGTCGTGCAGATAGCCGGCGACGCGAACGCCCTCGACCTGCTCCTCCGCCAGCCCCATCTCGCGCGCGATCGACACCGCAATCTCGGCGACGCGCCGCTCGTGGCCATGGGTGTAGGGGTCGCGCAGCTCGCCGATCGTCGCGATGACATCGATGGTGCCCTTCGTGGCCTGCTCCAGGCGCGCGACGTAGCGCCGGATCTCTTCCTCGGCGCGTGCCTTCTCGGTGATGTCCTGCGCCGTCGCGATGATCGCCGGCTTGCCCTCGAAGCTCGCCCGCGTCGCGTGCAGGCCGAGCACGAACTCGGTGCCGTCCCGGCGCCGCGCCGCGATCGAGTAGCTCGCATGCGGCTTGCCATCCAGCCGCATCTGCATCTGTTCCAGCACCTTCCCTCGATCGCTCTCCTGCACGTGCGCCAGCGGGTCGGTGTCGAACGGCTCGCCCGGGGCGTAGCCGAAGATCTCGCGGATGCGCGGATTGACGTAGACGATCTTGCCTTCTTGGATCACGTACACGCCGGCGATCGACTGGTCGAGGATCGCGCGCAGCCGCGCCTCGCCTTCGCGCAGCTTCGCTTCAGCCTCGACACGCTGCGTCACGTCCCTCGCGTTGATGACGATGGCGCCGAGCTCGGGATCGGCAAGCCCATTCTTCGCGACCGAGTCGAGCACGACATAGTGGCCGTCGTCGTGCCGCCAGCGGAGCTGCGCGCCGTGGGGAGCTTCGGGCCTGTGCAGCACCGACGCGAGCGCGGCGGCCGCTGAAGTCAGATCTTCCGGGTGAGTGAATTCCATGATGCTGCGTCCGACCACTGCCTGCGGCGTGAAGCCTCCCATGCGCTTGAGCGAAGGGCTGGCGTACAGAATGGTCCCTTGCGCATCGATCATGACGATCAGGTCCGACGCGTTCTCGATCATCGAGCGGAACTTCCGCTCGCTGCTCTCGACGGCCGCTTGCATGCGCTTGCGCTCGGTGATGTCCTCGTAGATACCCAGCACGCCGGCCACCTTTCCGTCTGCGGCATGCAACGGCACCTTGGACGTGCGCAGCCAGACCTTGCGTCCATCCGAGGTCGTCTGCTGCTCCTCGATGGCGAGCCTCGGCGAATCGGACTCGATCACGTGCCGGTCGTCGGCCCGGTATGTCTCCGCCTGTTCGCGCCATGCCATCTGGAAATCGTCCTTGCCGACCAGCTCGTCCCGGCGCGAGAACCCTGCATCGCGCGCGAAGCTGCTGTTGCCGCCGAGAAAGCGCAGATCGCGGTCCTTCCAGAACACCCGGATCGGCACGTTCTCGACGACCGAATCGAGCACGTCGCGCGATTCCTGCAGGGCCTTGCGCGCCGTCTCGTTCGTGCCGGCCAGCCCGGCCAGGCGTGCCCGTACCGCCTCCAGCTCGGCGACCCGGAGGGTACCGGCGGTCTCTCCGCGCGAATCCGCGAGAGACGCGATCGAGCGCGCCAGGCGGCGGCCGGCGAACGCCCCCCCTGCAAGGGCGGCCAGCGTCGCGCTTGCGGCCAGCAGCGCCAGCTCGATGCCGGCGCGAAATGCGGGTTGGCGATAGAGCGAGCGCGGAATTTCGACGGCAGCAGCCCAAGGTGCGATCCTCAGGGCCGCAGTCAGGCGCTCGCTGCCCTCGGCGCGCGCTTCCCGATCGAAGTCGGGTGACGCCCGGCGCGCGACGACTCGACCGGTGCTGTCCACGATCGAGAGCGCCCACCCGGCTGGCAGTGGCGCCTGATCGAGCCGCTCCAGCAAGCTCTGCGCGTCGTAGGTCGCGAGCAGGACGAACGCCGGCTTGCCGTCGCGCGGGCCTGGAACCGCGACCGCGGCGAGCGGCTCTTTGGCGACCGGTCCGAAGACGACGTCCCCGACCACGGGCTTGCCGGCGGCGAGCGCAAGCGGCGCGGCTGCGCGGCCCTTGGGCACCGGCAGCTTCGGCAACGGCGTGCCCAGCGACACGCGCGTGTTAAAGAGCATCTGCATGCTCGCGTCGGCGAGCACGACATCGGTGCCGAACTGCTCCCGGAAGAAGAGCGCGTCCCCGTACAGCTGGCCCCAATCCCGCTCGCGCGCGTGCGGTGAGTTAGCGAGCATGGAGAGCGCGTGGATGCGCGCGTCAAGATTCTGGTCGAGGATCGTCGCGAAGTCGCCGGCCAGGTCCGCGGCCCGGTCGTGAATCCCGACATGGGCGTCACGCACGCCTGCGATCGCGAGGTACAGCGCCAGGAGCAGCAGCGGCGCGATGCAAAGCGAGATCAGCATCGTCAAGAAACGATGCATCGTCATGCGCGGCCGGCATGCTGCCGACGCGGGCCGCTGAGGGTCCGTCGGCGTCATGCCTGACTCCCACCCCTTCTGGCTAGTGAAGCCGACTATCCGTGAGAACATGTCACTTGATTTGAGGTGGATCAAGACGGAGCAGCAGCAATCGAGAATTCCCTACGGAGATTTCCATTCCGACTCGCGCTGCAGCCGGAATGTTGGAAATACGACAACCCTCTAGCCGGCTGCGAAGACCCCGCTGAGTACATGGAAAAGCTCGACCGAGGCCTCGATCTCGTCGCGGTGGATCGAGACGCTCTCGACGTTCACCCCGAGCGGCACCTCGCGCGCGCGCGCGCCGTCGAGGATGCGGCGCAGGTTGTCGCGGCAGATCTCGATCGATTTCGCCAGCGGGTCCGGCGCGCCGAGGATCTCCGCGGCGACCCCGGGCGCGATGCGCACGCCGAGCCATTCGAGGAAGCGCAGCGTCTTCTCGCGCCCGACGGGCGAGAAGGTGAGCACCACGCGCCGCGGCGCGACGCCGGCGCCGCGGCAGTCGCGCGCGTAGTCGGCGAGCAGCTGCACGGTCGATTCGGCGTGGTACACGGTCTGCGAGATGAAGTAGCCGCAGCCCTCGATCGATTTCGCGAGCAGGCGCGCCGACTCGCTGCGCGCCGCGGTGTGGCGCTCGGCGATCGCGACGCCGCCGACGGCGAAGCCGGCGGGGTGCGCGGCGGCGATGCGGATCGCCCGCGACAGCGCGAGCGGATAGCGCACGCCCGAGGCGGGGCGGCCGACGACGGAGATTGCGCCGGCGCCGTAGTCGCGCGCCGTCTCGTCGAGCCACGCTCGCCAGCCCGCTTCGTCGAGCGCGCCGACGCACTTGTAGGTGATCGCCGGGCGCGCGCAGCGCTCGGCGAGCAGCCGCGCATAGGCGCGCGGATCTATCGTGCCGCTGAAGGCAAAGGGGCGCGGCTCGTACGTGCGGCCGGATTCGTCCTGGATGTCGTAGACCACCACGCCGTCGAGCGGCAGGGCGCCGAGGCGGGCGGCGAGCTTGTCGGCCGCGGCGCGCACCGCGTCGCCGGCCGTGCCCGCGCGCGGCGGCGTGGTGCCGTAGAGCAGGACCGGCTGCCGGGGATCAAGCAGCCGCTGCTTGAGATCCATCCACGTAGGGCTTGAGCGCGGCGAACACCGCGCGGTTGACCGGCGCCTCGATCCCGGCCTCGCGCGCCATGCGCGCCACCGCCCCGGAGAGCCACGGCGCCTCGAGCCGGCCGCCCGCCTCGAGGTCCGCCGCCATCGAGGCCCGCATCTCCGCCGGCAGGGTGTCCACCATCGCAAGCGTCTTCGCGACCAGGTCGTCGGCCAGCGCCACGCCGCGCTTGCGGCCGAGCTGCCAGGTTTCGCGCATGGTCGCCTCCAGCAGCCAGCGCATGTCGGGGTCGGCGCGCACCACGCCCGCGGGCTTGCGCGTCACCGCGGTGGCCGCCGACATGGCGACCAGCAGCACGAACTTCTCCCACAGCACCCGCACGATGTCGTCGCTCAACTCGGCGTCGATGCTCGCCGCCTTGCAGGCGGCGAGGAACCGCTCGGCGAGGGAGCGCTGCGCGGGCAGCACCGGTCCGAAGCGCAGCCGCGCCATGGTGCCGGTCTGCTGGATCACCCCCGGCTCGGCGATGCGGCCGGCGATGTACGCGGCGCCGCCCATCACGCGCTCGGCGCCGAGGACCTTGCCGATCCGCTCGATCGACTCGACGCCGTTCTGGAACGGGATCACGGCGCCGCCCGAGGCGAGCAGCGGCCGGATGCCCTCGGCCGCGCTCTCGGTGTCCCAGAGCTTGACCGCGAACAGCACGACGTCGGCGGCGCCCGCCTCGGCGGGCTTCTCCACCGCCGTCACCTTCAGCCGGATCTCGCCCGCCGGGCTCTTCACCGCGAGGCCCTTCGAGCGCATCGCCTCCAGATGCCGGCCGCGCGCGATGTAGACGACCTCGTTTCCCGCCTGCTGCAGGCGCGCGCCGAAATAGCCGCCGACGCCGCCCGCGCCCATGACCGCGATCTTCATGACGCTCAGTCCCTTTCCACGATGACGTGCACCCGCCGCCCGGGCAGCAGCGCCGCCGACAGCGCCCACGACACGATGCTGTAGAGGATCGCGCCGAACACGCCGGCCCAGAATCCGCCGACGACGAAGCCGCGCAGGAACGAGCCCACCAGCCAGAACAGCAGTCCGTTGAGGACGAAGATGAACAGGCCGAGCGTGAGGAGCGTCGCCGGCAGCGTGAGCAGGATGAGCAGCGGCCGGATCACCGCGTTGACCAGCCCGAGCACCACCGCGGCCGCCAGCGCCGCGGCGAAGCTCGCGACCTGGATCGAGGGGATCAGGTACGCCACCGCGAGCAGCGACAGCGCGTTGATCAGCCAGACGAGGAGCAGCCGGAGCAAGGGGAATCCGTCAGTAGCGGTAGTGGTCGCTCTTGTACGGGCCGGCCCTGGGCACGCCGATGTAGGCGGCCTGCCGGTCGGTGAGCTCGGTGAGGCGCGCGTTGAGCTTCTTCAGCTGCAGGCGCGCCACCTTCTCGTCGAGGTGCTTGGGCAGGGTGTAGACGCCCACCGGGTACTTCGAGGTGTTGCCGAAGAGCTCGACCTGCGCGATCACCTGGTTGGCGAACGAGGAGCTCATGACGTAGCTCGGGTGCCCGGTGGCGCAGCCGAGGTTCACCAGGCGTCCCTTGGCGAGCAGGATGATCCTCTTGCCGTCGGGGAAGATGACGTGGTCCACCTGCGGCTTGATCTCCTCCCACTTGTACTTCTCCAGCGACGCGACGTCGATCTCGTTGTCGAAGTGCCCGATGTTGCACACGATCGCCTGGTCCTTCATGCGCTTCATGTGCTCGTGCGTGATGACGTGGAAGTTGCCTGTGGCCGTGACGAAGATGTCGGCCTTGTCGCAGGCCTCGTCCATGGTCACGACGCGGTAGCCCTCCATCGCCGCCTGCAGCGCGCAGATAGGGTCGACCTCGGTGACCCAGACCTGGGCCGAGAGCGCGCGCAGCGCCTGCGACGAGCCCTTGCCGACGTCGCCGTAGCCGCAGACCACCGCGACCTTGCCCGCCACCATGACGTCGGTGGCGCGCTTGATGCCGTCGACCAGCGACTCGCGGCAGCCGTAGAGGTTGTCGAACTTGGACTTGGTCACCGAGTCGTTGACGTTGATGCCCGGGAACATCAGCCGGCCTTCCTTCGCCATCTGGTAGAGGCGGTGCACGCCGGTGGTGGTCTCTTCGGTGACGCCGCGGATCTCTTTCGCGACTTTGCCGTACCAGCCCGGCCGCGAAGCGAGCCGGTTCCTGATGGCGGAAAACAGGGCCACCTCCTCTTCGCTGCCTGGCTTCGAGAGCACGGAGGAATCCTTCTCCGCCTTGACGCCCAGATGCATCAGCAGCGTCGCGTCGCCGCCGTCGTCCAGGATCATGTTGGGCCCGCGGTCGCGGCCGAACTCGAAGATGCGGTGGGTGTAGTCCCAGTACTCGGCGAGCGTTTCGCCCTTCTTCGCGAACACCGGGGTGCCCGCCGCGGCGATCGCCGCGGCAGCGTGGTCCTGCGTCGAGAAGATGTTGCACGAGGCCCAGCGCACCTCCGCGCCGAGCGCCTGCAGCGTCTCGATGAGCACCGCGGTCTGGATGGTCATGTGCAGCGACCCCGCGATGCGCGCGCCCTTCAGCGGCTTGGTGAGCGAGTACTCCTCGCGGATCGCCATCAGCGCCGGCATCTCGGACTCGGCGATCGCGATCTCGCGCCGCCCCCAGCCGGCGAGCGCGGCGTCGGCGATGGCGCAGTCGGCGAGCTTCTGGTCGGGTGCGTTCATGGCTGCGGTGCTCCCTTCTCGTTCGCGGGGTCCCAAAAAGCAAAGCGCCCGCACCGGTTGCGATGCGAGCGCCGTTGATTTCGCTGAGCCTGATCCCCCGGGGGGAACGCAACGCTCCTCAGCAGGCGGCATTATACGCCAGCCCGGAATGGGATAATGCGGCTTTTCGCCACGAGTCCCCGGGTGTCGCTGTCGGTGGTCGTCCCGGTGAGGAACGAGCAGGACAACATCTTGCCGCTGCTCGCCGAAATCCATGCCGCGCTCGAGGGCCGCGGCGAGTTCGAGGTCGTGTACGTCGACGACGGCAGCCGCGACGCCACGCCCGAGCGCCTTGCCGAGGCGATGGCACGCTACCCGAGGCTGCGCGTGCTGCGGCACCGCGAGTCCTGCGGGCAGAGCGCTGCGCTGATGACGGGCGTGCGCGCCGCGCGCGGCGAGTGGATCGCGACGCTCGACGGCGACGGCCAGAACGACCCGGCCGACATCCCGAGGCTGATCGGGGCGAGGGACGAGGCGGAAGGCGCGGTGGCGCTGGTCTCGGGCTACCGCAGGAGAAGGCAGGACAGCCTCGTGAAGCGCCTGTCTTCCCGCGTCGCGAACGGCGTGCGCTCGCGGCTGCTGGGGGACGCAACGCCCGACACCGGCTGCGGCCTGAAGCTCGTGCGGCGCGCCGCGTATCTCGAGCTGCCGTACTTCGATCACATGCATCGCTTCATCCCGGCGCTGGTGCAGCGGGACGGCGGCGCGACGCGGGTGGTCGAGGTCGGCCACCGGCCGCGCACGCGCGGTCGCTCCAACTACGGCGTGCTCGACCGCCTCTGGGTCGGGATCGTCGACCTCGCCGGGGTGATGTGGCTGCGGCGCCGCGGCCGCCGCCCCGAGGCGAGCGAAGTCCCGCGCCGGTGAAGCTGCGCACGCTCGCCCCCGGGCTGGTTTTCCTCGCCACGCTGGTCGCGCTCGGCGCGCTGCTCGAGCGCGGCGGGCTGCGCAGCCTGCTGTCGGAGGACTGGATCGACCGCGAGGTGCGCGGCCAGGGCGTCGGCGGCCAGCTGCTGTTCGTGGCGGCGGGAGGCGTGGCGACCGCGATCGCGGTGCCGCGGCATGTCGTGAGTTTCCTCGGCGGCTACGCCTTCGGCGCCGGGTCCGGATCGCTGCTCGCGCTCGCGGCGACCGAGCTCGGCTGCGCCCTCACTTTCGCCTACGGGCGCCTCGTCGGGCGGCCGCTTCTCGGCGCGCGCTTCGGCGCGCGGGTCCGGCGCATCGACGCGTTCCTCGCCGGCAACCCGTTCGCGATGTCGCTGCTGGTGCGGCTGCTTCCGCTCGGCAACAACTTCGCCACCAGCCTCGCCGCGGGCGTCTCGAGCGTGCGGCCGGGGCCGTTCCTCGCCGGGTCGCTCATCGGCTACTACCCGCTCACGCTCGCGTTCGCGCTCGCCGGCAGCGGCGTGGAGGTCGGCGGCGCGCCGCGCGTGGCGCTCGCGGTGGCGCTGCTGCTCGCTTCCGCGGCGCTCGGCGTCTGGCTCTATCACCGCTACCGCCGCGGCCGCACCCTAGGCGCGGAAGTGGACGACGCGCTCGATGAGCGCGGCTAGCGGACGCGCCGCGGGCGATCGCGGCCTCGCGCTCCTGCTTGCGGGCTGGGGCCTTATCGCGCTCGGCTCGCTGTGGCTGCGCCCGCTGTGGCCGGTGGACGAGACGCGCTATGCCTCGGTCGCCTGGGACATGTGGCTGCGGGGGGATTTCCTCGTGCCGTACGTGAACGGCGAGCCGTACCCGCACAAGCCGCCGCTGCTGTTCTGGCTGATCCAGCTCGGCTGGGCCGCGTTCGGCGTCAACGACTGGTGGCCGCGCCTGGTGGGGCCGCTTTGCGCGCTCGCCGCGGTGCCGCTGCTGCTCAGGATCGAGAGGCTGCTACGGGGCGGGCGCGGCGCTTCCCCCTGGATACTCTTCGGCACGCTGCTCTTCGCGGGCTTCGTCACGCTGACGATGTTCGACCTGCTGCTCGCCGATTGCGTGCTCGCCGCGATGATCGGCGTGCTCGAGCTCTCCGGAGGCGAGCGGCGCGCCGGGATCCTCTGGCTCGGCGCCGGGATCGGCCTCGGCGTGCTCGCCAAGGGCCCAGTGGTGCTGCTGCACGTGCTTCCCGCCGCGCTCGCCGCGCCGTGGTGGGCGTCGCGGCTGCGCGCGCGCGCCCTCCGCTGGTACGCCGACCTCGGCTTGGGCGTGCTGCTCGGCGCGGCGATCGCGCTCGCCTGGGCGGTGCCCGCCGGGCTCGCCGGGGGCGAAGCGTACCGGCGCGCGATCTTCTGGGGGCAGACTGCGGGCCGCGTCGCGGATTCCTTCGCGCACCGCGAGCCGTGGTGGTACTACGCGCCGCTGCTGCCGCTGATCCTGTTTCCCTGGCTGGTGTGGCCCCGCCTGTGGAAGGCGCTGCGCGAGCTCTTCGCCGGCCCGCCCGACCCCGCCGCGCGCTTCCTGCTCGCCTGGCTGCTGCTCGCGCTCGCCGGCTTCTCGCTGGTGAGCGGCAAGCAGGCGAAATACCTGGTGCCCGAGCTGCCGGCGTTCGCGCTGCTCGCGGCGCTCGCGCTCGAGCGCGCACGCTCGGCGCCGCGGCGCTGGGAGATGCTGCTGCCGCTGGCGGGATTCGTCGCGCTGCCCGCGTTCCTGTACTACCTGCGACAGGCGCCCGGGGTGCCCGGCGCCGCGCACTGGGCGGCGTCGATCCCGCGCTGGCCGCTCGCGCTCGCCGCGCTCGGCGCGCCGCTGCTGCTCGCCGTCGCGGCGCGCCCGGCGCTGGAGCAGCTGCGCGCGCTCGCCGTCGCCATGCTGCTGGCGATCGCCGTGCTCCTGGTGGGCGTGGTTCCCGCGGTGGTCCCGTACGCGGACCCGCGCCCCGCGGCGGCGGTGCTTGGGCGCCTGGAGCGGGGGCACGTACCGCTCGCGCACCTCGGCAAGTACCACGCGCAGTACAACTTCGTCGGCCGGCTGCGCGTGCCGATCGAGATCCTCGATCCGCCCGAGGTCGCGGCCTGGGTCGCCGCGCACCCCGGCGGGCGGGTCCTCACCGTCGAGCGCCGCCGCCAGGCCGGCGAGGGCTCGGCCGCGCCCGAGTACCAGGTCCCGTTCCGCGGCGCCTGGCTGCAGATCTGGCGCGGGCCGGCTCTCCTCATGGCCCGGCCGGAGCTGCGCTAGACTGCCGGCTTCCGGGCGAAGGGGCGATCCATGAACATCTGGCTGAAGGGATTCCTGATCGGGCTCGCAGGCGGAACGTTCCTTTTCGTCGTCGACTACCTGCTGCTCAAGTCGGTGGTCTCGAGGCGGGCCAAGTCGGTCGGCAAGAAGCCCGAGTTCGACCAGAACGAGCGCCGCCACGTCATCACCATGGCGCGCTTCTGCGCCATGCTGCCTCTCGCCGGCGCCGTCGCGGCCTGGTGGCTGTTCGGCTGAGCGCCGCGGCGCGCGCCTCGCGCCGAAACCGTCTTGCGGCCTGCCTCCTCGCGCTCGCGGCGCTCGCATCCGCTCGAGCTTTCCCTGTTCGCCTTCGCCGGCTCCTCCTGGACGCAGCGCCGCATCGCCGCCGCGGTGCGCGGCGCGGCGGCGATCCTCGCGCAGTGCGGCGTCGCGCTCGAGGCGGCGACCCTCTACCGGCTGGAGGGCGGGGCGCCGGAAATGCGCGATCTCGACACGCCGCGCTCGCTCGCGCTGGCGCGCGAGCTCGATCCCGCGCGTCCTGCCGTGTTCTTCGTGCGCGACACGCGCAACTCGCCGCAGTTCGAGGCCGAGGCCTTCGGGCACGGCAACACCGCGACGCGCCCCGAGCTCGCCGGCACCGTGTGGATCACGGCCGGCATCCGCGACCTGCCGGTCTCGCTGGCGCACGAGCTGGGGCACGTCCTGATGGACTCGGGCGAGCACTCGGAGGCGCCGCGCAACCTGATGCGCGCGGATTCGGCGCCGGAGAACACGCTGCTCACGCGCGCGCAGTGCGCGCGAATGGTCGAGCGGG
>DATJXO010000050.1:0-6452 GCA_035500055.1 Burkholderiales bacterium | reverse complement strand
TCTCGACGGTCATCGGCTTGGTGTGCACCGGCTTGTAGGCGAGCCGGTTGCCTTCCTTGTACCAGAGCGAGTGCTTGAGCCAGTTCTTGTCGTCGCGCTCCGGGAAGTCGGAGCGCGCCTGGGCGCCGCGGCTCTCCTTGCGGGCCTCGGCCGAGACGATGGTCGCCATCGCGGCTTCGACCAGGTTGTCGAGCTCGAGCGCCTCGACCCGGGCGGTATTGAATGTCTTCGACTTGTCCTGGATGAAGGTCCGGCCCGACCTTTCCTGGATCTGCTTCATCTTCTGCACTCCGAGGACCAGGTCCTCGGGGAACCGGAACACCCCGCAATGCGCCTGCATGGTGCGGCGCAGGTCGTTCAGCACGTCGGCGACCCGCTCGCCCGCCGCGTTCGCGTCCAGGCGCGCCAGGCGCGCCAGCGACGCCGCGCCCGCATCCGCCGGCAGGTTGCGGTGCGGCCGCGGCATGGCGCGGACGTCCTTGATCATCTGCTCGCCGGAGGACTTGCCGAACACCAGCAGGTCGAGCAGCGAATTGGTGCCGAGCCGGTTGGCGCCGTGCACCGATACGCACGAGCATTCTCCCGCCGCGTAGAACCCGGGCACGATCGATTCCGAGCTCGCGGCCTCGGGCACCACCACCTGCCCCATGTAGCTCGCCGGAATGCCGCCCATCTGGTAGTGCACCGTGGGCACCACCGGGATCGGGTCGCGCACCGGATCGGCGTTGGCGAACTTGATCGAGATCTCGCGGATCCCCGGCAGGCGGTGGTTGATCACTTCGGGGCCGAGATGGTCGAGCTTCAGCAGGACGTGGTCCTTGTCCGGGCCGCAGCCGCGGCCTTCCTTGATCTCGGTGGTCATGGCGCGCGACACCACGTCGCGGCTGGCGAGGTCCTTGGCGTTCGGCGCGTAGCGCTCCATGAAGCGTTCGCCGTCCTTGTTGAGCAGGTAGCCGCCCTCGCCGCGCACGCCCTCGGTGATCAGCACGCCGGCGCCGTACACGCCGGTGGGATGGAACTGGTAGAACTCCATGTCCTGCAGCGGGATGCCGGCGCGCGCCGCCATGCCGAGGCCGTCGCCGGTGTTGATGAAGGCGTTGGTGCTCGCCGCGAAGATCCTGCCCGCGCCGCCGGTGGCGAACAGCGTCGCCTTGGCCTGCATCATGTAGACCTCGCCGGTCTCCATCTCTAGCGCGGTCACGCCCAGCACCGCGCCGTCCTGCGGATCGCGCACCAGGTCGAGCGCCATCCACTCGACGAAGAACTGGGTATTGGCGCGCACGTTCTGCTGGTAGAGCGTGTGCAGCATGGCGTGGCCGGTGCGGTCGGCCGCGGCGCAGGCGCGCATCGCCATCTTGGCGCTGCCGTAGTTCTGGGTATGGCCGCCGAAGGGCCGCTGGTAGATCTTGCCGTTCTCCAGGCGGTCGAACGGCATGCCCATGTGCTCCAGCTCGACCACCACCTCATTGGCGCGCCGGCACATGTACTCGATCGCGTCCTGGTCGCCGAGGTAGTCGGAGCCCTTGACGGTGTCGTACATGTGCCAGTGCCAGTTGTCCTCGGTCGAGTTGGCGAGCGGCGCGGCGATGCCGCCCTGCGCCGCCACCGTGTGCGAGCGCGTCGGGAAGACCTTGGAGAGCACCGCGACCTTGAGGTCGGCGCGCGCGAGCTCGAGCGCCGCGCGCATGCCGGAGCCCCCCGCCCCGACCACGATCGCGTCGAACCGTCTGACCGGCAGGCTCATCTCTTTTCCATCGGCGTCGCGCTCATCCCCAGAGGATCTCGATCGCCCAGCCGAAGTACGCCGCGATGACCAGCAGCACGGCCACCTGCAGCGCCAGGCGCAGGCCGTCCGGCTTGACGTAGTCCATCAGGATGTCGCGCACCCCGACCCAGGCGTGCCAGGCCAGGCTCGCCGCGAACAGCAGCGTCGCGACGCGCATCCAGCCCTGCGAGAACAGGTCGTGCCACACCGAGTAGGTGATCGGCACGCCGCTGAGCAGCACCACCAGGGCGATTACCGTGTAGACCGCCATGATGGCGGCGGTGACGCGCTGCGCCAGCCAGTCGCGCAGGCCGTAGTGCGCGCCGGTGACGACCCGGTTCACCACAGCTTCCACCCGAGGACGGCGGTCAGCGCGAGGCTCGTCGCGAGCACGATCCAGCTGGTGAGGCGCGCGGTCGCCTTGTCGATGCCCTTGTCGAGGTCGAGGAACAGGTAGCGGATGCCCGCGCAGAAATGGTGCGCGTAGGCCCAGAGCAGAACCAGCAGCGAGAGCTTGACCGGCCAGAGGCCGGCGTAGTGGCGCACCCGCTCGAAGCCTTCCTCCGAGGACAGGCTCCGGTCCAGCATCCACAGCAGCCACACCATCGCCAGGAACAGCAGCGCGCCGCTGACGCGGTGGAGGATGGAGACCCAGCCCGGGACCGGCAAACGGATTTCGAAAAGCAGCGCCTGCAGGCTGAGGTACTTTGGCCTCGTCTTCTTGACCGCCGCTTGGGACATGGAGGCTTCGATTATATCCTTGCGGCGGTGCGGTAGAATCGCTCGTTCGCCGCACATTTCCCCGGAGTTTTCCAATGTCCAAAGCCCCCGTTCGAGTCGCCGTCACCGGCGCCGCCGGCCAGATCGGCTACGCGCTGCTGTTCCGCATTGCGAGCGGCGAGATGCTGGGCAAGGACCAGCCGGTGATCCTGCAGCTGCTCGAGATCCCGGACGAGAAGGCGCAGAAGACGCTGAAGGGCGTCATGATGGAGCTCGACGACTGCGCCTTCCCCTTGCTGCACGGCATGGTGCCGACCGCGGACCCGATGGTCGCGTTCAAGGACGCCAAGGTCGCGCTGCTGGTGGGCGCGCGCCCCCGCGGCCCCGGCATGGAGCGCAAGGACCTGCTCGAGGCGAACGGCAAGATCTTCGCGCCCCAGGGCCAGGCGCTCGACCGGGTCGCGGACCGGGACGTCAAGGTGCTGGTGGTCGGCAACCCCGCGAACACCAACTGCCTCATCGCGATGAAGAACGCGCGCAGCCTGAAGCCGGCGCAGTTCACCGCGATGATGCGGCTCGACCACAACCGGGCGACCTCGCAGGTCGCCGCGAAAGTCGGCGTGCCCGTCTCCAAGATCAGGAAAATCACCGTCTGGGGCAACCACTCGGCGACCCAGTACCCGGACCTCTTCCAGGCCGAATGCGACGGCAAGAAGGTCTGGCCGATGATCGACGACCAGCAGTGGCTCGAGGGAACCTTCATTCCCACGGTGCAGAAGCGGGGCGCCGCGATCATCGAGGCGCGCGGGCTTTCCTCGGCGGCGAGCGCGGCCAATGCCGCGATCGACCACGTGCGCGACTGGGTGCTCGGCAGCGAGGCCGGCTCGTGGGTCAGCATGGGAGTGCCTTCGGACGGCAGCTACGGCATCCCGGAAGGGGTGCTCTACGGCTACCCTGTCGCCTGCAAGGGCGGCAAGTACCAGGTCGTGAAGGGACTCGAGGTAAGCGAGTTCGCCCGCAAGCGCATGGACGCCACGCTGAAGGAGCTGCACGAGGAGCGCGACGGCGTGAAGCAGCTTCTGGGATGATCTGACCCCATGGCCTCCGCGGGCTCGGCGTTCAGAAAGGCGGCGTCCGAAGAGAAGCCGCTGCAGGTCATCGGGACGATCTGCGCCTACCACGCCCTCCTCGCGCGGCGCTGCGGCTACCGCGCGATCTACCTTTCCGGCGGCGGCGTCGCCGCGGGCTCGCTCGGCGTGCCCGACCTCGGCATCTCCAACCTCGACGACGTGCTGACCGACGTGCGCCGCATCACCGACGTCTGCGACCTGCCGCTGCTGGTCGACGTCGACACCGGCTTCGGCGCCAGCGCCTTCAACGTCGCGCGCACCACGCGCTCCCTGATCAAGGCCGGCGCCGCGGCGATGCACATGGAGGACCAGGTCGGCGCCAAGCGCTGCGGCCACCGCCCCGGCAAGGAGCTGGTGGGCGCGGACGAGATGTGCGACCGCATCAAGTCGGCGGTGGACGGGCGCACCGACGCCTCGTTCGTCGTCATGGCGCGCACCGATGCCATCGCCGACGAAGGCCTGGACGCGGCTCTCGAGCGCATGAAGAAGTACGTCGAGGCCGGCGCGGACATGCTCTTCCCCGAGGCGGTCACCGACCTGGATTCCTACAAGAAGATCACGGCGGCGATCAGAGTCCCCGTTCTGGCGAACATCACCGAGTTCGGCAAGACGCCGCTGTTCACGGTCGAGGAGCTGCGCTCGGCCGGCGTCGCCCTCGCGCTGTACCCGCTCTCGGCGTTCCGCGCCATGAACCAGGCGGCGCTGAACGTCTACCAGGCCGTGCGCAGGGACGGCACGCAGAAGAACGTCGTGGGCGGCATGCAGACGCGCGAGCAGCTCTACGACTACCTGAACTACCACTCCTTTGAGCGCAAACTCGATGAGCTCTTCTCCCGCGGCGCCTAAGCCGAAGAAGTCCGTCGCCCTGTCGGGCGTTCCAGCCGGCAACACCGCGCTGTGCACCGTGGGGCGCAGCGGCAACGACCTGCACTACCGCGGCTACGACATCCTCGATTTCGCCGACCAGGCGGAGTTCGAGGAGGTCGCGTACCTGCTGGTGCACGAGAAGCTGCCTACCAAGGCGGAACTGGGCGCCTATAAGGAGAGGCTCGCTTCTCTGAGGTCGCTTCCGAAGGAACTGAAAACCGTTCTTGAGCAGCTTCCCAGGACGGCGCACCCGATGGACGTGCTGCGCACCGGCTGCTCGGTGCTCGGCACGCTCGAGCAGGAAGCCGAGGCGCACCCCATCGAGGGCGCGCGCCGCATCGCCGACCGGCTGATGGCGAGCTTCGGCTCGATGCTCCTGTACTGGTTTCATTTCACGAACTCGGGCAAGCGGATAGACACCGAGACCGACGACGACTCGATCGGCGGGCACTACCTGCACCTGCTGCACCAGAAGAAGCCGAGCGCGGAATGGGTGCGCGCGATGCATACGTCGCTCATCCTCTACGCCGAGCACGAGTTCAACGCCAGCACCTTCACCTGCCGCGTGATCACCGGCACCGGCTCCGACATGTACTCGGCGATCACCGGCGGCATCGGCGCGCTGCGCGGGCCGAAGCACGGCGGCGCCAACGAGGTCTCGGACGAGATCCAGAAGCGCTACAAGTCCGCCGACGAGGCCGAGGCCGACATCCGGCGCCGCATGGCGGCGAAGGAGATCGTGATCGGCTTCGGCCACCCGGTCTACACCACCGGCGACCCGCGCAACAAGGTCATCAAGGAGGTCGCGCGCCGGCTGTCGAAGGGCGCCGGCGCCATGACCCAGTTCGAGATCGCGGAGCGCATCGAGACCGTGATGTGGAACGAGAAGAAGATGTTCGCCAACCTCGACTGGTACAGCGCGGTCTCGTACAGCAGGATGGGCGTGCCGACGCTGCACTTCACGCCGCTGTTCGTGATCTCGCGCACCAGCGGCTGGTCGGCGCACGTCGTCGAGCAGCGCATCGACGGCAAGATCATCCGCCCGGGCGCGAACTACACCGGGCCCGAGGACCGCAAATGGGTGCCGCTTGCAGCGCGCGGCTGAAAGCAGGGTGCCGCTTGCAGCGCGCGGCTGAAAGCGGCATCACGTTCACGGCGCGGAGGCGACCATGTACGAATCCGATCTGACGAAGTTCATGCGCGGGTACCTCGAGCAGCATCCCGAGGAAGTCGAGTCGCAGCGCGAGGGGCGCGCGATCTGGTGGGACAAGGCGCCGGCCGAGCGCACCGCGCCGCTCGCCTTCCCCCACTCGCCGCGCTCGGGGGGCGCCGAGTACACCTTCGAGCCGCTGTCCGAAGGGAAATGATGTCCGCGCACGTCTCCAACGTCCGGCCGAAGCCGGACAAGGTCCTCGCCTCGATTGCCGACTACGCGAGGGACTTCCGCGTCGCCAGCGACGACGCCTATGCGACGGCGCGCTACTGCCTCATGGATACGCTCGGCTGCGGCTTCGAGGCGCTGGAATACCCGGCGTGCACCAAGCTGCTCGGGCCGGTGGTCAGGGGCACGGTGGTGCCGGGCGGCGCGCGCGTGCCCGGCACGCAGTTCCAGCTCGACCCGGTGCAGGCCGCGTTCAACATCGGCACCATGATCCGCTGGCTCGACTTCAACGACACCTGGCTCGCCGCGGAATGGGGCCATCCTTCCGACAACCTCGGCGGCATCCTGGCCGTGGCGGACTACCTTTCGCGCAACGGCGGCAAGGTCGTCGTGCGAGACGTGCTGACCGCGATGATCAAGGCGCACGAGATCCAGGGCGTGCTGGCGCTGGAGAACAGCTTCAACCGCGTCGGCCTCGACCACGTGGTTCTGGTCAAGGTCGCCTCGACCGCGGTGGTCGCGGGCCTGCTCGGCCTGAGCCGCGACGAGACCATCAACGCCGTGTCGCAGGCCTGGGTCGACGGCCAGT
>DATJXO010000049.1:0-15116 GCA_035500055.1 Burkholderiales bacterium | reverse complement strand
AGCGCGGCGTCGCCGTGCATCTCGCCCTCGACCTCGAGCTCGGGCGCGCGCTCCTCGAGCAGCGCGAGTGCCCGCTGCATCTTGCGCGCGGAAGGAAGATCCGTCGAGCCGAAGCTGGAAGCGGAGAGCAGCGCCACCTTGGGGACGATGCCAAAGCGGCGCACCTCCTCGGCGGCGAGCATCGTCATCTCTGCGATGTGCGCCGCGTCGGGGTCGGGCGTGACGTAGGTGTCGCAGATGAACACGGTCCGGTCGGGCAGGATGAGCGCGTTCATCGCCGCGTAGTGGCCGATGCCCGCGCGCCGCCCGATCACCTGGTCGACGTAGTGCAGGTGCAGGGCATGCGTCCCGAACGTGCCGCACAGCATGCCGTCGGCCTCGCCCTTGTACATCATCATCGCCCCGATCAGGGTCGCGCGCCGCCGCATCTCGATGCGCGCGTACTCCGGCGACACGCCCTTGCGCTCGGTGAGCCGGTGGTAGGTCTGCCAATAGTCCCGGTAGCGGGGGTCGAGCTCGGGATTGACCAGCGCGAAGTCGTGCCCGGCGCGCATGCGAAGCCCGAGGCGCTCGAGGCGCTGCTCGACCACCGCCGGGCGCCCGATCAGCGTGGGGGCCGCGAGGCCCTCGTCGAGCACCACCTGGGTCGCGCGCAGCACGCGCTCGTCCTCGCCCTCGGCGTAGACGATGCGCCGGGGCGCCGCCTTCGCCGCCGAGAACAGCGGCTTCATGATCAGGCCGGAGTGATAGACGAACTGGGTCAACGAGGCGCGGTAGACCTCGAGGTCGGCGAGCGGCCGTGTCGCCACGCCCGAGTCCATCGCCGCCCGCGCTACCGCCGGCGCGATCTGCGAGATCAGCCGCGGATCGAAGGGCTTCGGGATCAGGTACTCGGGCCCGAAATTGAGAGCCTCGATGCCGTAGGCGAGCGAGACCTGCTCCGAGGTCTCGGCTTGGGCGAGCTCGGCGATGGCGCGCACCGCCGCGAGCTCCATCTCGGCGGTGATGGTGGTCGCGCCGACGTCGAGCGCGCCGCGGAAGATGAACGGGAAGCAGAGGACGTTGTTGACCTGATTCGGGTAATCGGTGCGCCCGGTGGCGATGACGCAGTCCGGCCGCGCCTCCTTCGCCAGCTCCGGCCGGATCTCCGGCTCCGGGTTGGCGAGCGCGAGGATCAGCGGTCGCTGGGCCATCTTCTTCACCATGGCGGGCTTCAGCACGCCGCCTGCCGACAGCCCGAGGAAGACGTCGGTGCCGCCGATTACCTCGTCGAGCGTTCTCGCCTTCGTCTCGACGGCGAAGCGCTCCTTGTCCGGATCCATCTCTTCCTTGCGGCCCTTCCAGACCACGCCCTTGATGTCGCTGACCACGATGTTCGAGCGCGGCAAACCCATCTTGACCAGCAGATCGAGGCAGGCGAGCGCGGCCGCTCCCGCGCCGGAGGCCACGAGCCTCACCTCCTCGATCTTCTTCCCTACGACCTTCAGGCCGTTGAGCACCGCGGCGCCGACGATGATGGCGGTACCGTGCTGGTCGTCGTGGAACACCGGAATCTTCATGCGGCCGCGGAGCTTCCTCTCCACCACGAAGCATTCCGGCGCCTTGATGTCCTCGAGGTTGATGCCGCCGAAGGTCGGCTCCAGGCTGGCGATGATCTCGACCAGCCGGTCCGGGTCGCGCTCGTCGATCTCGAGGTCGAAGCAATCGATGCCCGCGAACTTCTTGAACAGCACCGCCTTGCCCTCCATCACCGGCTTCGCGGCGAGCGGGCCGATCGCGCCCAGCCCGAGCACGGCGGTGCCGTTGGTGACCACCGCGATCAGGTTGGCTCGCGCGGTGAGGCGCTCGGCCTCGGCCGGATCGCGCTGGATCTCCTCGCACGCGACCGCGACGCCCGGTGAATAGGCGAGCGCAAGGTCGCGCTGGTTGGTGAGTTGCTTGGTGGCGAGGACCGAGACCTTCCCGGGGCGCGGCAGGCGATGGTACTCGAGCGCGTTTTTCCTGAGTTCCTCGTCCAATCGTCCCCCCGGGTGATGCAAAAATTATATCCGTATAATCAAGTTCCTACCGGCCCGACCGCGTGAAGACTCCTGCGCCGACGCGCGCCGCGCTGCGCGCCGCTGAAATCCAGCCGTTCGTCGTCATGGACGTGCTGGCGCGCGCGCACCGGCTGGAGACGGCGGGCCGCCGAGTCATCCACATGGAGATCGGCGAGCCTGACTTCACCGCGCCGCCGCCGGTGGTCGAGGCGGCGATGCGCGCCCTGCGCGACGGCAGGAGCGCCTATACGCCGACGCTCGGCCTGCCCGAGCTGCGGCAGGCGATCGCCGGCGACTACCGGCGGCGCTTCGGCGTCCGGGTTGCGGATTCCCGGATCGCCGTGACCGCGGGCGCCTCGGGCGGGCTGCTGCTGCTGCTCGCACTGTACGTCGACCCGGGAGACGAAATGCTGGTGCCCGACCCGGGCTACCCGGGCTACCGCCACATGGTGCGCGCGTTCGAGGGCATGGCGCGCCCGCTACCGCTCTCGGCGCGCACGAATTTCCAGCCCACCCTGGAAATGGTGCGCGCCGCCTGGCGCCCGCGCACCCGTGGTCTGATCCTCGGCTCGCCCTCGAACCCCACGGGTACGCTGATCGCGGCGGCGGAGCTGGAACGCATCGCCCGGTTCGTCTCGGAGCGCCGCGGCGTGCTGATCGTGGACGAGATCTATCAGGGCCTGGTGTACGGCGACCGGCCGGCGAGCGCGCTCGGCCTGCCGGGCGAGGTGGCCGTGGTAAACAGCTTCTCCAAGTACTTCTGCATGACGGGCTGGCGCCTGGGATGGGTGGCGCTGCCGGACAGTGCGCGCATGCGCGAGCTCGAGAAGCTCGCCCAGCACCTGTTCATCTGCGCGCCCTCGGTGGCGCAACACGCGGCGCTCGCCTGCTTTTCCGACGAGACCCTGGCGATCCTCGAGGGGCGCCGGCGCGAGTTCCAGCGCCGGCGCGACTTCCTGGTTCCGGCCCTGGAGCGCGCCGGCTTCAGCGTGCCGGCAAAGCCGTCGGGCGCCTTCTACGTCTATGCCGGCTGCCCGGGACCGCGGCCCGACGGACGGCGCTTCGCGCTCGGGCTGCTGGATAGGGAAGGGGTCGCCGCCACCCCGGGGCTAGACTTCGGCGCCCACGGCACCCGCGGCTTCGTGCGCTTCGCCTACACGCGGGACCTCGCCGAGCTCGAGGCCGCGGCAGCGCGACTGCAGCGCTACTGCGGCGGCCTCAGGCCGCGCGCCGCAGCGCCTTTACCAGCTGCGCGAGGCGCGCGCGCTCGGCCAGGACCTTGGCCGCGTACTGCGAGGTCGGCTCGTCGAACGCCCCGCCGTACATCTGCAGCGCCGTCTCGGTCTCGCCGAAGCGCCGCAGGTACTCGCGCAGGATCCGGGCGCCGACCTCGATATTGACGTCGGGATCGAGCAGCGCGCTCTCGCCGCCGCGGTCCGCCAGCTTCTCCAGGTGGAACTTCGGCATCACCTGCATCAGGCCCTTCGCGCCCAGGGAGCTCTCGGCGACGGGGTTGTAGCGCGACTCCACCGCCATCACCGCGAGGATCAGCAGAGGGTCGATCTTGAGTTCGCCGCCGGCGCGGTAGGCCAAGCCCACGAAATTCGCGGCCGCGTCCTGGGCCACCCGGTAGCGCTTGGCGATGAAGTCCGCCACGGCGCGCTGCTCGCGCCCGGCGGCAGTCACCGCGACCGGCTGGATGGTGCCGGCGCTGACGTTGCCCGTGGCGTCGTCGAGCGACTCTCCCAGGATCCCCGCCTGGCGCATCAGGTACTCGCGCGGCGCCGGCAGTGACACGGCCAGCACGACCGCCAGCCCGATGAGGGTGAACAGCGCGTGCGCCACGGAGAGCAGCCGCTTCGCCCCCGCGAAGATCGGCATCGGTGCCGCCTGTGTCGTCGTTTCCATCGTCAGCCTCCAGATTCTCTGCGTCTGCCGCTCACCCCCCCGGGCGAGGCCCGCTGGTGTTGCGGCCCCGAATGCGGGTTTGACCGGGAGATGCCGCAGTCGATCCGGAGCCTTCCGGACCCCTTGCGAGGGCGCTTTCCGGGGAGGCGACTCGGCCTCCGGAAAGCGTCGTAGGGCAACCTCGCTCAGCGGCGGTTGCTGCGACGCAGCAGACCGAAGCATAACCTTAAACTCTCTTTATTGTCAATAACTTCAGGCAAAACTGGGCGCTCCCCCATGTGCTGCGAAATGCCTTGTTTCGGCAAGGCTTTCCTGCCCTGTGGCGGGGTGCGGATAGGTAAAATTCTGGCCTCGGCAACGAGCCCCGCGGCGCTTGTCGCGGGGAGCCTTGAGCGAAGCATCCCGGACCGGCCCCAGCCCCCATTTCGGAGCTGGAGGACCGGGGCGGTCCGGTGAGCTTCAAAGGCCTGGCGCGGGGGTGTTGGCCCCTCGCCTCATTCCCGATCGGTTCCCGGTTACGGCCGGGATCCGGTCGGAAACGGCCACGCGGCCGCTGGATTCAGCGCGGTTCTCGCGCCGGTTGTCGCAGCGGGGGACGGCGTTGCTGCCGGTGCCGTCATTGCCGCGGAGCTGGCCTTGGGTCTTGCGGCTGCCGCCTTCTTTTTCTTCTTGCCTTTCTTTTTCGCGGCCTTCTTCTTCCTACCCGCGACCCTTCTTGTTGCCTTCTTCTTGGACGATTTCTTCTTCTTTGATGCTTTCTTCTTCTTCTTCTTCTTGCCGCCTTTTTTCGCTTTTTTCTTCGCCATAGCTATCTCCTTAAAGGAAGTTGCGAAAGGAAGCCCGGCCGTGCCGGCCCGGACTATTCAAGCGCCGGACGGGAATCGCCCGGCGTATTGAATGCTTCATTGCTCTTTCCTCGTCCGCGAGATCCGGATCACCTGCCGCTCCTCGCGGCAAGGTCCTGATACAGGATATCAGGATCGAGGCGGATGCCGCCCTCCCATGTCACCGTCGCCGACTGCGGATCGACGCTTACCTTCTCGAACTCCCGCACGTCGCGCCATAGCTTGAAGGCGCCGATCTCGAGCAGATTGCCGAGGAACACGCTGCCTTCCAGCCCGTCGTCGAAGCGGATCCAGAGCTTGTAGTCGTCCTCGGCCTTGCACGCGGTGACTCTATGCATGACGGCTCCTCAGTCCCAG
The DNA here is from genome assembly GCA_035500055.1 of Burkholderiales bacterium. Taxonomy (GTDB): domain Bacteria; phylum Pseudomonadota; class Gammaproteobacteria; order Burkholderiales; family SG8-39; genus RBG-16-66-20. The sequence continues at coordinate 9,967 of DATJXO010000049.1, read as the reverse complement.
CTCAGCGCGCCGCCGGTCTGGTACTCGATAACGCGGGTTTCGAAGAAGTTGCGCTCCTTCTTCAGGTCGATCATCTCGCTCATCCACGGGAACGGGTTGGAGGCGCCCGGGAACAGCGGCTCCAGCCCGATCTGCTGGCAGCGGCGGTTGCAGATGTAGCGCAGGTACTCCTTGAACATGGGGGCGTTCAGCCCCAGCACGCCGCGGGGCATGGTGTCCTCGGCGTAGCGGTATTCGAGCTCGACCGCCCTGCGGAAGACGCCGCCCAGCTCGTCTCGGAACCGCGGCGTCCACAGGTGCGGATTTTCGAGCTTGATCTGGTTCACCACGTCGATGCCGAAATTGCAGTGCATCGACTCGTCGCGCAGGATGTACATGTACTGCTCGGCAGCGCCGGTCATCTTGTTCTGCCGGCCGAGCGCCAGTATCTGCGCGAAACCGACGTAGAAGAACAGGCCCTCCATCAGGCAGGAGAACACGATCAGGCTCTTGAGCAGCTTCTGGTCGGCCTCGGGCGTGCCAGTGACGAACCCTGGGTCGGTCAGAACGTCGATATAGGGAATGAGGAACTCGTCCTTGTCGCGGATCGAGCCGACTTCGTGGTACGCGTTGAACACTTCGCCCTCGTCGAGATCCAGGCTCTCGACGATGTACTGGTACGCATGCGTGTGGATGGCCTCCTCGAAGGCCTGGCGCAGCAGGTACTGGCGGCACTCGGGCGCCGTGATGTGGCGGTAGGTGCCGAGCACGATGTTGTTCGCGGCGAGGGAGTCTGCGGTGACGAAGAAGCCGAGGTTGCGGGTGACGATACGGCGCTCGTCCTCGGTCAGCCCGTTGGGGTCCTTCCACAGGCCGATGTCCCGGCTCATGTTGATTTCCTGCGGCATCCAGTGGTTGGCGCAGGCCGCGAGGTACTTCTCCCACGCCCATTTGTACTTGAACGGCACCAGCTGGTTGACGTCGGCCTTGGAATTGATGATGCGCTTGTCCTCGACCGTGATGCGGCGGAAGGCGTTGCCGGCGGCGAAGCGCTCGTCGCTGCCGCCCGAGACCGGGACGAAGCTGGGCTGCATCGCGAGACTCACTGGCAGGCCTCGCATTCCGGGTTGTCGATGGCGCAGAACTTCGGCTCCTCGCCGACCGTCGCCGCCGATTGGGCCATGCCGCCGCTCGCGGGTACCGCGTTCAGCTGCCCCGCCTTGGAAGTCGACTTCTCCGCGTGGGTCGCGCCCATGGCGCGCAGGTAGTAGGTGGTCTTGAGGCCCCGGATCCAGGCGAGCTTGTAGGTCTCGTCGAGCCGCTTGCCGGAGGCGCCCGCCATGTAGATGTTGAGCGACTGCGACTGGTCGATCCATTTCTGCCGCCGCGCGCCGGCCTCGACGAGCCACCTCGGCTCGATCTCGAAGGCCGTGGCGTAGAGCTGGCGCAGCTCGGCCGGCGCGCGGTCGATGCGCGCCAGGTTGCCGTCGAAGTACTTGAGGTCCGAGATCATGACCTCGTCCCACAGCCCGGCGCGCTTCAGGTCCGCCACCAGGTACTCGTTCACCACGGTGAACTCGCCGGACAGGTTCGACTTCACGTACAGGTTCTGGTACGTCGGCTCGATCGACGCCGAAACGCCGACGATATTGGCGATGGTCGCGGTCGGCGCGATGGCGAGGCAGTTGGAGTTGCGCATACCGTGCTGGCGCACGCGGGCGCGCAGCGCCTCCCAGTCGAGCGTGGCCGAGCGGTCCACCTCGACGTAGCCGCCGCGCTCGGCCGCGAGCAGATCGAGCGTGTCCAGCGGCAGGATGCCGCGGTCCCACAGCGAGCCGCGGAACGTGGAGTAGGCGCCGCGCTCGGCGGCCAGCTCGGTCGAGGCCCAGTAGGCCGCGTAGGCCACCATCTCCATGGACCGGTCGGCGAACTCGACCGCGGCTTCCGAGCCGTAGGGGATGCGCAGGCAGTGCAGGCAGTCCTGGAAGCCCATGATGCCCAGGCCGACCGGACGGTGACGCAGGTTGGAGTTCTTCGCCTTGTCGACAGCGTAGTAGTTGATGTCGATGACGTTGTCCAGCATCCGCATCGCCGTGGAAATTGTTTTTCTTATTTTTGAGAAATCCAGGCCGTTCTCGGCCAGGTGCGCGACCAGGTTGACCGAGCCGAGGTTGCACACCGCGATCTCGTCCCCCGAGGTGTTGAGGGTGATCTCGGTGCACAGGTTCGAGCTGTGCACCACGCCGGCGTGCTGCTGCGGGCTCCTCAGGTTGCACGGATCCTTGAATGTGACCCAGGGATGCCCGGTCTCGAACAGCATCGAGAGCATCTTGCGCCAGAGCTGCACCGCGGGCACCTTCTTGTAGAGCTTCAGCTCGCCGCGGGCCACCTTGTCCTCGTAGCGCAGGTACGCCTGCTCGAAGTCGCGGCCGACCTTGTCGTGCAGGTCGCGGGCGTCCGAGGGCGAGAACAGGGTCCACTCCGCGTTCTCCATCACGCGCTTCATGAACAGGTCCGGAATCCAGTTCGCCGTGTTCATGTCGTGCGTGCGGCGGCGGTCGTCGCCCGTGTTCTTGCGCAGCTCGAGGAACTCCTCGATGTCGAGGTGCCAGGTCTCGAGATAGGAGCACACCGCGCCCTTTCTCTTGCCGCCCTGGTTGACCGCGACCGCGGTGTCGTTCACTACCTTCAGGAACGGCACTACGCCCTGCGACTTGCCGTTGGTGCCCTTGATATGCGAGCCGAGCGCGCGCACCGGAGTCCAGTCGTTGCCGAGCCCCCCCGCGTACTTCGCGAGCAGCGCGTTCTCCTTGATGGCGTCGTAAATCCCAGTGAGGTCGTCGGCGACCGTGGTGAGGTAGCACGACGACAGCTGCGAGCGCAGCGTGCCGGAGTTGAACAGCGTCGGCGTCGAGCTCATGAAGTCGAACGTCGACAGCGTGTCGTAGAACTCGATCGCGCGCGCCTCCCGGTCCGGCTCGTTCAGCGCGAGACCCATCGCCACGCGCATGAAGAAGGCCTGGGGAAGCTCGATGCGCTGTCCCCGCACGTGCAGGAAGTAGCGGTCGTAGAGCGTCTGCAGGCCGAGGTACCCGAACTTGAGGTCGCGCTCCGCCTTCAGCGCGCGCCCCAGCCTGTCCAGGTCGAAGCCGGCGAGCGCCGGATCCAGCAGCTCCGCCTCGATGCCGCGGCGGATGATTTCGGGGAAGGCGCCCGCGTAGCGCGCCTGCATCTCGGCCTGGCCGACCTCCTCGCCCAGGACCTCGAGCCGGATCGTGTGCAGCAGCAGCCGGGCGGTGACGTAGCCGTAGGCCGGGTCCTTTTCGATCAGGGCGCGCGCCGCGAGCACCGCGGACTTGCGCACCTCCTCCATCGGCACGCCGTCGTAAAGATCGCGCAGCGTGCTTTCCCGGATCGCTGCCGGCTCGGCGCCTGGCTCGAGGCCGGCGCAGGCCGAGGCGAGCAGCCGGTCGAGCGCCTCGATGTCGAGCGAGCGGCGCTCGCCGTTCTCGACCACGCTGAGCGCTGGTGCGGCGCGGCTCTCGCGCGCGGCCTTCTCCTGTGCCCGCGCCCGCGCCCGCTCCTCCCGGTAAAGCACGTAGGCGCGCGCCACGTCGTGCTCGCCGGCGCGCATCAGCGCCAGCTCGACCTGGTCCTGGATGTCCTCTATATGGAAGGTCCCGCCCTGCGGCTGCCGGCGCATGAGCGCGCCGACCACACCGCCCGTCAGGTCCGCGACCAGCTCGCGCACTCGCGCCGAGGCGGCGCCCTGGGAGCCGCCGACCGCCAGGTAGGCCTTGGTCATCGCGACCGAGATCTTGCCGGGCTCGAAGCCGACCACCGCGCCGTTGCGCCGGATGACCTTGTAGTCGGAGAACGCGGATCTGGGCGCAGCACCAAGCTCCGACCCGCCGATGCCGAGGGCGGTGTTCTTGGCCGTCTCCTGCTGCGCGATCTGCATCTCCCGTCTCCCGTGTCCGCCCTGCGCGCCGCCGTTCCCCGCAGGGAATGACAGCCCGGTGACAATCTAGCGCACAACCACAATATCTTGTGCTGAGCTGCTGATTGGCAACTATTTCTTGTGGGTGACTCTACCATGCAGTCGGAAATATGCAAGCGCAAAATGATTGCGCACCGCAATACGTAGTGCAGGGCGAGCGGAGAACTACTAGATCTGGGCGGCGAGCGCGGCGAGCAGGCGGCGCCAGTCGAAGCGCGTGCCGGGATCGGTCTTGCGCCCGGGCGCGACGTCGCTGTGCGCAGCGAACTGGCGTATCGGCAGGCGCGCGCGCAATTGCCGTGCCAACTGCGCGAGCCCCAGGTATTGCGCATGCTCGAAGGGGCCGTCGTCGGTCCCTTCCAGCTCGACGCCGATCGAGAAATCGTTGCAGCGCGCACGGCCGCGCCAGCGCGAGGCGCCCGCATGCCAGGCGCGCGCCGCAAGCGGCACGAACTGGAGCAGGGCGCCGTCGCGCCGGATGAGGAAGTGCGACGACACGCGCAGCCCGGCCAGCTCCGCGAAGCCGGGATGCGACGCCGCCTCGAGGCGGTTGGTGAACAGGCGCTCGATCGCGTCGCCGCCGTAGGCGCCGCGCGGCAGGCTGATCGCGTGCACGAGCAGCAGCGAGACGGCGGTCCCGGGCGGACGCCGGTCGCAGTTCGGTGACGGGACGCGGCGCGCGCCGGGAAGCCAGCCGCGCGCCGCGGCCTCAGTGCCCATCGCCCTCGGGTTCGCGGATGCCGAGGCGCTGCATGCGGTAGCGAAGCGTGCGAAAAGTCACGCCGAGCAGCTTCGCCGCCGCAGTCCGGTTGAAGCCGGTCTTGGCGAGCGCCGCGAGGATCGCCTCGCGCTCGACGCGATCGAGGTAAGCCGGCAGCGGGCCCTCGATCGCGGCCGCGCCCGTGCGTGCCGCTTCCACGGCGCCTTCCCCCTCGGGCAGCGCCATCGGGTGCAGGCGCAGGTCCTCGGGGCCGATCTCCTCGCTCGCGGAGAGCGCCACGGCGCGCTCCAGGATGTTCTCCAGCTCCCGCACGTTGCCCGGGAAGTCGTAGGCCTCGAGCTCATGCAGTGCCTCCGCGGTGAGCCGCGCGGGCGCCGCGCCGTTCTGCTCGGCGAGCCGGGCCAGCACCGCGCCCGCGATCGCCGCCACGTCGTCGCGGCATTCGCGCAACGCCGGCATGTGCAGCTCGATCACGTTCAGCCGGTAGTACAGGTCGCGGCGGAAGCGCCCCGCCTCGACCAGCGCGCCGAGGTCCTGGTGCGTGGCGCTGATGATGCGGACGTCGACCGGATCCTCCTGCGTGGCGCCGACCTTGCGCACGCGCTTTTCCTGGATCGCCCGCAGCAGCAGCACCTGCATGTGCAGCGGCAGCTCGGCCACCTCGTCCAGGAACAGAGTGCCGCCGTGCGCCGCCTGGAAGAAGCCGTCGCGGTCCTGGGCGGCGCCGGTGAACGCACCCTTGCGATAGCCGAACAGCTCGCTCTCCATCAGCGAATCGGGGATGGCGCCGCAGTTGACCGGGACGAAGGCGCCGCCGCGGCGCGCGCCGCGGAGGTGGATCAGGCGCGCCGCGAGCTCCTTGCCGCTGCCCGACTCGCCGCTGATGCAAACCGGGGCCTGGGTGCGCGCCAGCTTGTCGATGCGTGCGCGCGCCTCCGCGATCGGCGCGCTCACACCGAGTAGCCGCTGGTCCTGCGGGCGCGCCTCGTCCGCCTCCGGCAGCGACAGCGCGGATTTGATGAGCGTGCGCAGCTGCTCCAGCCCGACCGGCTTGGAGACGTAGTCGAAGGCGCCCGCCTTCAGCGCCGCGACCGCGTTCTCGGCGCTGCCGTGCGCGGTGATCACCGCGACCGGCAGGTCGCCCGGCAGCGCCGCGATGTGGCGAACCAGCTCGAGTCCCTCCCCGTCCGGCAGCCGCATGTCGGTGAGGCAGAGCACGTAGCGCGCGTCGCGCAACTGCGCCTTGGCCTCGGCCACCGAGCCCGCGCTGTCCACATCCAGCCCCATCTTCACGAGCGTGAGCTCAAGCAGCTCGCGGATGTCGGGCTCGTCGTCGACGACCAGCACGCGCCGGCGGCGCTCGCCGGCGCCCGGCGGGCGCGCGCCGCCGCGCCGCTCGGTTGTCTTCATGCCGCCGGCGCCTCCCGGCACAGGATCCTGAAATGCGCTCCCCGCCTGTCGTCCACGTACTCCAGCACCGCGCGGTTCGCGGCGCACAGCTCGCGGGCGAGATAGAGACCCAGGCCGGTGCCCTTGCTCTCGGTAGTGAAGAACGGCTCGAACAGCTGACCCTGGATCGCCCGCGGCACGCCGGGACCCTCGTCGATGACGCTCAATTCTACTTGGTCGCCGTAGGCGTTCAGCGACAGTCGCACGCTGCGCGGACGCGGCGGCGCGTGTCGCACCGCATTGCGCAGCAGGTTCCACAGCACCTGGCGCAGGTGCTCGCGGTCGAACCGCACCGCGACGCCGCGCGAGCGCTCTAGGCTGATGCGGTCGGCCGGCAGCGCCTCGACCGCGGCGAAGTCGGCGACGAATTCCTCGAGCCAGTCGTCGAGCGCGATGCGCTCGTCGCTGGCGCGGTCGCGGCGGTTGAGCTGCAGAACGTCGCTCACCAGGCCCTCCAGGCGACGCGCATTGTCGCGGATGATGCGCGTCAGGCGCTCGCGCCCCGCGCCTCGGTTCTCCTCTTCCAGCAGCTCCGCGGCATGGCCGATCGCCGACAGCGGATTGCGGATCTCGTGCGCGATGTTGGCCGTGAGCCGGCCGAGCGCGGCCAGCTTCAGGCGCTGCGCCTCCTCGCGCGAGCGCGTGATGTCCTCGACGAACAGCACGGCGAGATCCTCGCCGGCGCCGGCCTCCATCAGGCGCAGCCGCAGGCCGCGCCCGCGCACCTCCAGCTCGGCCTGCGCCGCCGCGCGGTCGCCGGCGCGCCATGCCTGCCAGCGGCCCTCGAAGCCGGGCAGCACCTGCGCCAGTTGCGCGCCGAGCAGCGCGCCGGCGCCGAGCAAGCGCTGCGCCTGGGGATTGTGCTGCGCGATGCGCCCCTCGCCGTCGACCACCAGCACTCCGTCCTGCATGTCCGCGATCACCAGCTGGTTGACGCGCAGCTGCGTCTCCAGAGCGCGGCCGCGCTGCCGCGCGAGGCCCTCGTTCGCCGCGACCCGTTGCGCCAGCCAGCCGGTGACGCCGGCGCTGGCGAAGCAGCCGATGGCCAGCAGCCCGGGCTGGAAGTAGCTCGTCTCCGGCACGTCGAACGCCAGCACCCAGTAGCTCTGCTCCAGCAGCAGCGCGATCGCGGCGAGCGAGGCATAGGCGAGCGACAGCCGGCGCGGCGCCACCAGGGCCGCGCCGGTGAGCGCGATCAGCAGCATCACGCCGAGTCCGGAGCGGATGCCGCCGCTCGCGTACATCAGCAGCGTGATGGCGACGATGTCGAGGCCGATGTGCGTCGACAACTGCAGGTTGAACAGGTCCTTGAGATTGCGCAGCGCGCTGTGGAATACGACCGCGACCATCAGGTACAACGCGCACACCAGGCGGAACATGTTGAGGCGGTACGAGCCGAGGTTGAGCGCGTCGCCGACGTACAGCGTGATGCCGAGGAAGATCGCCGCCACCGCCATGCGGTAGACGTTGAAGTAGCGCAGCGAGATCCAGAAGGACTCGGGCGTGCGCTGGTCGCGCCCGAACAGCCGCGCGTAGGCCAGAGCGTGCTCGCCGCGCGCTCCGTCCGCCCCTTGCGCGCGATCCATCATCCGCCCCGCGGGCCGAGGCGCGCGTGCTCCTTGCCGCAGAAGTCGCGCCCGCCGGCTCCGAACGCCTCCGCGCGCGGCAGGTACAGTCCGCAATGCGCGCAGCGCACCAGATCCCCCTGTGCCGCGCCGCCGCCGCGCCCGGCTTCGCCGTCCGCAACCGCCCGGCGCAGCAGCCAGACCACCAGCAGCACGATGGCGGCGATGAAGATGACGCGGCCCATGGCCGGATTATGCGGCGTTCCGCACCGGCACGGCGCGGCAGGCCTCGAGGGAAGCCAAAGGGGTGGTCGGGGTGACTGGATTTGAACCAGCGACACCTGCGTCCCGAATCCGTCGAAGGCGCTTTTTGCGACAGTCAGTTAGGCACGACTTTCCGTCGCATCAATATCTTAGCAAATCCTCGGTTATCCACAATTAGCACCGCACTGTGCCCAAAATGTGCCCAAATTAGCACGGTTGTACGCTATCGCTGGAAGTATTACCATAAAAACTCAAGGTAATACCAGAGAGTCGCCATGGCGCGCCACGTTACAGTGAAAGGTCAGGTTACGATTCCCAAGCGGGTGCGGGATCACCTCGGCATCCGGCCGGGCAGCGGCGTCGAGTTCGAGGTCGACTCGAAGGGCGAGGTGCTGCTTCGGAGGATCGGGCGCAGCTCGAGGCGTTCGCGTGCCCACAGCCGTTTTGCTGCGGTTCGCGGCAGCGCGACCGTCAAGCTGCGGACCGAGGAAATTCTGGCGCTTACAAGAGGCGAGGACTAGGCAGGAACGCGCCGAGCGGCCCCAGGTACCGGTTTGGTTCTCATCGATACCAACGTCCTGCTGGACGTCGTGACCAACCACCCGCAGTGGGCGGACTGGTCACAGCGCCAGCTTGAAGCGGCGGCGCTAAAGGACCAGCTTTCCATCAATGCGGTCGTTTACGCGGAACTGTCCATCGGCTTTCGCCGCATCGAGGAAGTCGAGGCGGTGTTGAGAAAAACGCGCCTCGTCATCGAGGAGATTCCTCGCGAGGCCTTGTTTCTCGCCGGAAAGGCGTTTCAACGCTACAAGGCGCGCGGGGGCACGCGAACCGGGGTGTTGCCGGATTTCTTCATCGGCGCTCACGCCGCGGTACTGAGCATTCCGCTACTCACGCGCGACGCGCGACGGTATCGCGATTATTTCCCGAAGCTGGAGCTGCTTGCTCCGGAGTGACTTCGTGATCCCGATAGTGAACAACCGTGTCGTGGAGATGCGGCGCGAAGGCAAGGTTATCCGGCCGATCGCCAAGGCGACCCAATTTCTGATCGGTGCCACATGAAGCGCAGCGCGCGTAAATCGAGAAGACCAGTAGCCGATAGGACCGCAATCAGGCTTTCGGCGCGGGACTGGCGTACGTTCGTCGCTAGTTTGGATGCGCCCAAGCGCGCACGGCCGAAGTTGGATGCGGCAGCGAGACGGTATCTATTGCGGCGTATTCGCGGCGCACAGCGGCGGGTCGGGCGCTACACGTTCGAGGAAATCCATCGGGTCTTGTTTCCGGAGGGACCACCGAAGGCACGGACAATCGAGGAAATGAAGGAGGGCTTTCTGCGGTACGTAGCGAAGCGTTTCGTGCGCCGTTAAATATACCGAGCCCTCGCGCCTACTTCTTGAACTTGCGGAGTTGCGGGTCGACTTCGTCCCAAGGAAGCCGCCGTCCGGCCTCGCGCATCCCTGACGGTGATCGTTCGGGCCTCGACCAATAGCCCGAGCAGGCAGAGCGTACCGTGTACGTCCACGCCCTCAGTTTGGCCGGCTGTCGTTAGACGAAGATCTCCGGTAGGGAGCGGACACCTCTTCTGCTATGCGAGCGCAAGCGCCAGCAGGTCATTGGTTCTGGCGGCCGAGGTGCTGATACTTGGAAATGAGATACTTCCTCTAGCAGTTCCGGTAGCAATCCTCAAACGCAGAGACCAACGCCATGGAAAAACCAAGCCGAGCCGAATATTCAGCCGCTGAGTTCCTGGACTGGGCTGAAGGTAAGACACTGATTTTGACGCCGAAGTTTCAGCGTCGAGGCGTATGGCAGCAGGGGGCAAAGTCGTTCTTTATTGACACCCTGTTACGTCAAATGCCGGTCCCGCCAATATACATTCGCCTGGGACAGGCTAGAGAGAAGAATCGCGTCATTCGCGAAGTTGTCGACGGACAACAAAGGCTGGCGGCGCTAACAGATTTCATGCGCGGTAGTTACGCGCTCGCCAAG
>DATJXO010000048.1:0-10216 GCA_035500055.1 Burkholderiales bacterium | reverse complement strand
GTAGTTCCTCGCCTCCCCGCCGTACTTCTTCGCCAGAATGTGCGTCATCGCCGCCGTCAGCGTCGTCTTGCCGTGGTCCACGTGACCGATCGTCCCCACGTTCACGTGCGGCTTGGTCCTCTCGAATTTGCTTTTTGCCATCTTCTCGTCCTCGGATGATTACTTCTTCGCGCCGATCACGGCCTCGGCGACGCTCTTCGGCGCCTCGGCGTAGTGCTTGAATTCCATGGTGTAGGTGGCGCGGCCCTGCGTCAGGGAGCGCAGCGTCGTCGAGTAGCCGAACATCTCGCCGAGCGGCACTTCGGCCTTGATCGCCTTGCCGCCGGGCAAATCCTCCATGCCCTGGATCACCCCGCGCCGGCTCGACAGGTCTCCCATCACGTCGCCCATCTTCTCTTCCGGGGTCTCGACCTCGACCGCCATGATCGGCTCGAGCAGCACCGGGCTCGCTTTCCTCATGCCTTCCTTGAAGGCGAAGATCGCGGCCATCTTGAACGCGTTCTCGTTCGAGTCGACCTCGTGGTACGAGCCATCGAACAGCGTCACCTTGACATCGACCACCGGGTAGCCGGCGAGCACGCCGTCGCGCAGCGCCTCGTCCACGCCTTTGCCCACGGCCGGGATGTACTCGCGCGGCACGCGCCCACCCTTGATGGCGTCGACGAACTCGTAGCCCTTGCCCTGCGGCTGCGGCTCGAGCTTGAGCCAGACGTGGCCGTACTGGCCGCGGCCGCCGGACTGCTTGATGAACTTGCCTTCGGACTCGAGCGCCTTGCGGAAGGTCTCGCGGTACGCCACCTGCGGCTTGCCAACCGAGGCCTCGACGCCGAACTCGCGCTTCATGCGGTCGACGATGATCTCGAGGTGCAGCTCCCCCATGCCGGAGATGATGGTCTGGCCCGACTCCTCGTCAGTGCGCACGCGGAACGACGGGTCCTCCTGCGCGAGGCGTCCGAGCGCGACGCCCATCTTTTCCTGGTCGACCTTGGTCTTGGGCTCGACCGCCTGGGAGATCACGGGATCCGGGAACTCCATGCGCTCCAGCGTGATGATCTTGGTCGTGTCGCAGATCGTCTCGCCGGTGATGACGTCCTTCAGCCCGACCACCGCGGCGATGTCGCCGGCGCGGACTTCCTTGATCTCCTGGCGCTCGTTGGCGTGCATCTGCAGCAGCCGCCCGATGCGCTCCTTGCGGCCGCGCACCGAGGTATAGACCGTATCGCCCGAGGTCAGCACGCCAGAGTAGACGCGGATGAAGGTGAGCTGGCCGACGAACGGGTCGGTCATGATCTTGAAGGCGAGCGCGGCGAACGACTCCTCGTCGCCGGGCTTGCGCATGTCCGGCTCGCCCTTGGCGTTCTCGCCCTTCACCGGCGGGATGTCGATCGGCGAGGGCAGGTAGTCGATCACCGCGTCCAGCATCGCCTGGACACCCTTGTTCTTGAACGCCGAGCCGCACAGCATCGGCACGATCTCATTGTTGATCGTGCGCACGCGCAGCCCCTGCTTCACCTCCTCGATCGAGAGCTCGCCGGACTCGAGGTACTTGTTCATCAGCGCCTCGTTCGCCTCGGCCGCGGCCTCGACCATCTTGCCGTGCCATTCCTTCGCCTGCTCGGCGAGCTCGGCCGGAACGGGCCTTCTCTCGAACTTCATGCCCTGCGACGCCTCGTCCCAGTAGATCGCCTGCATGGTCACTAGGTCGACCACGCCGGTGAACTTGTCCTCGGCCCCGATCGGCAGCTGGATCGGCACCGGATTGCCCTTCAGGCGCGTCTTGATGTGGTCGTAGGACTTGAAGAAGTTGGCGCCCACGCGGTCCATCTTGTTGATGAACGCGAGCCGCGGTACGCGGTACTTGTTCGCCTGCCGCCACACGGTCTCGGATTGCGGCTGCACGCCCGCGACCGCGTCGTAGACCATGCAGGCGCCGTCCAGCACGCGCATCGAGCGCTCGACCTCGATCGTGAAGTCGACGTGCCCCGGCGTGTCGATGATGTTGATGCGGTGCTCCGGATAGGACAGGTCCATGCCTTTCCAGAAGCAGGTGGTGGCGGCCGAGGTGATGGTGATGCCGCGCTCCTGCTCCTGCTCCATCCAGTCCATAGTCGCGGCCCCGTCGTGCACCTCGCCGATCTTGTGATTCACGCCGGTGTAGAAAAGGATGCGCTCGGTAGTCGTCGTCTTCCCGGCGTCGATATGCGCCGAGATGCCGATGTTCCGGTAGCGTTCGATGGGAGTCTTGCGTGCCACGCTCATTTCCTGTCTGTATCCCTAGAACCGGTAATGCGAGAAGGCCTTGTTGGCTTCCGCCATGCGGTGCACTTCCTCGCGCTTCTTCATCGCGCCGCCGCGGCCCTCGGCCGCCTCGGCGAGCTCGCCGGCAAGGCGCTGCATCATCGACTTCTCGCCGCGCTTCTGCGCCGCCTCGCGGATCCAGCGCATCGACAACGCCACGCGCCGCACCGGCCGCACCTCGACCGGTACCTGGTAGTTCGCGCCGCCCACGCGCCGGCTCTTCACCTCGACCACCGGCTTCACGTTCTGCACCGCCTGGGCGAAGACCTCGACCGGGTCCTTGCCGGACTTCGACTTGATCAGGTCGAACGCGCCGTAGACGATGCGCTCGGCGACCGACTTCTTGCCCCGCGTCATCAATACGTTGACGAACTTCGCCACCTCGATGTTCCCGAACTTCGGGTCGGCGAGAATCTCGCGCTTCGGAACTTCTCTGCGTCGCGGCATCGCTTCTCCGTCCCGCTACGCCGACTTCGGCAGCTTGGCGCCGTACTTCGAGCGCGCCTGCTTGCGGTCCTTGACGCCCTGCGTATCGAGCGAGCCGCGCACGATGTGGTAGCGCACGCCCGGCAGGTCCTTGACGCGGCCGCCGCGGATCAGCACCACCGAGTGCTCCTGCAGGTTATGGCCCTCGCCGCCGATGTAGCCGATCACTTCGAAGCCGTTGGTCAGCCGCACCTTCGCCACCTTCCGCAGAGCGGAATTGGGCTTTTTCGGCGTGGTGGTGTACACGCGAGTGCACACCCCTCGCTTTTGCGGGGAGCCGGCGAGCGCGGGGACCTTCGATTTCGGCCGCTTCGCGCCGCGCCCAGTGTGGATTAACTGGTTGACCGTAGGCATGTTTTTCCGCTTCCAGAAACAAACCGGGCGGCCACGTCGGACTGCACGCGTAGCCGCCCCGGGTGCAAAAAAGAGGCCGGATTATAAAGAGCTTTTTGCCGCGGTGCAAGGAAACCTACGCCGGGTCCGGATCGAACCCGAACTGGCGCGCCACCTGGGCGCGGGCCACCCGCGGCAGCGACTCGGCATCGCTCCCCAGCTCGTCGCAGTACCGGGCAAGGTCGCGGTCGTCCAGCAGCGCAGCGCCCGCATCGGCCGCGAGAAGGATCGAGCCCTCGTCGTCCAGCCATGCGCTGGGCGCCTCGCCGAGAGCCCGCCCACGGTGATCGACGAGCGCGCGCGCCTCGAGGTGCGCCACCAGCGGCGTGTACTCGAGCTTGACGAAGACGCGCTGCGGGCCGTTCTGGAAGTACCAGCGGCCGCGCGCGTCGGGCTGGTAGTTGCGCGAGATGAAGTCGCGCAGCGCCCGGTTCGCAATCTTTTCGCCCTTGAGCAGCCAGTTGCCGCGGCGGTCGAGCGCGAGCCAGCCGTAGACGTCCGGGACGTCGGGCCATTTCGCCATGCTTCGAGCGACGATCTCGTCCATCGCGCGTCCCATACTACACTCCGGATTCATGGCGAAAGATGACTTCCGCTGCGCACACCGGCTGCGCGTGCGCTGGGCCGAGGTGGACATGCAGAAGGTGGTGTTCAACGGCCACTATCTCACCTACATCGACACCGCGATCGCCGACTACTGGCGCGAGATCGGCGTCGACTATCCCGAGGGCTACCTCGCGCGCTACGCCAACGACGTATTCCTGCGCAAGGCCACGGTCGAATACCTCGGCTCGGCACGCTACGACGACGAGCTCGCCGTCTATTGCCGAGTGGCGAGGCTCGGGCGCAGCAGCATGACGTATGCCTTCGAGATCTGGCGGGAGCGCCCGGACGCTTCCGCCGCCGCGCTCGTCGCCGCGGAGCTGGTGTACGTGAACGCCGACCCGAAGACCATGAAAGCGGCGCCGTTGCCCGAGGAGCTGCGCGCGCGCGTTCGCGCCTACGAGCGCGCCGCGCCCGCCGAGGGCTGAAATGGACGAGTTGCTCTACTGGGAAGACTTCAAGCCCGGCACCGTGGACGAGATCGGGCGCCATACCTTCACCGAGGCGGAAATCATCGCCTTCGCGCGCCAATTCGATCCGCAGCCGTTCCACGTCGACCCCGAGGCGGCGGAGAAGTCCTTCTTCAAAGGGCTCATCGCGAGCGGCTGGCATACCTGCGCGATCGCGATGCGCCTGATGGTCGACAAGTACGTCGGCCGCTCGGCCAGCCTGGGCTCGCCGGGGCTGGACAACATCCGCTGGATCGCGCCGGTGCGCGCCGGCGACACCGTCACCTATCGCCGCACCATCACCGAGTCGCGCGCCTCGGAGTCGAAGCCGCACATCGGCCTGGTGAACTCGCGCTGGGAAGCCTTCAACCAACGCGGCGAGCTGGTGATGACGATGGAGGGCTGGGGGATGTTCCGCCGCCGCCGCGGCTAGCGCTCCGGGTCGAAGCGCCAGAACGCAAGCAGCAGGCGCGCGATGCGGTAGCTCAGCCACACGCGCAGCCGCAGCAGCAGCGGCATGTGCGCCGCATCCCGGGGCACGCGCCGCCCGCCCTCGGCGAGCGCCTGGCGCAGGCTCGCGCGCAGCTCGGCAGCGAACGCCGCGTCGTCGACGAACACGTTCGCCTCTCGGGCGAGCATCAGGCTGAGCGGGTCGATGTTCGAAGAGCCGACGCTCGCGAAGCGGCGGTCGACGACGGCCACCTTCGCGTGCAGCTCGCTGCGCGCATACTCGGCGATGCGCACGCCCGCATGCAGCAGCGGCCGGTAGAGCGCGCGCGAGGCGTCATGCTGCAGCGGGTGATCCGATTTGCCCTGCAGCAGCAGCTCGACCGACACGCCGCGCTGCGCCGCCGACTCGAGCGCGCGGCGAAACCGGTGTCCGGGGAAGAAATACGCGTTGGCGATCAGGATTTCCTCGCGCGCGGCGCCGATCAGCTCCAGGTAGGCCTCCTCGATGTCGCGGCGATGGCCGAGGTTGTCGCGTACCACCAGCGCCGCACGCTGCCCGCCGGCGCCGGCCGGCGGCGCGGGCAGCGTGCGCGCGGCCGCGCGCCGCCGCAGCATCTCGAGACCTGGCCAGCGCCCGCCAAGGGTGGCCCACGAGACCCGCGTCCAGAGGCGCAGCGCCTCGGCGCGCACGCGCGGCGCGAGCGGCCCCTCCACCCGCACGGCGAAGTCGAAGCGCGGCGGCGCCGCGGGATCGACGTCGACGTCGTCGATGACATTGATGCCGCCGACGAACGCGACGGCGCCATCGATGCTCGCGACTTTTCGGTGCATGCGGCGCAGGCGCATGCGCTGCCGCCACGGCGGCCAGGGACTGACGTCGGGACGGAAGACGCGCAGCTCGACGTTCGCCTGCGCCAGCATGCGGCGGAAGCGCGGGGCGAAATCATGCGCGCCGTAGCCGTCGATCAGCAGATGCGTCGCGACGCCGCGGGCCGCGGCGCGCGCCAGCGCGTCGGCCACCAGGCTGCCCGTCTCATCGCCGGAGAAGATGTAGGTCTCGAGGAAAACCTCGATGCGCGCGGCATCGATCGCGGCCACGAGCGCCGGAAAGTACTGCCCGCCGTTCCTGAGCAGCGTCAGCCGGTTGCCGCCGACGTAGTCAGGCACGGCGGCGCTCCGGGACGCGCTCGAGCTCGGCGCTCAGCGCGAGATGGTCCGAGAGCAGGGACCACGGCGCGCCGCGGTGCACCTGCGCCGAGGCGACGCGAAAGCCGCGCGCGTAGATGCGGTCGAGGCGCAGCAGCGGCAGCATGCTGGGGAAGGTGCGCCAGCGCGCGCCGCCCGCGGCGGCGGTGACGTCGAGCATGCCGAGGCTGCGCTCGAGGACGGCGCTCGCCCGCTGGCGCCAGTCGTTGAAGTCTCCGGCGACGATGATCGGCGCGTCAGCCTGCGCCAGCTGGCCGAGGCGGGCGGCGATCGCGTCGAGCTGCCGGCGCCGGCCGCGCTCGTGCAGCGACAGGTGCACGCACACGCAGTGCAGGTTGCGCGGCCAGCCCGGCACGTGCAGCACGCAATGCAGCAGCCCGCGGCGCTCGAAGCGGTGATCGGAGATGTCCTCGGTTTCCGAAGACACGATCGGGTATCGCGACAGAACCGCGTTGCCGTAGTGCCCGTACTGGTGCACGCGATTGCGCCCATAGGCGGACGCCCAGTCGCCGCCGGCGAGGAACTCATGCTGCGGCTCGCCGGGCCAGGCCGCGAAGCGCAGCGCGTGGCGTTCGTTCAGCCCCTGCACTTCCTGCAGGAACACGAGGTCCGGAGCGAGCGAGCGCAGCCCCTCGCGCAGCTCGTGAATCACTACCCGCCGGTTGAACTGCGACAGCCCCTTGTGGATGTTGAGGGTGACGATGCGCAGCACCGCGCTCATGACCCCTCAGTATGCGCCGCGCCCCAGGTCGCGGATCGCGTCGCGGTTCGACCACGAGAAGCATCGTTCCGCGGCTTCGCGCCACGGCAACCAGGCGCTCGCCACGTGCTCCTCGGGCGCGAGGCGCACCGCCGCCCGCGCGGGAAGCCGGAACGCGAACACGTGCTCCGTGTTGTGCGTCGTGCCGGGGACGAAGCGATGGCGCCATTCTGCGAACACCTCGAACGTATAGGCGAGATTCCAGCGCGCCAGGCTGCCCGCCGGCGCCTCGAAGCCGGTCTCCTCGCGCAACTCGCGCCGCGCCGCCGCCTCGAGCGGCTCCTCGGACGCATCCAGCGAGCCGGTGACCGACTGCCAGAAGCCGTGCCGCGTCGCGCGCTCTAGCAGCAGCACCTCGAGCCGCGCGGTGTGCACCAGCACCAGCACCGAGACGGGCAGCTTCGGCGTCATGGGCCTTCCCGGTAGAGCGCGCGAAGCTCCGGCGGGCCGTCCACCAGCACCGCGAAAAACGACCGGCCGCGCCCGGCCCAGTAGGCCGCCGCCGCGCCGAGCACCTCGAGCAGGATGCCGCGCTCGTCGGCCGGCAGGCCGCCCGAGCCCTCGATGAGCAGCACGTGGCCGTCCGCGGCCGTCCACGACAGGTCGCAGAGACAATCCTCCAGCGCGTCCCAGTTCCGGCCGAACCAGCCCGGCAGCGCCAGCGCGCCGGCGAACCTGTCCATGAGCGCGTCCCTGCCCGCGACGCCCTCCAGCTGCACGCGGTGGATGCCGAGCCCGCTGCCGCGGCACGCATCGAGGATCTGGTCGCTGCGGGAAGCCCGGTAGACGCCCGATTTCGACGCGTCGCTCAGGCGCTGCAAGAGCTTGCTCACGGTCCTCGCCGCTGCACGATTCGGTGGAACGTCCGGTAGTGATCGTCGGTGTAGTACAGCGTACCATCGCGCCCGGCGACGATGCGCCGCGCGCCGCGATCGCGCGCGCCCGGCGTCGGCACGGTGTACTCGCGGTACCAGTCGCGTGCATGCGGCGGCAGGCGCCGCTCGCGGTTGCCGAACACGGCGCCGTCGCGCGCATACGGGAACGGGCCGCCCCTTCCGATCAGCGCGATGACGTCTACCGCCTCTCTCGGCAGGTCCTGCTGCGCGATCTCGCCCGCGGCAAGGCCGAAGGCGCACAGGGAGAAGGCGAGCGCGAGAAGCGCGCCGGCGAGCCTCACTGCGGCTGCGGATTGCGCAGCCGGATGTGCAGCTCGCGCAGCTGGCGCTCGGCGACCGGCGAGGGCGCTCCGGTGACGAGGTCCTGGCCGCGCTGCGTCTTGGGAAACGCGATTACGTCGCGGATCGCCTCGACGCCGGCCATCAGCGCCACCAGCCGGTCGAAGCCGAACGCGATGCCGCCGTGCGGCGGCGCCCCGTACTGCAGCGCGTCGAGCAGGAAGCCGAACTTCGCGCGCTGCTCCTCTCTGGAGATCTTCAGCGCCCGGAATACCTGCTCCTGGACCTCGGCGCGGTGTATGCGGACCGAACCGCCGGCGACTTCCCAGCCGTTCAGCACCAGGTCGTAGGCCTTGGCGTAGGCGCGTCCCGGCTCGGCCTCCATGAACGCCTCGTGCCCGTCCTTCGGGCTGGTGAAGGGATGGTGGCGCGCACGCCACTCCTTCGATTCCTCGTCGAACTCGAACATCGGGAAGTCGACTACCCAGAGCGGCCGCCAGCCGGCCTCGGCCAGGCCGCGCTGGTGGCCGATTCTCTGGCGCAAGGCGCCGAGGCTGGCGTTGCAGATCTCCGCCTTGTCCGCGCCGAAGAAGATCAGGTCGCCGTCCGTCGCGCCGGACCTCTCGAGGATGGTGGCGAGCGCCCGAGCGTGCAGGTTCTTCACGATCGGCGACTGCAGCCCCTCGGCGCCGCGGGCCGCCTCGTTCACCTTGATCCAGGCGAGGCCCTTGGCGCCCAGGCCTCTCACGTAGTCGGTATGCGCGTCGATCTCGCCGCGGGTGAGCGCGCCGCCGGCGGGTACACGCAACGCCGCGACGCGGCCGCCGCGCGCGTTGGCCGGGCCGGAGAACACCTTGAACTCGACGTCCTTCACGACGTCGGTGAGCTCGACGAGCCTGAGCGGCACGCGCAGGTCGGGCTTGTCGACACCGTAGTCGCGCATCGCCTCGTCGTAGCGCATCACCGGGAACGGCTGCGGCAGCGCGACGCCGAGCGCCTCGCGGAACAGGTGCCGCGCGAGGCCCTCCATCAGCTCGCGGATCGCCTCCTCGCCGAGGAACGAAGTCTCGACGTCGATCTGCGTGAACTCGGGCTGGCGGTCGGCCCGCAGGTCCTCGTCGCGGAAGCACTTGACGATCTGGTAGTAGCGATCGAAGCCCGCGATCATCAGCATCTGCTTGAACAGCTGCGGGCTCTGCGGCAGCGCGTAGAACTGCCCGTCGTGCAGCCGCGAGGGCACCAGGAACTCGCGCGCGCCCTCGGGCGTCGATTTGTACAGGAAGGGGGTCTCGATATCGACGAAGCCGTGCTGGTCGAGATACGCGCGCGCCGCGCGTGCCGCACGGTGCCGCAGCCGCAGGTTGCGCTGCATCGGCTCGCGCCGCAGGTCGAGGATGCGGTGCTCGAGCCGCACCGTCTCCGAGAGGCCCTCCTCATCCAGCTGGAACGGCGGCGGCACGGAGGGATTCAGCACTTCGACCTCGTGCGCCAGCACTTCCACCTCGCCCGAGCTCAGGTTGGAGTTCGCGGTACCGGCGGGCCGCGCCCGCACGGTGCCGGTGATGCGCAGCACGTACTCGGCGCGCACCCGGTCGGCAGCGCGAAACGCCTCCGGCCGGTCCGGGTCGCACACCACCTGGGCCAGCCCGTCCCGGTCGCGCAGGTCGATGAAGATCACGCCGCCGTGATCCCGGCGCCGGTGCGCCCAGCCGGCGAGCGTCACGCTCGAGCCGACCAGCGCGGCAGACAGCTCGCCGCAATAGTGGCTGCGCATGCTCATGCGCGCTTCATCGCCCGTTGGGCGGCACCACGCCCATCGAGATGATGTACTTCAAGGCCTCGTCGACCGACATGTCGAGCTCGATCACGTCCTTGCGCGCGACCATGACGAAGTAGCCGCCGGTCGGGTTGGGCGTGGTCGGCACGTAGACGCTGACGCTGTCGGCGGGCAAGTGATTCGCCACGTCGCCTCCCGGGATCCCGGTCATGAACGCGATCGTCCACATGTCGGCGTGCGGCCACCGCACCAGCAGCGCTTTGCGGAATGCCTGGCCGCTGGAGGAGAACAACGTGTCGGAAATCTGCTTGACGCTCGGGTAGATCGAGCGCACCACCGGGATGCGGTGCAGCAGCGCGTTGCCGAAGGCGACTAGGCGCGCACCGAGAAGATTGGTGGCGAAGACCCCGGTGAGGAACACGATCACCAGAGTCAGCACCACGCCGAGCCCGGGGATGTGGACGCCGAACAGCGCCTCGGTCTGCCACTTCGCCGGCAGGTACAGCAGGCTCTGGTCAGCCACGTCGACGATCAGCTTCAGCACCCACAGCGTGATGACGAGCGGGATCCAGATCAGCAAGCCGGTGATGACGTACTTTTACATCGCGCCGAAACAAAA